>JAEZIF010000356.1 GCA_023416135.1 Pseudomonadota bacterium
CCCCCCCGGCGCCCCCCCCGCGGGGGCCCGCGCCCCCCCGCCCGCCGCCGCGCCGGCGCCTCGCTGTCCGTGCGGAAATGGTCATAGAAGCGCCAGCCGCGCATGTTCTCGCGCAGCAGCAGCAGTTCGACGGCATCACGCGGGTCGCTGCAGTGCGTGAGCATGCTGTCGTAGGACGCGAGCCGATCATAGGCCAACCGCCACTCGCCCTCCTGGTTGCGCAGGTTGACCACCGGTCCCTTGCGTTGGGCAAAGGCGTTGGCGCGGCCCAGGATGAGCCCTGTCCAAAGACTTTCCGTCTTGATGACGGGATCCTTGTAGAAGTGCCTCGAGTCGGGCAACGGCAAGCCCAGATCGATGGCGAAGCCGTAGTCGTCGGACGAAAAGCCGAGCTTCAGGCTCACGGAATTCCTGCGCACCGTTCCCTCGACGGCTTGCGTCCCCGCCTTCATCGCGCGCGAGAACCGCTCGGGGCCCGCCCACAGCACCGACTGCAAACCACCTTCCAGCGCCAGCGAATGGATGATCCGGCCCTGCGCGACGTCGGCCAGCAGGCGGAGGGCGCGGTAAAGGCTCGATTTGCCGCTGCCGTTGGCGCCGGTGACGACCGTGAGCTGTCCGACCTCGAGCCTGACGTCGCGCAGCGAACGGTAGCCGGAAATGCAGAGGCGCGAGACGATGCTCATGGGCGGGCGATGGGAGCGTAACCCATCGCCTCGCGGCCGGCGACCAACCGACGGTTGGTTCTACGCCGCCTGCAGCTTCAGCGCCGGCGCATGCAGCGCATCGAGGAAACGCTGGCAATAGGCGCTGGCAGTGGTGCGGAAGACCTTGGCCTTGAGCGCTGCGTGGCGCTCGCGGCGCTCGGCGAGCGGCATGGTCAGCGCCACGTGCATGGCGTCGGCGATGGCGTCGGGATCGAACGGATTGACGATCAGCGCCTCGGTGAGCTCGTGGGCGGCACCGGCAAACTTCGACAGCACCAGGACGCCCGGATCGTCGTCGGACTGGGCGGCCACGAATTCCTTGGCAACGAGGTTCATGCCGTCGCGCAGCGGCGTCACAACGCCGATACGGCTGATGCGGTAGAGACCGGCCAGGGTCGAACGCGGCGCCGGCCGCGTCGAGTAGCGCAACGGCGTCCAATCGAACTCCGAGAAGCGGCCGTTGATGCGGCCGGTCAGCCGGTCGAGCTCGGCGCGCAGCTTGCGGTATTCGTCGACCTCTTCGCGCGAGCGTGGACAGATCTGCAGGAAATGTATTCGCCGGCGATGCTCAGGATGGCGCTCGAGCAGTCGACCGTAGGCCTCGAAGCGGTTGGGCAGGCCCTTGGAATAATCCATGCGGTCGACGCCGACGGCGAGCAAACGACCGGACAGGCTGCCGGAGACGCGATGGACCAGCTTGTCGTTGGCGGCGCGCTCCGCCTCCTCGGCGAAAGCCTGGGCGTCGATGCCGATCGGATCGGCGAAGGCGCGCACGCGCCGGCCGTTCAGGCGCACCCATTCGCCGTCGACCATGGCACCCAACAGGCGCTGCGCGCAGTCGCGGAAGTCGCGCGCGTGTTCCTCGGTCTGGAAGCCGACGACGTCGTACGCGCAGAGATCGGCCACGAGTTCGCGCGCGACCGGGATCGCCTCCAGCATCGAGGGCGGCACGAATGGAACGTGCAGGAAGAAGCCCAGCGGCCCGTTGAACCCCTGCTGGCGCAGCAGGCGGCCGAGCGGCAGCAAATGATAGTCGTGCGCCCAGACCGTGTCGTCGGGTTGCAGCACCTGGCCGAGCGAGGAGGCAAATGTCTGGTTGACGGCGAGATAGCCCAGCCAGTCCTCGCGCCGGTAGTGCATCAGCCCCAGGCGGAAATGCAGCAGCGGCCACAGTGCGCCGTTGGCGAACCCGACATAGAAGGCACGATGGGCTTCGGCCGAAAGATCGACGGTGGCGTAGGTGACGCCGCGCGCCTCGACCAATGCGGGCTGCAGCGACGGCTCGGACGACAATCGTCCGCTCCAGCCGAACCACATCGCGCCCGGGATGAGCAGATCGCGCAGGGCCACGGTGAGACCGCCCGCGGCAGGAACGCGCGCCTTGGGAATCGGTACTCGATTGGAGACGATCACGATGCGTGCCATAGCCCCTCCTCCCAGCTTCGCGACAAACGCATGGCCGACAGGATCAGCCCGACCTGCGAGTAGGTTTGCGGAAAGTTGCCCCACAGCTCGCCGGTCTTCGGATCGATATCCTCGGATAATAGCCCGACATGGTTGCGACGGGCGAGCAGGTTATTGAAGAGCTCGAGCGCCTCCTGGCGGCGGCCGACGCTGGCCAGCGCGTCTATGTACCAGAAGGTACAGAGCAGGAAGGCATTGGACGGCTTGCCGAAATCGTCGGCCTCGCGGTAGCGCATCAGGAAGCCGTTCTTCATCAAGCGCTTGGCGACGACGTCCAGGGTGGCGTGGAAGCGCGGATCGTCGGAGCCCAGCAAGCCGATCTCGGGCAGCACGAGGCACGAGGCGTCGAGCATGTCGCGGTCGAGCACGCCCGAAATCCAGCCCTCCTGGGTGGTGCCGCGCTGCAAGACCTCCTGGCGCAGCACGCCGGCACGAGCGAGCCACTCCCGCGATTCGGAATCGACGCCAACCCGCTTGGCGATCATGCCGAGCCTGTGCTGCGCGGCCCAGCACATCCCTGCGGAAAAGGTGTGCACTTCCTCGCGCTCACGGTACTCCCAAAGGCCGGCATCGGGCGTCAACGCCGCGCGATGGGCCTCGTTCCCGACGACGCAGAGCTGGCGATAGAGTTCGAGATCGCCCTGCCGCGGCAGTCGCTCGTCCCAGAACATCTGCGCTGCCGTCAGGACCATCGAGCCGTAGGTGTCGTTCTGCCGCTGTATGACGGCGGCGTTACCGATGCGCACCGGCCCGAAGCCGCGATAGCCCGGCAGCGTGTCGATCAGACGTTCCGCCGTGTCGGTGCCGGGCGCGATCGGGAACAGCGGCGCGATCTCGTGCACCTCATCGCGCGAGCTGCCTGCTTCGACGACATCGACGATGAAGCGCACGTAGCTTTCCATGGTGCGCGTTGCCGACAGGCGATTGAGCGCCGTCACGGTGAAGAAGGCGTCGCGCAGCCAGGTGAAGCGGTAGTCCCAGGTGCGCGGCGTGTTGGGCGCTTCCGGCACCGAGGTCGTGAGCGCCGCCAGCACTGCGCCCGTGTCCTCGTAGCTGCACAACTTCAGGGTGATCGCCGCGCGGATCACCGCCTGCTGCCAGTCGAAGGGGATGTTGAGATCGCGCACCCAGGTCTGCCAGTAGGACTCCGTCTCGGCGAGGAAGCTCTTGGCCAGAGAGTCGGGATTGTCGGTGATGCTCTCGTCGGCGCCGACGATCAGGTTGAGCGGACGGTCGAGCGAGAACTCGGTCTCGTGCAGGATGTAGTTGATCGACGCGTCGGTCGTGAGCCGCAGCACCCCGGTGTCGCCGAAGAAGCGCGCGTGGTTGCTGCCCGAGGTCAGCTTGGCCTTGTGGGCACCGTAGTCGAAGGTCGGACGCAGCCGGATGGTGATGCGCGGCCGGCCGGCCACCGGCTCGAGTCGGCGCACCAGCATGGGCGGACGGAACATGCGGCCGAAGCGACGGAAGCGCGGCGCGAAGTCGACCAGGCGGACCGTGCCGCTGTTGCCCTCGATCACCGTCTCCAGGACGGCGGTGTTGTGCAGGTAGCGTTGACGGCCGACCTCGTTGGCGCCCGCGACCACCACATCCATGAAACCGCCCTGCGGGTCATCGCCGCCCAGCAGGGCATTGAATACCGGATCGCCGTCGAGGCGGCCGAGGCCGTGCCAGACGTGCCGGCCCTTGCGGTCGACAAGACTGGCGATCGCGCAGTTGCCGATGACGCCGAGTTCGAGGCTGCTCATGGCGCAGCTCCGGCCGACAGCGCAGGCGGCGTGTTGCGGCCTCTCAGCAACTCGGCGCCACGCTTCAGCCAAGCACGGACTGCCGCCGGCTGGCCGCCGAACACCTCGGCCACGCGCAGGCCCTCGCCGCCGAACTTCCGTGCCGCTTCCATGCCGGCCTCGTCGGTGAAGTCGTCGCCGACGAAGATCGGCCGGCGGCCCTGGAAGGGTTGATGCTGCATGAACTGCTCGACGGCATGGCCCTTGGAAGCTGCGCGCGGCCCGATCTCGACCGCCTCGCGAGCCGGCAGCAGCCGGAACCAGGGATGATCCTGCGGCACCAGAGCGCGCGCCAGGCGCCACACCTCTTCGCCACGCTCGGGCACCAGGCGATAGTGGAGGGCGACACCATGCGGCTTGGGCTCGACCAGCACGCCGGGCCAACGCCCAGCCGCGGCGACCAGGGTTTCGCGCCAAGCCTCCGGCACGGCGTGGCCTTTGGGCATCTCTTCGGTCTTGCCGTCCTGATAGCGCATCGACGCGCCATGCTCACCGGCCGCCGTGGCGACGAAGGGATTGAGCAGATCATCGACGACGCCGATCGACCGGCCGGTGACGATGGCGACCGCGCCGCCCAGCTCCGCACGCAGGCTCTCCAGCAGCTGCGGCAGATCAGGCGGAACGACGACCGATTCCGGCGTCTCCGCGATCTCCAGCAATGTCCCATCGAGATCGAGAAACAGCGCGTTCGTCCGGTCGAGATCCGGCGGTGTCATCCGGCTAAAACCCCTCTTCGCTCGTGACCTATTCTTCGGGCGCGAAGAGGCTATCGACCACAACACGCCGCCTGCGTGGCCGCCCCGAAGGCGGGACCGCGCTTTGCGCGCGCGAGTTAACGCTCATCGCACGCGGGAGTTCCCCAGCAGGGCGCATGGTTATGGCGATTGTGAGGCAAAAACCTGTCTCACTGCCATCCCCGAGCTTGGCGAGGGCCCTAATGTTCCCTAAAGGTCCCTCGCCTTGCAAGGGGTGACAGTTTTGTGTCGTCAGCGCAGAGGCCCGCATGCCTCCCAGAACGACTTGCCTGATTCATAGACAGGCGGCTGGGGAATTCAGGCATCACGCAGACTGCGTGCATCCATTGCCGTAACGACAGCCGTGACGACACCGGCGTCACCAAGGCGACGAGGTGAACGGCAAGGCGCTGGCGGTTCATCAAGACCCAAGGAGGGTTCAGATGAGCTACCAGTCCCGAAGGTGAGCCCGCAGCGGCGGTCTCTCAATTACACACGAGGTAACAGCGCAGCGCGCAGCGCATCGAGGCCGTCGGTCAATGCAGCCGGACCGGGCTGCAGGATGATCGGTGACTTGATCTCGTGGATACGGCCATCGGCGACCGCGGGCAGCACGCCCCAGCCCGGCCGTTCGGCGATCTGGCGCGGCACGACCTTACGACCGCACCATGAGGCCAAGATCACGTCGGGCCGTGCCGCGATCACCTGCTCGGACGAAACGATGCGGTCGCGCGCGCCGGCGGCGCTGCGCAGATGGGCAAACACGTCCTCGCCGCCAGCGACCTCGATCAGCTCCGATACCCAGCCGATGCCGGAGATCATCGGGTCGCTCCATTCCTCGAAATAGACCCGCGGCCGCGGCCCGCCCTTGGTGGCGCTTGCCGTTTCCATCACCCTTGCCTCGAGCGAACGCGCCAGGACCTCGGCCTTGTCGCCGGCGCCGATCAGGGCGCCGACGGTGCGGATCATGGCGTAGATCCCGGCTATGTCGCGCTGGTTGAAGAGATGGACGGCCACGCCGGCCCTGGCGAGCTCGCCAACGATGTCGGCCTGCAGGTCCGAGAAGGCCAGCACCAGATCGGGTTTCAGCCCCAGGATCTTGTCCAGCCGCGCCGAGGTGAAGGCGCTGACGCGGGGCTTCGAACGCACCTCGGGCGGGCGTACGGCATAGCCTGAGACGCCGACGATGCGGTCCTGCTCGCCGAGCAGATAGAGCGTCTCGACGGTCTCCTCGGTAAGGCAGATCAGGCGTTGGGGCGGAAAACGTGGCATGACGACAGTCTAGCCCCAATCGGCGTAGAGGGGCTGGCTTGAGAAATTGTCGGGCCGCAATCGCCGTCACCACGCTACTCTCGCCCAACCATCGGAGGTCTTCATGCTGCCTTGCCAGCGCGCCCTGTTCGACATCCCGCGCGAGGTCTGCTTCTTCAATGCGGCGACCTACAGTCCGCTGCCGATAGCGGTGCAGGAAGCCGGCCGCGCCGCCGTCGCACGCAAGGGCCAGCCCTGGAAACTGCCCGCCGACTTTCAGCCCCAGCAATACGAGCGCGCACGCAAGGCCGCGGCCGCGCTGATCGGCGCCGACTCCGCCGACGTCTCGCTGATCCCGTCGGTCGGCTATGGCGTGTCGACCGCGGGCAAGGTGCTGACCATCCCGCGCGGCAGCCGCGTGCTGGTACTGCAGGACGATCACACGTCACCGGTGCTCGAATGGATGAGCCGCGCCGAGGCCGGCGGATTCACGGTCGAGACCGTGAAGCAACCGGCCGACGGCGACTGGACCTCGGCGGTGCTGGCGGCGATCGACCGGCCCGGCGGCGCGCCCCTGGCCCTGGTGTCGATCTCCTCGGTGCATTGGTCGGACGGCGGCGCTCTCGACATGGCGCGCATCGCGGCGGCGGCCAAGACCAAGGGATCGGCAGTGCTGGCCGACGCCACGCACGATGTCGGCATCCGCCACATCGACGTGAAGACGCTCGATCCCGACTTCCTGATCTTCCCGACCTACAAATGGGTGCTCGGCCCCTACGGCCGCGCCTTCATGTACGTTGCCAAGCGCCATCAGCACGGCGTGCCGCTCGAGCAGACGGCGCCGGCACGCAAGGCGGTGTCGGCCGAGGACACGATCTACTTCCGCGACACCGCCTACCAGGACGGCGCGCGCCGCTACGACATGGGCGAGCGCGACCACTTCATATCCATCGAGATGGCGGCGATCGGCATGGAGATGATGGCGGGCTGGGGCAACGAGCCGATCCGGGCGCGCCTCGCCATGCTGACCGACAAGCTCGCCGACGGCCTCGCCAACACCGGCGTGCAGGTGATGGACAGGAAGCTGCGCGCGCCGCACGTGCTCAGCCTCTACTTTCCCAAGGGTATGGCAACCGACCTGCCCAAGCGGCTCGCTGCCGAGAATGTCTTCGCAGCACCTCGGCTCGGCCGACTGCGCATCAGCCCGCACGTCTACAACGACGAGCAGGATGTCGAGCGCTTCGTGGAAGTCTTTCGCAAGCAGGCGATGTAGCCATTTCGATGTAGCCATTTCAGAGATGCCACCGACGTCGTCCTCGAAAGAGGCGACCAGTCCCGTTCCATCAAGGTCCTGACCACGCCCGACGCACCCGAGCGCGGCGTGATGGAGGGTGTGCGTGCCATCCTGGCCGAGGCCAAGTGCCCGCCGTCCGAGGTCGGCCTTGTCGTGCACGGCACGACGCTCGCTGGTGACGACAGCGGGCTTCCGCGATTCCCTGGAGATCGCCCGAGAGCACCGATTCGAGCAGTACGACATCTACGTGGAGCGGCCCGATCCGCTGGTGTCGCGACCTGCGCTTCGGTGTGCCCGAGCGCGTCGCCGCCGACGGCGCCGTGCTGGCGCTCGACGAGCAGGCGGTGCGCGAGGCGGTGGCCGTGTGCTTCCTGCATAGCTTCACCAACGAAGCGCACGAGCGGCGCGCCGGAGTAATCCTGGCCGAGGAGCTGCCTGGCGCGGCGATCTCGGCGAGCTCGAGGCCAGGCTGCACGAGAAAGGCATCGCAGGTCCCCTGCTGCTGATGACATCGCGGCGGCCTCGGCCAGGTGATGGAAGTCGAGCATCGCGAGGGCGCGCCCTTCGGCATCTTCGCCATCTTCGAGCGCGTCAAGCATCCGGCGCGCGGCCGCGACGGCGGCAAGACCGGCGGCAACGGTCGGCTGTCGCTGGCCTCCGGCACCGAGCTCAAGGCCAAGGGCTTCCAGACCATTCCGGCCGGCGACCGCCTGGTCGTCGAGATGCCGGGCGGCGGCGGCTTCGGCGACCCCCGGAAGCGCGACCGCGAGAAGGTCGAGCGCGACGTGCGCCTGGGGCTGGTCAGCAAGGAACAGGCGAAATCGGCCTATGGGCTGGAAGGCGATGACTGAGAAAACCTGATCCTTCCGGGGATAGGTGAACTTGGGGCAGCCCTGCTAAAACGTGGGTCGCGAAGGAGCCGGCCGAACCGCTAGTCTCGGCTCGCTCAAGAACGAGACCCGAGGAAACTTCCATGTGGCAACCCAACGAGCGTTATCCCGACGCGGCCGTGCGCGTGCTCGATCCGGTATTCAACAAGTACCGCCTGCCGCTGGCGTCGGTCGAACGACTCTACACGGGCTGCCGCTGGTCCGAGGGTCCGGTCTATTTCGGTGACGGCCGCTATCTCCTGTGGAGCGACATCCCCAACAACCGCGTGCTGCGCTGGGACGAGGAATCGGGCAACGTCACGATCTTCCGCAAGCCCTCCAACAACGCCAACGGCCACACGCGCGACCGCCGCGGCCGGCTGGTCGCCTGCGAGCACGACGCACGCCGCGTCGTGCGCTTCGAATATGACGGCGCGATCACCGTGCTGGCCGATTCCTACAACGGCAAGCCCCTCAATTCGCCCAACGACGTCGTCGTGAAGTCGGACGGCTCGGTGTGGTTCAGCGATCCGACGTTCGGCATCCTCGGCTACTACGAGGGCCACAAGGCCGAAAGCGAGAACAAGCCCGCCGTCTATCGCCTCGACGCCGCGACCGGCAAACTCACGATGGTGGCCGACGACATCCCGGGCCCCAACGGGCTCGCCTTCTCGCCCGACGAGAAGAAGCTCTATGTCGTGGCCTCGCGCGCCGAACCGCGCCGCACCATCCTTTCCTATGACGTCACCAACGACGGCACGGCGCTCGGCAAGGGCTCCGTGCTGATCGATGCCGGCCCCGGGGGCTCGCCCGACGGTTTCCGCGTCGACGTCGACGGCAACCTGTGGTGCGGGTGGGGCATGGGCTCGCCCGAGCTCGACGGCGTGCGCGTATTCGACCCCACGGGCAAGCCGATCGGCCATATCGAACTGCCGGAGCGCTGCGCCAATCTCTGCTTCGGCGGACGCTATCGCAACCGGCTGTTCATGGCGGCGAGCCATTCCCTCTACGCCCTCTACGTCAACACGCAAGGCGTGGCCGGCGGCTGATCGCAACACGGCATTACAATGCGCGGTATCGATTCGAGCTACGCCTGGTGGCGCCTGGCCGCCAGCGTGGCGCTGAGCACGATCGGCGGCATCGGCATGTGGTCGCTGACCGTGGCGATTCCAGCGGTGCAGACCGATTTCGGCATCACCCGCGCCGACATCTCCTTCGCCTACACCATGAACACGCTGGGCTTCTTCGCCGGCGGCGTGATCGTGGGCCGGCTCGTCGACCGGCACGGCATCGTCATCGCCTCGGTGCTGAGCGCGATCGGCCTGGCGCTGGGCTTCGCGTTGGCGCCCCTCACCTCCTCGCTGATCTTCTTCGCCGCCGCCCAGGCGCTGATCGGCTTCAGCGCCGCCGCCACCTTCGCGCCGCTGGTCGCCGACGTCTCGCACTGGTTCGAGAAGCGCCGCGGCATTGCCGTCGCCATCGCCGCCTCGGGCAACTATTTCGCCGGCACCATCTGGCCGCCGATCATCGAGCGGATCATCCACGACCACGGCTGGCGCACCATGTTCTGGTCGGCCGCCGCCTTGTGCCTGGTGGCGATGATCCCGCTCGCGCTCACCCTGAAGCGCCGGCCGCCGGATCACGAGGAGACCGCGATCGCCAAGGTGGCGCGCCGCTCGCAGGCGGCGCTCGGCCTGTCGCCCAACGCCCTGCAGGCGCTGATCACCATCATGGGCATCGGCTGCTGCGTCGCCATGTCGATGCCGCAGGTCCACATCGTCGCCTACTGCGCCGACCTGGGCTACGGCGTGGCCCGCGGGGCCGAGATGCTGTCTCTGATGCTGGGCTTCGGCATCGTGAGCCGCATCGCCTCGGGTTGGGTGGCCGACAAGGTTGGCGGCGTCATGACGCTGCTGATCGGCGCCACCCTGCAGTGCATCGCGCTGGTCTTCTACCTGATCGATGACGGGCTCACGTCGCTCTACATCGCCTCGGCCCTGTTCGGGCTGTTCCAGGGCGGCATCGTGCCCTCCTACGCCATCATCGTGCGTGAGTACTTCCCGCCGAGCGAAGCAGCGACACGCGTCAGCCTCGCGATCTCCTCGACCTTGCTCGGCATGGCTCTGGGGGGCTGGATGGGCGGGGTGCTGTTCGACTGGACGGGGTCCTACCGCGCGGCCTTCCTGAATGGTATCGCCTGGAACATCATGACCGCCCTCATCGCCTGGTGGCTGTTGATGCGCCAGACGCGGCGCGCGGCGGCCTAAGGAGACCCCCATGCGCATCGTCGCCATCCGCGACATCGTATCGCCGATCCGCTCCAGCATCGCCAACGCCTATATCGACTTCAGCCAGATGACGGCGAGCGTCGTGGCGATCGAGACCGACCTCGAGGTCGAAGGCAAGCCGGTGATCGGCTACGGCTTCAATTCCAACGGCCGCTATGCCCAGAAGGGCCTGTTGAGCGAACGTTTCATTCCGCGCCTGAAGCAGGCCAAGCCCGAGTCGCTGCTCGACGGCGAGGGCGTGCTCGACCCCGCCAAGTGCTGGGCCGCCATGATGGTCAACGAGAAGCCGGGCGGCCACGGCGAGCGATCGGTCGCGGTGGGCGTGCTCGACATGGCCCTGTGGGACGCGGTCGCCAAGGCCAAGCGCGTGCCGCTCTGGAAGCTTCTGGCCGAGCGCTACAACGACGGGAAGTTCGACGACAAGGCGTGGGTCTATGCCGCCGGCGGCTACTACTACCCCGGCAAGGACCTCGACGGGCTGCAGGACGAGATGAAGCAGTATCTCGACCTCGGCTATTCCTGTGTGAAGATGAAAGTGGGCGGCGTGCCGCTCGGCGACGACATCAAGCGCATCGAGGCGGCGCTGAAGATCGTCGGCGCCGGCGACCGGCTCGCCGTCGACGTCAACGGCAAGTTCGACCTGCCGACGGCCATCGAGTTCGGCAACGCGATCAAGGACTACGGTCTGCGCTGGTACGAAGAGCCGCTCGATCCCCTCGACTATTTGGCGCACGGCGCGCTCGCCACCCAGTACGCTCCGCCGCTCGCCACCGGCGAGAACCTGTTCTCCATGCAGGACGCCCGCAACCTGGTGCGCCACGGCGGCCTTCGGCCCGACCGCGACATCCTGCAGTACGATCCGGCCCTGTCCTACGGCCTGGTCGAGTACCTGCGCACGATCGACATGCTGAAGGAGCACGGCTGGTCGCCGCGGCGCTGCGTGCCGCACGGCGGCCACCAGTTCGCGCTGAACATCGCCGTCGGCCTGCAGTGCGGCGGTAACGAATCCTATCCGCAGGTCTTCGCGCCGTTCGGCGGCTTCGCCGACGATTGCCCCGTGGTCGACGGCCGCGTGGCGATGCCCGATGCGCCGGGCATCGGCTTCGAACGCAAGTCCGACCTATGGGCCGTCATGAAGGCCGTGTAGCGGCATGGAGATACGGCGATGGTCGAGGCACTCCTTTTCCATGGTTGCCCTGGCCGTCGCCACAACCTTCACTCCAGGGCCTAGTACACTCCTGGCCGCGGCTTCGATACTCGCCGGACTGACCGCGCTATCGATCATTCCGCTGTGGCTCTGATATCGCTCACGAAGGCAGTGTCGAGGGGCCAATCGCCGGCGGGGCTTCGGCGCGGCTGTTGCTGCGCCCACCGTCGTGGGTCTGGTAGCGGTCGTCCTGCGGGATGCCCGCACATCCCGCAACGAGGGCTGCCGCAATCGTCGCAACCAACATCACGACACGCCGCGCGATCATGTCGGGCGCCCGACGAGAGTTCCGGAGGCGTCGGCGCGGAAATTGTCCCAGCCACCGCCGCCGGTCTGATAGCGGCCGTCCTGGGGAATGCCCGAGCATCCGGCAACCGCCAGCACGATCAGACAGACGAGAGCACTCTTCACGTCAGCGACCCCGGCATCGGCATCACTGGAATCTCGGCACGGAAGTTTTCCCAGCCGCCACCGCGGCTGCCCCTCGGCGAATTGCCGGCGCCGCCGGTCGTGCCGGTCGATGTACAACCTGCCGTCAATGCCGCAGCCAAGACCGCGGCCAGAAGTATGCGGAAGCTCGTCATGAGGTTGACATGCGCCCGCTTCACTCGGGCTTCAACAGGTCGGACTTCACAAGTTCGCTAACGCCAACCTCCATATCCCTTAGGTGCGCTGCGAATTCGGCGCGAGTCGAGGGCCGCACCTCGGCACCGAGATCGACCAGCTTGCGTGCGACTTCCGCATCCCTGAGCGATGCCACGACCGCGGCGTTGAGCACATCGAGCGCCGCCGGCGGCGTCTCGGCCCGGGCCAGCAGCCCGGCCGTCGTCCCGCCGTCGAACGGCTGGGTGCCGATGTCCTTCAGGCTCGGCACGTCGGGCAACTGCCCAATGCGATCACCGCTGAGCGCCAGCAAAGGACGGAGCTTGCCCGCCTTGATGTGCGGCAGCGAGGTCGTGAGCTGGTCGGCATAGAGATCGAGCTGGCCGCCCATCAGGTCGGCAAGGCCCGGGCCGGAACCCTTGTAGGGGATGATGTTGAATTTGACGTTCTCGTTCACCTGCAGGCGCAGGATGGCGATGTGGTTGGTCGTGCCGTTGCCGGGGTGGCCGATGCTGATGGTGCCCGGTTTGGCCTTAGTCTCGGCGTGCACTGCCTTGATGTCGGTGAAGCGACTGCCGGTCTTGGCGACGATCAGTGTCGGCACCGTGGTCAGCAGGCTGATCGGCGCAAACAGCGGCACCATCGGCGGCTTGCCCGCCATGTACGGCGCGATCCACATCACGCTGAAGCTGCCCATCACGACGGTATAGCCGTCGGCCCGCGCCCCGCCCGCCCCCGCGCGGCCGCTAACCCCC
>JAEZIF010000469.1 GCA_023416135.1 Pseudomonadota bacterium
TGGCGGGCTATCTGCGCTTCGGTCTGGGCGAGGGCATCGAGAAGAAGTCCGAGGACTTCGCGGCAGAGGTGGCTGCCCAGCTCAAGAAGTAGTATGAGAACGAGAACTGGCGCGCGGGTCCTTGGGCCCGCGCTGCCCAAGAAAACTGGAGTCTGAGGCACCCCCGATGCCGTCGAGCCCGCGCTATCGCCGCGTACTGCTTAAGCTCTCTGGCGAGGGGCTGATGGGGAGTCGGGAGTATGGGCTCGATCCCGCCATGGTCACCATGGTGGCCCAGGAGATCAAGGCCGTGCACGAGATGGGGGTGCAGGTCTGCCTGGTGATCGGCGGCGGCAATATCTTCCGTGGCGTGTCGGCCGCCGCATCGGGCATGGATCGAGCGAGCGGCGACTACATGGGCATGCTGGCGACCGTCATCAATTCACTCGCTATGCAGAGCGCACTCGAGCGCCAGAGCCTGCAGACACGCGTGCAGTCGGCCATCCCCATGACAACCGTGTGCGAGCCCTACATCCGCCGCCGCGCGGCGCGCCACATGGAGAAGGGGCGTGTGGTGATCTTTGCCGCCGGCACCGGCAATCCATTCTTCACGACCGATACGGCGGCTGCCCTGCGTGCCGCCGAGATGGGCGTCGATGCCATTCTGAAAGGCACCCAGGTCGACGGCGTATATTCGTCCGACCCCAAGAAGGACAAGACGGCGAAGCGCTACGATGCGCTCACCTACATGGACGTGCTGCAGCGCGACCTGCAGGTGATGGACGCTTCGGCGATCTCGCTGGCGCGCGAGAATCGTATTCCCATCATCGTGTTCGACATCCACAGGCCCGGCGCATTCGCCGCCACGATGCGCGGAGAGGGGACATTCACCATCATCAGAGACGAGGGCTGAAGATGACCGCCGATCTCAACGAACTCGAAAAACGCATGCATGGCGCCATGGATGCGCTCAAGAAGGAGCTGGGCGGTCTCAGGACCGGCCGCGCCTCGGTGAACCTGCTCGACCCTGTCATGGTCGACGCCTACGGCCAGCGTATGCCCCTGAACCAGGTCGGAACGGTGAGTGCGCCCGAGCCGCGCCTGCTCGCCGTCAACGTGTGGGACAAGGGCCTCGTCGTTTCGGTCGCCAAGGCGATCCGCGAAGCAGGCCTCGGTCTCAACCCGTCTCCGGACGGACAGCTCGTCCGTGTGCCGATTCCCGAGCTCACCGCAGAACGGCGCGCCGAACTTGCCAAGCTCGCGCACAAGTACGCCGAGCATGGCCGCGTCGCCGTGCGCAACGTGCGTCGCGACGGCATGGAATCGCTGAAGAAGCTCGAGAAGGACCACAAGATCTCGCAAGACGAGCACCGTCAGAAGTCGGATGAGGTGCAGAAACTCACCGACCGCTACGTCAAGCAGGTCGACGAAGTGCTGGCCCACAAGGAAAAAGAGATCAAGACGGTTTGATGTCGACCGCGTCGCTGCCCGCCACCGCGGACCCGGCGCCGGGTCCCCATCACGTCGCCATCATCATGGACGGCAACGGGCGATGGGCGAAGGCGCGCGGCCTGCCGCGCGTCGCTGGGCACCGGCGCGGCGCCGACGCGGTGCGCCGCGTGGTGCGTGGAGCGGCTGAGCTCGGCATTCCCGTGCTGACGCTCTTTGCGTTCTCGACGGAGAACTGGACGCGGCCAGCCGACGAGGTCAACGACCTGATGGGATTGTTGCGCCACTATCTGCGTAACGAGCTCGAGGAGTTGCACAAGAATGGCGCTCGCTTGCGCGTCATCGGCAATCGCGCCGGCCTAGCTTCGGACATCGTGCGCGACATCGGTGAGGCGGAGAAGATGACGTCCGCCAACAGTCGCATCGACGTCAACATCTGCATCAACTACGGCGCGCGCGATGAGATCCTGCAGGCGACGCGGCGCCTGGCGCGCAGTGTCGCCGCCGGCGAGCTCGCTGTGGACGGAATAGACGAGACGCGTTTCGAGCAGGAGTTGCTGACGGCGGGCATGCCCGACCCTGACCTGCTGATCCGCACCAGCGGTGAGCAGCGCATCAGCAATTTCCTGCTCTGGCAATGCGCCTATGCCGAGCTGGTGTTCGTCGATACGCTGTGGCCGGATTTCGGCAAGGAACACCTCGAGCGGGCGATCGCCGAGTTCCGTCGGCGTGAACGGCGATATGGCGGCGTCGGCGGCTGACGCCCCGGTCGGGCGCTTCGGGCGGCATCGTGGCCTGGTGCTGCGCGGCCTGTCGGCGGTTGTTCTGGGCCCGCTGCTACTGGCGGCGATCTGGTTCGGATTTCCGTGGCTCGACCTGGTGGCGGCCGTTGCGGCACCGCTGTTGATCTCGGAATGGATCGGGCTGACGCGCGGACGGCCGTTGCAGCGTCTTCTTGCAATAGTCTACAGCCTGGCCGCGATCGTCGCGCTGCTTTGGCTGCGCCATCAGCCGGGCGACGGCCGCGAGACCATCATCTGGATCGTGGCCTGCATCTGGGCGACCGACATCGGCGCTTACGCCGTCGGCCGTCTGGCGGGCGGTGCCAAGCTCGCGCCACGCATCAGCCCGGGGAAGACATGGTCCGGACTGATCGGAGGCATGGCGTGGGCGGCGGTGGCCAGTTCGGCCGTAGGCTTTGCCTTCGGCGTGGGCCATACATTTACTCTGGCCGCGATTGGCGCGGGCCTGGCGGTGGTCGGACAACTCGGCGATCTGCTCGAATCGGCCGCCAAGCGCCGTGCCGGCGTGAAGGACAGCGGCACGCTGATCCCGGGCCATGGCGGCCTGCTCGACCGTGTCGATGGGTTGCTGGCCGTCCTTGTCGTGGTGGCGTTGATCAGGCTAATCGTAGGTGGAGGATGGCCGTGGATATGACGAGCTGGCATGCCCCATCGGCCGATCGGCCGCGCGGCGTGACGATCCTGGGCTCGACCGGGTCGGTCGGCCAGAGCACCGTCGATCTCATCGCACGCGATCCGGACAGCTACCGGGTCGAAGCGCTGGTCGCCGGCAATTCGGTCGAGGCGTTGGCCGAGCAGGCGCGACGGCTGCGGGCCCGCGTGGCCGTGGTCGCCAACGAGCAGCGCTACCGGGCGCTCAAGGATGCCCTGGCCGGGACTTCGATCGAGGCCGCGGCGGGGCCGGCAGCCGTCATCGAGGCGGCGGCACGGCCTGCCGAGTGGGTGATGGCAGCCGTCGTAGGTTTTGCCGGCCTGGAGTCGACGCTCGTGGCGGCGCGGCGCGGCGCCATGGTGGCGCTCGCCAACAAGGAGGCGCTGGTGTGCGCTGGCCGGCTCCTGATCGGGGCGATCGAGGAATCGGGTGGCGCCCTGCTGCCTGTCGATTCCGAGCACAATGCCATCTTTCAGGTGCTCGAGCCGCGACACCGTCACGCCATAGACCGCCTGATCCTGACGGCGTCCGGCGGTCCGTTCAGGAACTGGGCATTGGCGGATATGGCCGAGGCCACGCCCGAGCAGGCGCTGGCTCATCCGAACTGGGACATGGGCGCCAAGATCTCGATCGATTCGGCGACCATGATGAACAAGGGCCTCGAGTTCATCGAGGCGCACCTGCTGTTCGGGCTGCCGAGTGAGCAAATCGAGATCGTCGTGCACCCGCAGTCGGTGATCCATTCGATGGTGGCCTACCGCGACGGCTCGGTGCTGGCGCAGCTCGGCACGCCCGATATGCGGGTACCGATCAGCCACGCCCTCGGCTGGCCCTCGCGCATCGATAGTCCTGCCGCACGCCTCGATTTCACGACATTGGCGCCACTTACCTTCGAGCGGCCCGATTCCGGCCGCTTTCCCTCGCTACGTCTGGCGCGAGAGGCGCTGGCTCTCGGCGGCCTCGCACCGACCGTGCTCAACGCGGCGAACGAGGTGGCCGTGGCGGCGTTCCTGGCCCGTCGCATCGGTTTCCTCGACATTGCCCGTGTCGTCGAGGGCGTTCTGACGGCAGGCGACTTGTCGTCGGAGCGGGTGGAATCGGTCCAGCAGGTCCAGGCTGCTGATCGGGAAGCCCGTAGCCGGGCCGAGGAAGCCGTGAAGGGTCGCTCGCTAAGTAATTGAAGTGAAAAGAAATTCGTGGTGTACTGAGCCATGTCGCTGTTCACGACCTATCTGCCGTACTTCGTTCTGGTCCTGACGCTTCTCGTGTTCGTCCATGAGTACGGCCACTACTGGGTAGGTCGTCGTTTCGGTATCCATGCCGAGGTCTTCTCGATCGGTTTTGGGCCGGAACTGATCGGCTGGACCGATCGCAACGGCACACGCTGGAAGATCTCCGCCGTGCCGCTTGGTGGTTACGTGAAGTTCCTGGGCGACAGCGACGCCACCAGCGCGACGCCATCCGGCGAACCGCTGACACCCGAGCAGAGGAAGCGGGCCTTCTTCAGCCAGCCGCTCTATGCCCGCGCCGCGGTCGTGCTGGGCGGCCCGCTGGCCAACCTGATCTTCGCCTTCGTGGTGCTGACCGCCGTCTTCTTCGTCGCGGGCGAACCCTATTCGCCGACCACGGTCGCAGTGCAGGTCGATGGGCCGGCGGCCAAGGCGGGGTTGCACACCGGCGACGAGATCGTTCGATTGGGCGACAGCCGGATCAACCGCTACGAGGACATCACCGAGGCGCAGTTCCTCCATCTCAGCAAGCCGATGCCTGTCGAATATCGACGCGGCAATCAGCTCCTGAAGAGCGTGATCGTTCCCAAGTACTGCGAGCGGACTGACCGCTTCAGCAACACCATGCGGCTCGGCGAGTACGGCATGGATCAGCTGGTCCGTCCCGTGGTCGGCGGCTTCACGGCAGACAGCCCCGCCGAGGCGGCGGGCCTCAAGGCCGGCGACCTGCTGCTGGCGATCGACGGCAAGCCGGTGGATTACTTCTCGCGCATTCCGGAGATGATCGGTGATCGCGCGGGCAGCCCCGTCACCATCACCTACGACCGCGACGGCAAGCGAGGTGAGGCGACCGTCACGCCGATCGCCGACAAGGCGGTCGACTGCGCCGGCAAGGAATACACGATCGGCCGCCTGAGAATACGTCCCGCGAACGTCACCGAGGTCCGCAACCACGGCCTGATCGGCGCCATGGGCGCCGGCGTGCGCGCGGTGTGGGGCATGACTTCGATGTTCTATACGTCGTTGGGCCAGATCCTGACGGCGACGCGTCCTGTGGATGAATTGGGCGGACCGATCCGCATCGCCAAGGCGGCGGGCGAGGCGTCCTATGCGGGCTGGACGGGAATTCTCAATCTCGTCATCGCGCTGTCGGTCGTGCTCGGCATCTTCAATCTGCTGCCTGTGCCGATGCTCGATGGCGGCCATCTGGCGATGTATCTGTACGAAGCCGTGCGCGGCAAGCCCCTCAGCCTGCGGGCACAGGAACTCGGACTGAAGGTCGGGTTCAGTCTGGTGATCGGCCTGGCGCTGCTGGCGACCTTCAACGACATAAAGCAGATCCTGCGCATGTTCACCTGAGGCCTTGCCGGGTCACATGACGGGACCCCCGGGAGGCGGATGCCTGGGGACAAATGGGTAGCTAAGTCCGCATGGCCGGTTTATGAAAATGTGGTCCTGAAACTGGCCGGCAGGTCGTCTGGGAAGGTTCCCGGGGGTGAGATTGATCTTTCGTTGGGCCGTTCTGGCCGTTGCGGCAATCCTTACGTTCGGCACGGCGGCGCACGCCCAGCGGGGTCCCGCCGCTGCGACTGCTGGCGGAACGATCACGGCCGTGCAGATCCAGGGCAATGTCCGTGCCGAGCCGGAGACGATCCGCTCGTATCTGCAGCTCAAGGAAGGGCAGCCGTACGATCATGCCGCTGCCGACCGCTCGCTGAAGGCGTTGTTCGGCACCGGACTTTTCTCCGACGTCAGCATCGACATGCAAGGGTCGACCCTGGTCGTGAAGGTCACGGAGAATCCCATCATCAACCGCGTTGCCTTCGAAGGTAACCGCAAGATCGAGGACGACAAGCTGCGCGATGAAGTGCAGTCCAGGCCGCGCCAGGTCTTCACGCGCGCGCGCGTTCAAGCCGATGTCGAGCGCATTCTGACGATCTATCGGCGCGGCGGCCGCTACAATGCCTCGGTGGAGCCCAAGGTCATCAAGCTCGACCAGGGCCGCGTCGATCTCGTGTTCGAGATCAACGAAGGCGACGTCACGGGCGTCCAGCGCATCAGCTTCGTCGGCAACGAGGCGTTCAGCGACGGCACCCTGCGCGGCAAGATAAGGACCAGCGAGAGCGCGTGGTATCGTTTCCTGTCGTCGGACGATCGCTACGATCCCGACCGGCTCAATCTCGACCGCGAGCTGCTGCGCAAGTTCTACCTTTCGGAGGGTTACGCCGACTTTCGCGTCGTGTCGGCGGTCGCCGAGCTTGCGCCCAATCGCGAGGGCTTCTTCATCACGTTCACGATCAGCGAAGGTGATCGCTACAAGTTCGGCAAGGTCGAGGTCTCGACCCGCTTCCAGGGCCTCGATGTCGATGTGCTGCAGAGCTACCTGACGATGTCGGAAGGCGAGTGGTACGATGCCGACGAGGTCGAGAAAACGGTCACGGCGCTCACCGATCTCGTGGGCTCGCTAGGCTACGCTTTCGTCGAGGTCCGGCCCAACGTCCGGCGCAACAAGGACAACCTCACCGTCGACGTGACCTTCGACATCCAGGAAGGTCCCCGCGTCTATGTCGAGCGCATCAACATTTCCGGCAATACGCGCACGCTCGACAAGGTGATCCGCCGCGAATTCCGGCTGGCCGAAGGCGATGCCTTCTCGACCGCCAAGGTGCGGCGCAGCCAGCAGCGCCTGAAGAACCTGGGCTTCTTCGAGAAGGTCGACATCTCCGCACAGCCCGGCTCGGCGCCGGACAAGACCAACCTCGAGGTCCAGGTGGTCGAGCAGAGCACCGGCGATATTTCTTTCGGCGCCGGCTACTCGACGACCTCGGGCATCCTGGGCGACGTCGCGATCAAGGAGCGCAACCTGCTCGGCAAGGGCCAGGAGCTCAGGCTCGGCGTGTCGGTCGGCACCTTGAGCACCTTGATCGATCTCAGCTTCACCGAGCCCTATTTCCTTGACCGCCCGATGGCGGCAGGCTTCGACATCTTCCGCACCTCCAACGACCGCCAGTCGGTCGCCTCGTACAGCGACCGCAGCATCGGCTTTGCCTTGCGCTCCGGCTGGGCCTACACCGAGCATTTGCGCCAGAACGTGCGCTATACACTGCGCCAGACCGACATCTACAACGTGCAACCCTGGGCCTCGACCATCGTGCAGCTCAATGCGGGCACGTCGGTGGTATCGGAGCTTTCCGAGACCCTGGCCTGGGACACGCGCGACACGCGCCTCAACACCACCAAGGGCTTCCTGCTGCGCAACACGATGGCGGTGGCGGGCCTGATCGGCACCGAGCAGTACTTCCGTACGACGGCCGACGCCGTCTACTATCAGAGCATCTTCGAGGACGTCGTCGCCTCGATCGGTGGCTCGGTCGGCATGGTGCTGCCTTACAACAACTCTTCGCTCAGGCTGAACAACCTGTTCTTCATCGGCGGCGACACGCTGCGCGGCTTCCAGGTCGGCGGTATCGGACCGCGCGACTCGATCACCGCCGATGCGCTCGGCGGCACCTATTTCTACAGCGGCACGACCGAGCTCAGCTTCCCGCTAGGACTGCCGAAGGAGATCGGGATCTTCGGCAAGGCCTTCCTCGATGTCGGCTCGCTGTGGGGCCTCGGCGGTCCGGCCCAGTACAGCAACACGGTGCTCACCAGCAACACCATGCGAATCTCCACCGGCGTCGGAATCCAATGGATATCGCCCTTCGGGCCAATCCGCATAGACTATGCCGTGCCCCTGCAGCAGGACCCGTGGGACAGGACGGAGAACATCCGCTTCAGCTTCGGCACGCGCTTCTGAGGGGGAAGGCGCAGGATGAACATGCAGACCGACAAGACGAGCATGGCGGGGACCACGACGGCGACCGTGGCCGACATCAAGCGCATCCTGCAGCTGATCCCGCATCGCTATCCCATGCTGATGGTCGACCGCGTGACCGAGATGCGCCTCGACAGCAGCGCCATCGGCATCAAGAACGTCAGCATCAACGAACCGTTCTTCCAGGGCCATTTTCCGTCCGAGCCGGTGATGCCGGGCGTGCTGATCATCGAGGCGATGGCGCAGACCGCCGCCGTTCTGGTGATGTCGAGCCTGGGGCAGGAGGCGGACGGCAAGCTCGTCTATTTCATGTCGATCGACGACGTGCGCTTCCGCCGGCCGGTAGTGCCGGGCGACCGCCTGGAGCTGCATGTCGCGAAGATCCAGAGCCGAGCCAACGTCTGGAAGTTCTCCGGAAAGGGGATTGTCGAAGGCAAGGTTGCGGCCGAGGCGACCTTTGCCGCCATGATCAGGTAGAGGAGGGGACGATGCCCGATACCGCGACCAACGCCCGCATGCTGCACACGATGATCCGCGTGCACGACCTCGACAAGTCGCTCGCCTTCTATACCGGCCCCATGGGCATGAAGCTGCTGCGCAAGCGCGACGTGCCTGAGGGCAAGTACACGCTGGCTTTCGTCGGCTACGGCGACGAGAAGGAGCACTGCGTCGTCGAGCTCACCCACAACTGGGGCCACGAGCCTTACGAGATCGGGTCCGGCTTCGGCCATCTCGCGGTCGGCGTGCCCGACGTCGCCGGCATGTGCGCCGAGGTCACCAAGGCCGGCGGCAAGGTCACGCGCGCCCCCGGGCCCGTGAAGTTCGGCACCACCGTGATCGCCTTCGTCGAGGATCCCGACGGCTACAAGATCGAGCTGATCGAGCGCAAGTGAAGGTCGCCGCCGCGCATCGTCCGGGTCGGCGTCG
This sequence comes from Pseudomonadota bacterium, assembly GCA_023416135.1. Taxonomy (GTDB): domain Bacteria; phylum Pseudomonadota; class Alphaproteobacteria; order Reyranellales; family Reyranellaceae; genus Reyranella. The sequence goes on from JAEZIF010000469.1 coordinate 8,857, forward strand.
AAAACCCGGCCGGCAGGTAGGGTGCTGCCGCTAAAGCACCTGCCAGTGCACCAGCGCGAATAGGGTGACGGCAGCGGCGAACGCCCCGTACAGCGCCAGCGTCAGCGGCCGGAGCTGGCGGACATTGTCATTGGCCGGCCGGCCGAGCCGCACGATGCGCGGCAGCGGCCTGGAGTTCTGCTCGGCCGCCCAGGTCGTTGCCTGGCGCGGCCCTCGCGATGATCGTGCCATGTCTCGCTTTCCTCCCAGGACAGCGATCCGAAATCTCAACCTCTCATGTGCAGCGGCTTGTAGGGCCGCTCGGTCTGGCCGTTGTAGAGCTGGCGCGGCCGGCCGATCTTCTGGTCGGGATCCTCGATCATCTCGTTCCACTGCGAAATCCACCCGACGGTGCGCGCCACCGCGAACAGAACGGTGAACATCGAGGTCGGGATGCCGATCGCGCGGAAGATGATGCCCGAGTAGAAGTCGACGTTCGGGTAGAGCTTCTTGGAGATGAAGTAGTCGTCCTTGAGCGCGATCTGCTCCATCTCCATGGCGAGCTCGAGCAGCGGGTCATGGGTGATGCCGAGCGAAGTCAGCACCTCGTGGCAGGTCTGGCGCATGACCTTGGCGCGCGGATCGTAATTCTTGTAGACGCGGTGGCCGAAGCCCATCAGGCGGGTGTGGTCCTGCTTGTCCTTCACGCGGCTCAGGAAGCCCGGAATGTTCTGCTTGCCGCCGATCTCGTTCAGCATGTTGATGACGGCTTCGTTGGCGCCGCCGTGGCTCGGGCCCCACAGCGAGGCGATGCCGGCGGCGATACAGGCAAACGGATTGGCGCCCGAGGAGCCTGCCAGCCGCACCGTCGAGGTCGAGGCGTTCTGCTCGTGGTCGGCATGCAGCATCAGGATGCGGTCGACGGCCTTCTCGAGCACCGGGTTGATCTCGTAGTCCTCGGCCGGGACCGAGAACATCATGCGCAGGAAGTTGCCGGCGTAGCTCAGGTCGTTGCGCGGATAGACGAACGGCTGGCCGACCGAATACTTGTAGGCCATGGCGGCGATGGTCGGCATCTTGGCGACCAGCCGGTAGGACGCGACCATGCGCTGGTGCGGGTCATGGATATCGAGCGAGTCGTGGTAGAAGGCCGAGAGCGCGCCGACCACGCCGCAGCACACCGCCATGGGGTGGGCGTCGCGCCGGAAGCCGCGATAGAACTGGCTGAGCTGCTCATGCACCATGGTGTGCATGGTAATGTCGTGGACGAACTTGTCCTTCTGAGCCTTGGTTGGCAGCTCGCCCTTCATCAGGAGGTAGGAGACCTCCATGTGGTCGCTCTGCTCGGCCAGCTCCGCGATATTGTAGCCGCGGTAGAGGAGGACGCCCTCGTCGCCGTCGATGTAGGTGATCTTCGAGCCGCATGAGCCGGTCGAGGTGAAGCCCGGGTCGTAGGTGAACATGCCCGAATCGCCGTACAGCTTGCGGATATCGACCAGACGCGGGCCGACCGTGCCGTGGATGATAGGATACTCGTAGGATTTGCCGGTTTCGTTGTCGGTCAGCGTTGCGGTCGACTTGGCCATAGCTCACTCTTTCAGCTCGATTTCACGGGTCGGATGCACCCTAACAAGCCCCCTCCGAGGGCGCAATTGTGCCGGCCAGCCGCTATTTCGCGGCCCGCGGCAGGCCCGCGATCCGGCCGTCGATCAGCGGGGGCAGGAACATGATCGGGAGAATCAACACTGCACTCGCTGTGACCTGTCCTGCCGCACCGTCACGGCCGCATGCGCATCGCTTCTATCCGCCCGCGGCCAGCAATCTCTTCCCGGTCTCGGCGGGTCCCAGGATGGCGACCACCTCGAAAATGCCGGGCGACACCGTCGAGCCGCTCAGCGCGACGCGCAGCGGCTGGGCGACCTGGCCCAGCTTGACGTTCTCGGCCTCGGCGAAGCGGCGCACCGCCTCCTCGAGCGGCTTCTCGCTCCAGTCCGTGACCTCCTCGAAGGCGGCCGCCAGCCGGCCGAGCAGCGCCTTGCCGTCGGGCGTGAGCTGGGCGCGCGCCTTGTCGTCGGCGATCGGCGGGGCGCCGTCGCTGGCGTAGAAGACCAGGTTGTCGGCGAGCTCGGTCACGGTGCGGGAGCGCTGCTTGACGCCATTCATGCCGCGTTCGATGCGCGCCATGCCGGTCTGGTCGATGGCCCGGCCGAGCTTCAGTTCGATGCGCGGCACCACCAGCGGCAGCAGCTCGGCATCGGGCGCCTCACGCAAGTAATGGGCGTTGAGATTGGTGAGCTTCACCGTGTCGAAGCGCGACGCCGAGCGGCCGACGCCCGCCAGGTCGAACCACTCGATCGCCTGCCTGGTCGAGATGATCTCATTGTCGCCGTGGCCCCAGCCCAGGCGCAGCAGGTAGTTGCGCAGCGCCTCCGGCAAGAAGCCCATGTCACGGTAGGCATCGACACCGAGCGCACCGTGACGCTTGCTGAGCTTGGCGCCGTCGGCGCCGTGGATGAGCGGGATGTGGGCATAGACCGGCTCGGGCCAGCCCATGGCCTTGATGATCTGCAGTTGCCGGAAGGCGTTGTTGAGGTGGTCGTCGCCTCGGATCACGTGCGTGATGCCCATGTCGTAGTCGTCGACCACGACGGCGTGCATGTAGGTCGGCGTGCCGTCGGCGCGCAGCAGGATCATGTCGTCGAGCTGCGCGTTCTCGACCTTGACCTCGCCCTGCACGGCGTCCTGGATCACAGTCTGGCCGTTCTGCGGCGCCTTCAGCCGGATCACCGGTGCGACCCCCGGCGGCGCGTCCTTCGGGTCGCGGTCGCGCCAGCGGCCGTCGTAGCGCATCGGCACGCCGGCGCGCTTCTGTGCCTGGCGCATCTCGTCCAGCTCCTGAGGCGAGGCGTAGCAGTAGTAGGCCTTGCCCTCGGCCAGCATCCGGCGGGCAACCTCGGCGTGCCGGTCGGCGCGTGGAAACTGGTAGATGACATCGCCATCCCAATCGAGGCCGAGCCACGAAAGCCCGTCGAGGATCGCTTCCACGGCGGCGGGCGTTGAGCGCGCGCGGTCGGTGTCCTCGATGCGCAGCAGGTACTTGCCGCCGTGATGGCGGGCATACAGCCAGTTGAAGAGCGCCGTGCGCGCGCCGCCGATGTGGAGAAATCCGGTGGGCGAGGGGGCGAAACGGGTAACGACGGTCATGGTGCAGGGATCGCGCGGGTTTTGCCGCATTTCGGCCGAAAAAGCGCGCCGTAGGTAGGCGAGCGTCCCTGCACTGTCAAACAACGGAACGTGGGAGGCAGCGTGGCGGGGGCGCGTGCCTGGATCCTGGACCAGCTCGATACTGAGCGCAGCCGCTGGATGCTGTGGCTGCCGGTGGCACTGGGCCTGGGCATCGCGATCTACTTCGAACTGCCGAGCGAGCCCGCGCTGTGGCTGGGGCCGGTGCTGGCGGCCGTTGCCCTCGCACTCGTGTTCTTCGCGCCGGCCGGCAGCCTCGCCCGCGCCGTCGCGATCGGCCTGGTCGCGGCGACGGTGGGCTTCGGCCTGATGGCCTGGCGTACTGCCAGCGTTGCCGCGCCGACGCTCACCCGGCCCCTGTTCAACGTCAACGTCGAAGGCCGCATCGCCGACATCCAGCGCCTGCCGGAGGGCGTGCGGGTCGTGCTCGAGGCCGTGCGGCTCAAGGGCAGCGGCGCACCGCCGCCGGAATTGACGCCGGTGCGGCTGCGTGTGTCGCTCAGCAAAGGCGCGCCGCCGCTGCATGTCGGCGACCGCATCCTGGTCCTGGCCAACATCTCGCCACCCAGCGGCCCCGCCGCACCCGGCGCCTTCGATTTCCAGCGCGTCGCCTGGTACCAGCAGCTCGGCGCCGTCGGCTATGCGCTCGCCCGCGCAGTCGTGATCGAGCCCGGCAAGCCCGACGGCTTCGTGCGCGCCATCGATGCCCTGCGCGCCGACGTCGTCGAGCGCATCATGAAGGCGCTGCCCGGCTCCGAAGGCGGCGTGGTCGCGGCTCTCCTGGCGGGGGAGCAGACTGCGGTCGACAAGGACATCGCCCAGGCGATGCGCGATTCGGGGCTGGCCCACATCCTGTCGATCTCGGGCCTGCACATCGTCTTCGTCGTGGCCCTGGTCATGGGGCTGGTCCGCTACGGGATCGCCCTGGTGCCGTGGGTCGCCTTGCGCATCGACGCCAAGAAGATCGCCGCCGTGCTCGCGCTGATGACGGCCCTGTTCTACACCGCGCTGGCCGGCGCTCCGGTGCCGGCGCAGCGCGCCTGCGCCATGGCGAGCTTCGCCTTGCTCGCCATCATGCTCGACCGCACGGCCCTGTCGCTCAGGCTGGTCGCCTGGTCGGCCGTCATCGTGCTCGCGGTGGCACCTGAATCGCTCACCGGCGCCTCGTTCCAGATGTCGTTCGCTGCCGTGGTCGCCCTGATCGCGGCCTGGGAGGCGGCAGCCGGCTGGCGGCGACGTCTGCACGAGCGCGCCGACCGCGCGCGCCATCGCTGGCTGTGGCGGCGCGGGGCCGCCATCGCGGCGAGCCTCGCCACCACCCTGATCGCTTCGATCGCGACCGGCGCCTTCGCCGCCTACCACTTCAACCGCCTGTCGCTGCTCGGCGTCGTCGCCAATCTTTTGGGTGTGCCGCTCACCGGCTTCTGGATCATGCCCTGGGGGCTGGTTGCGATGCTGCTGATGCCGCTCGGGCTGGAGCGCTTCGGCCTGGTGCCCATGGGCTGGGGCGTCGAAGGGCTGAACGCCATCGCCAGGTATGTCGGCAACTGGCCGGATGCGGCGACGCTGGTGCCATCCATGCCCAGCGCCAGCCTGTGGCTGATCACCGGTGGCGGCCTGTGGTTCTGCCTGTGGCGCCGTCGCTGGCGTTTAGCCGGGCTGCCGGCCGTGGCGATCGGTCTGTTGCTCGCCCCGCCGCCGGCACCCGACCTCCTGATGAGCGACGACGGCCGCGTGCTCGGCCTGCGCGACGACAAGGGCGTCGTCCATGTCGCCTCATCGCGCACCGACCGCTTCGTCGCCGATACCTGGGCGCGGCGCAGCGGGCAGGAGGGGGCCAAGCGGTGGCTCGCCAGCGCCGATGAGGAGGCGGCCGGCCTCGGCTGCCGGACCGGGCTCTGCCGCTGGCGCAAGGGGCCGTGGCGCATCGCCCTGGTGAGCGACGAGCGGAGACTCGCCGAGGCCTGCGGCAATGCCGATATCGTGCTGTCGACCGTCGATGCCCAGAGCCGCTGCCGCGGGCCGCGGCTGGTCATCGACCGCCGCAACGCCTGGCGTGAGGGGGCCCAGGCACTGTGGCTCGACGAGCAGGGTGTTCGGCGCGAGACCGCCAATGCGCGGCGCGGCGATCGGCCGTGGGTGCCGGGCAGCCCGAGCCGGCAAGCCGCGCCGATGAAGGCACCGGGTATTTGACTGGGCATGCGCCCAATATAACCAAAGTTATTTGCTGTGTCATCTCCGCACGACGCGAGGGATCGTTCGTGCTGCCCGACGGCACCTCGCTGCGATGCTGACTGTCGTCGCTTTAGTTGTAGCGGCGGTACAGCCCCGCCAGCTTGCCCTGGATCTTGACCCGGTCGGGTCCGAAGATTCGTGTCTCGTAGGCGGCATTGGCGGGCTCGAGCGCGATCGAGGCGCCCTTCTTGCGCAGGCGCTTCAGGGTAGCCTCGGTGTCGTCGATCAGGGCGACGACGATCTCGCCCGAGTCCGCGGTGTCGGAACTCTTGATGATGGCGATGTCGCCGTTGTGGATGCCGGCCTCGATCATGGAATCGCCCTGCACTTCCAGGCAGTAGTGCGCGCCCGAGCTCAGGAGGGTCACCGGCACGTCGACGGTCGTCGAATTGTCGCGCAGCGCTTCGATCGGCGTACCGGCGGCGATCCGGCCGTAGAGGGGGAGGCTCAGCGCCTGGGCCTCGTTGGCGACCTGGATGGCGCCGGCCAGCGGCACCTTCTCGCCGCGCACGATCTGCGGCACGAAGCCTTCGCGGCTTTCGGCCAGGCCGGGCCGGCTCAGCAGCGGCGTGACGTTGGCCGCGGGCATTGCCGCCGCGTCGGGAAGCTTCAGAACCTGCAGCGCCCGCGCGCGATGCGGCAGGCGGCGCAGGAAGCCGCGCTCCTCGAGGCCGGTGATCAGCCGGTGGATGCCCGACTTCGACTTCAGTCTCAGCGCCTCCTTCATCTCGTCGAACGACGGCGACACACCATCGTCGTTGAGGCGCTTGTTGATGAACATGAGCAGTTCGTTTTGCTTGCGGGTTAACACCGTCTTCTCCCCAGACTGCCTACCAGATCTCGGAACAAATCCTGAAACCCGGCACATGTTCTAGTTTGGTTCTTTCACGATGTCAACTTATCCCGAGGATATCGGGGAAAGCGGGGGATCAGTACCCGCCGGGGAGAACAGAAAGATCGATGACCTGCACGGTGTCTCCCGCTTTGCGCGCAGGATCGTGCGCCGGCCTGACAAGCAGTCCCGACGACCAGGCGAGCACCGAGAGCATGGAGCTGTCCTGCACCGGATAGGGTTCCACCAGAAGACCGTCGCCGGTCGGCGTGAGCCTGGCGCGAACGTAGTCTTCGCGGGTGTCGTTGGCCTTCACGTCGACGGCCAGACGCGCCGGCTCGGTTGCCACGAGGTCGCCCGGCTGCCCCAGCATGCGGTCGATGGCGGGCTTCAGGAACAGGAGCGCGCAGATCATCGTCGACACGGGGTTGCCCGGCAGGCCGAGCACGCGGGCTCGGTCCCTGGCGGCGAACATCAGGGGCTTTCCCGGCCGCATTGCGATGCGCCAGAAGTTCATGGAGAAGCCCTGTGCCTGGAGGGCCGCCTGGACGAGGTCGTGATCCCCGACCGAGGCGCCGCCCAAGGTAATCAGGAGGTCGTGCCGGGCGCCGGCGGCGATGCGGTCCTGGATCAACGTCGCGTCGTCGCGGGCGATGTCGAACAGCGTCGGCTCGCCGCCCCAGGCGCGCACCAGAGCCGCCACGGCAATACCGGAGGAGGAGACGATCTGGTTGCGGCCCACCGGCTCGCCCGGCATCACGAGTTCATCGCCGGTCGACAGGATGGCCACCCGCGGTTTCCGATGCACCGACAGCCACGGCAGGTTCATCGCCGCGGCCAGCGCCACGTCGCGCGCCGTGAGCGTGCGGCCCACGGCGAACGGCCGGTCGCCCGCCTTGAAATCGAGCCCGGCCTTGCGGACATGCCGGCCGATGCGCGGCGCCTCGAGGATGACGATCTTGTCACCGTCAGCCTTGGTGTCTTCCTGGATGACGATGGAGTCGGCACCCATGGGCAGAGGGCCGCCGGTGAAGATGCGCACCGTCTCGCCGGGTTTCAGCGCATGGTCGTACGAGCCGCCGGCCGGCGCCTGGCCGACCAGCTTCAGGGTCGCCGGCGCGGCCGGCACGTCCTCGGCGCGCACGGCATAGCCGTCCATGGCCGAGAGGTCGGCGGGTGGCTGGGTGAGGCGTGCCTGTGGCGAGACCGCCAGCACGCGGCCGGCGGCGTCGGCCACCGACACCATCTCTGCCGGCAACTTGTCGAAGGCCGCGATCACGCGGGCGTGGGCATCTCGAACGGTGAGCATCAGCGTGCGTCGTAGGTTCCCGATTTGCCGCCCGACTTATGTAGGAGCCGGACGTCTGAAATCACCATGCCTCGGTCGACCGACTTGCACATGTCGTAAACGGTGAGTGCGGCGACCGAGGCGGCCGTCAGCGCTTCCATCTCCACGCCGGTGCGGCCCTTGAGCCGGCAGGTCGCCTCGATGGCGACGGCGTTGCGCCTGGCATCGAGCGTGAGCCTGACGTCGACCGAGCTCAGCGCCAGCGGATGGCACAACGGGATCAGGTCGGGCGTCCTCTTGGCCGCCATGATGCCGGCGAGCTGGGCCACCGACAGCACGTCGCCCTTGGCCGCCTTCTTGGCGCGAATGAGCTTCAGGGTTGCCGGCTGCATGCGGACGCTGGCGCCTGCCACGGCGACGCGCTCGGTGACGTCCTTGGCGCCGACATCTACCATGTGCGCATTGCCGCGCTCGTCGAAGTGGGTGAGCCTCTTCGTGCTCTTGCTCATGCCGCGGCGGCCTTGCGCACCAGGATTTCGCGCACGGCCGCCTCGACGTCCGGCTTGCGCATGAAGCTTTCGCCGATCAGGAAAGCCGAGGCCCCGACCCTGGACATGCGCAGCAGGTCGGCCGGCGAGCCGAGCCCGCTCTCGGCCACCAGCACGCGGTCCTTGGGGACCTTGGGGGCAAGCTGCTCGGTCGTCGCCAGATCGACGGCCAGCGTCTTCAAGTTGCGATTGTTGACGCCGACAAGATCGCTCTCGATGCGCAGGGCGCGCTCCAGCTCGGCCGCATCGTGCACCTCGACCAGCACGTCCATGCCCCAGCGATGCGCCAGCATCGCCAGTTCGCCCGCCAGGACGTCGTCGAGACAGGCCATGATCAGAAGCACGCAGTCCGCCCCCAGCGCCCGCGCCTCGACGATCTGGTAGGGATCGATCATGAAGTCCTTGCGCAGCACTGGCAGCCCGGTCGCCGCGCGGGCCTGGACCAGAAACTCGTCCTTGCCCTGGAAATAGGGCTCGTCGGTCAGCACCGACAGGCACGTGGCGCCGCCGCGCTCGTAGGCGCGGGCGAGGGAGGGCGGGTCGAAGTCGGGCCGGATCAGGCCCTTGCTGGGCGAGGCCTTCTTGATCTCGGCGATCAGGCCGTAGCGCCCGGCAGCGATCGCGGCCCTGAGCGCCTTGGCGAAGCCGCGCGGCGCGTCGGCGGCCTTGGCGGCCTGCTCGACTTCGGCCAGCGGACGGCGCGCCTTGCAGGCCGCGACGTGCCTCGCGGTATCGCCCGTGATCCTGGTCAGGGTGTCACTCATGCGCAGATCCTTTGCAGGGTGGCGAGCGTTGCCGCGGCCTTGCCGGAATCGATCGACTGCGCGGCGAGGGCCGCACCGTCGCCGAGATCCTTGGCCTTGCCGGCGACCATCAGGGCCGCCGCGCTGTTCAGCAGGACGATGTCCCGGAAGGCGTTCCTGTCGCCGCGCAGGACGCCTCTGATGGCGTCGGCGTTGTGGTTGGCGTCGCCGCCTTTGAGCTCGGCGAGCGTCGCGCGCTTCACGCCGACATCCTCGGGCGCGATCTCGATCTCGCGCACCTTGCCGTCCTCGAGCGAAGCCGCCCAGCTCCTGGTCGTGGTGGTGAGCTCGTCCATGCCGTCCTGGCCGTGCACCACCAGCGCGCGCTCGAGCCCGAGCTGGCCCAGCGCTTCGGCCACCGGCTTCAGCCAGCGCCGGTCGAACACGCCAACGAGCTGACGCTTCACCGTGGCCGGGTTCGACATCGGCCCCAGCAAATTGAAAATGGTGCGGGAAGGGGCGAGCTCGACACGCGGCCCCGCGACATTGCGCATGGCGCCGTGATGGCGCGGCGCCATCAGGAAGCAGATCCGGGCTTCGACCAGCGCCTGCTCGAGCTTTTCGATGGGCATATCCAGGCCGATGCCCAGCGCCGACAGGACGTCGGCCGCTCCCGACCTGGAGGTGAAGGCGCGGTTGCCGTGCTTGGCGACCGGGACGCCGGCTCCGGCGACGACGAAAGCCGAGCAGGAGGAAACGTTGTAGGTGCCGTGGTGGTCGCCGCCGGTGCCGACGATGTCGATGGCGCCCGGCGGTGCCTTCACGCCGTGCATCTTGGCGCGCAGCGCGCGGGCGCCGCCGGCCAGCTCCTGGGCGGTCTCGCCGCGCACCTTCAGGCCCATCAGGAAGGCGCCCATCTGGGCCGGGGTGGCGTCGCCCGAGGTCATGATGTCGAAGGCGCGCTCGGCTTCACCGATGGAAAGGGTCTCGCCGTTGCCCACCTTGGCCAGAAGGCCGCGAAAATCGTCGATGTCGCCGCTCACCAAAACCCCACGTATTTACCCTTGCCGGCCGGGCCGGCGGGCGCGTAGCTATATCACATGGCTCAAGAACTCATCCTCAAGGTCACCGGCATGGATTGCGACGGCTGCGTAAAGGCCGTCACGCGTGCCGCCACGGGCGCGGGCACCGCGCCCATCTCCGTCGATCTCAAGAGCGGCGAGATGCGTCTGCCAGCCGGCGCCGACGTGCCCGCGATCAGCAAGGCGATCCAGCGCGCAGGATTCGGCGTAGCGTCCTGATCCAATAACTTCAGTATAGAACAGAAAGCGAACGCGCACCAGAGGATTCTGCTTGGCGCGGGCTTTCGCGCGCCTTCGCGCAAGATAGTTTTTTCGCACCGCAGGGCCGGGCGGAGCTCAGCCATGATTCAATGATTTCAAGGGCTTAAGGCTTGCCTTTAAAATTTGATAAGCATGCTTATATTAGGCGTCCTTAGGAATGGGCTAGATGGACCATCTCGACAAAAACCTCGGCTTCCTGATGCACGACGTGGCGCGGCTGATGCGCAAGCGGTTCGAGCAGAATGCGCGTGAGCTGGGCCTCACGCGTTCGCAGTGCTCGGTGCTGGCGCACCTGGCGCGGCACGACGGCATCCAGCAGGGGACGCTGGCGGAGATCCTCGAGGTCGAGCCGATCACGTTGACCCGCTTGGTCGACCGGCTGGAGCAGATGGGCCTGGTCGAGCGGCAATCCCATCCCACCGACAGGCGAATCCGCCTGCTGCGGCTGACCGAGGCCGCACGCCCGAAGCTGGCCGACATCTTCGCCGTCGGCGCGGCTACCCGGAGCGAGGCGATGCAGGGCGTGAGCGAAGAGGATCGCGACCGCCTGCTCGACATTCTTTCGAGCATGAAAGCCAACCTGATCGCCAGATCTTCGGCAGCGGGTGGCGAGAGGAGAGCAAGCCATGGCTAACCGCGGTTTCTTCCGGCGGCTGGGACTGGCCGACGAGGTCGCGGCCCCGACGCTTGCCAGGCTGAAGCAACCCAAGAACCTGCGTCGGGTCCTGCTGGCGCTCGGCCCGATCGTCGTGTTGGCAGGCGGCCTGTTCGCCTACACCACGGGCGGCCGCTACGTCAGCACCGACAATGCCTACGTTCACGCCGGCAAGCTCACGGTCGCGACCGACGTGTCGGGCATCGTGGCCGACGTCGCGGTGAAGGAGAGCCAGAAGGTCAAGAAGGGGCAGGTGCTGTTCACCCTCGACCAGGAGCCGTTCAGGATCGCGCTCGCCGGCGCGGAGGCCAATCTCGGCACGGTGCGCAACCAGCTCGTCACCTTGCAGGCGACATACCGTCAGAAGCAGTCGCAGGTCGCGCAGGCCAGGACCGACGCCGCCTTCTACGAGACCGGCTTCCAGCGCCAGCAGGATCTGCTGAAACGTGGCGTCGCGGCCCAGGCGGCCTATGACCAGGCCAAGCACGACCTCGACGCGGCGCGCGAGCGCGTGACCATGACCCGGAACGACGCGGCCGCGACGCTGGCGCAACTCGGCGGCAACGTCGATGCGCCGATCGAGCAGAACCCGAACTACCTCGCCGCGCAGGCGCAGGTCGACAAGGCGCGCCGCGATCTCAATCGCACCACGGTGACCGCGCCGATCCCGGGCATCGTCACCAACGTCGATGCCCTGCAGGTCGGCGAGTACCTGCCGGCGGCGCAGGCCGCGTTCAGCCTGGTCTCCTCGGCCGATGTCTGGATCGAGGCGAACCCGAAGGAATCCGACCTCGCCTACCTGAAGGCGGGCGCACCGGCCGTCGTCACCATCGACGCCTATCCCGGTCGCGAATGGCAGGCCACGGTGACCAGCCTGGCGCCGGCGACGGGCACGGAGTTCTCCGTGCTGCCGGCGCAGAACGCCACCGGCAACTGGGTGAAGGTGGTGCAGCGCGTGCCGATCCGGCTCAGCGTCGAGATGCCCGCCGATGCCCCGCCGCTGCGCACCGGCATGAGCGCAACCGTCGACATCGACACCGGACATCGCCGCCATCTCGGCGACCTGGTCGCGGCGGCGAAGCAGTTCGTGGGGATGTAGCGAGGAGCAACGCCTCAAGTCCTCACTCATGTTCCTCTCCCCCTTGGGGGAGAGGCTAGGTGAGGGGGTGCAACGCGAAGAGCGTCTCCTGCATCACCCCCTCACCCAACCTCTCCCCCAGGGGGGAGAGGAGTCTGAGGTGAGTCACCACAATGACAGACATTTCCACCGCCAAACCCAAGCACCTCGCGCTGCTGACCGTGTGCATCATGCTGGCCACGATCATGCAGGCGCTGGACACGACCATCGCCAACGTGGCGCTGCCCTACATGCAGGGCTCGCTGTCGGCGACGGCCGACCAGATCAACTGGGTGCTGACCTCCTATATCGTGGCCGCCGCCATCGCGACGCCG
>JAEZIF010000011.1 GCA_023416135.1 Pseudomonadota bacterium
CCGCTCCGCCGCAAAGCGGCGTCGCCGTCCGCCTTCGATCAGCTCGCAGCCTTCGGCCCCCCGGGTGACGATCGCCGCCCCGGCCTCGTGGATCGAACGACCGAGCTGCCTGGCCTCGACCCGGTTGACGACGACGAGGCCGCAGTTCGCGACGAGCTTCTCGGCGCCCGGCCAGAAGGGGGCGGGGTTGAACACCGTCGTGGCGCCCTGCCGCCGCGCCGTGTCGAGCACGAAGGCGGTCGTGTCGAGCGCCAGGTTGCCCTGCAGCAGCACGACATCGCCCACGGTCACGCCTTCCAGCGCGGTTGCCGCCTCGGGCTTGCCGAGCGCCAGCGAGCAGGCACTGGTGCTCACGATGCTGTTCTCGCCGCCGGGCAGCACCATCAGCAGCGAGAAGTCGGTGGCGTGCTGCAGGCGCGGCAGGATGAGCTCGGCAAGGCCCTCGGCGGCGAGATGCCGCTCGACCTCGTCGGCCTGCGCCCTGTCGTGGCCGAGCGGCGCGCAGAACCGGACGTCGACGCCGCAGCGCGCGGCCACGACCGCCTGGTTCAGCCCCTTGCCGCCCGGCGCGCGCGTGGCGCCGCTGCCGACCAGGGTCTCGCCGGGCAGAGGCAGGCGCGGAACGTTGAGCCCGAGGTCCAATCCCGCATTGCCGATGACGACGACGCGCCCACTCACCTGATCACCGCCCTGCCGCTGGCAACCGTTCGCCGTCACGCCCATCTTGGAGCGGAGGAGGACCAGCCATGAAGAGAACGTACCATGGCGGCTGCCATTGCGGTCGCGTGCGCTTCGAGGCCGACATCGACCTCGAAGCCGGGACGGGGCGCTGCAATTGCTCGTTCTGCGCCAAGAAGCGGGCCTGGAACGCACTCGTCAAGCCCGAGGACTTTCGTCTCCTCTCGGGCAAGGACGACCTCAGCGACTATCGGTTCGGCAGCCAGCAGGGCAATCATCGCTTCTGCCGGCATTGCGGGATCGGCGCCTTCGGTGAAGGCAATGTCCAGCAGATCGGTGGCGCCTTCGTGTCGGTCAGCGTTTCCTGTCTCGACGACATCCGGCCGGAGGCGCTGGCCAAGGTGCCCATTACCTATATGGACGGCCGCCACGACAACTGGTTCAAGCCGCCGACGGTGACCGGCTATCTCTGAGCCCGGAAGGCGAGACGGCTCCACCACACGGACGGGCCGCCGAGCAGCGCGGCGCTCTCGGTGTCGAGGACGGTCTCAAGCGCATGGCGGGCGGCGAGCGCACGGGTCTCGGCGGCCGTGACCTCGAACATGCGCCGGCCTGCCGGCACCGGACCATGGCGCAGCGACAGCACCATCACCCCGCCGGGCGCCACGAGCGGCGCCACGCGGGCCATGGCGCGCTCGCGCTGGCCCTGGTCGAGATGCATCCAGACGGCCGTCAGCATGACGAGGTCGTAGCATGCACCCAGTGCATGGACGCGCTCGAGCTCGGGCAGGGAATCGTCGATCCAGGTGATCGCGGGGTGCGGATGCAGGCGGCGCGCATGGGCAAGCAGCTCGGGTGTGGGCTCGACGGCCGTTACCGCATGGCCAAGCTCGGCGAAGCCCGCCGCGTCGCGGCCGGTGCCGGCGCCGATATCGATGACGCGGCCCGGCTCGCTCGGAAAGAGATGCGCCGTCCACCGATGAACATCGGCAAAGGCCAGGCTCTCATACTGCTGCACGCGCTCCGCAGCGGTCTCGCCGTAGCCCTCGGTGCCACTGACTCTGGTCGTCATGCCGCGCATGGTACGTGACACCAGGCCCGTCGTCCTGAGCGTAGGCGACGGGCCTCTCGCCGCGCGTAGCCCGGAACGAGATCCTCCCCTGCGCTCAGGAAGACAGGGTAGCACGCGCCTGCTTGGCGGCCTCGAACGCCGCCAGGCGTTCGGCGAACTTGCCGGCGGCCGGGCCGCCCGCGGCGGCGATCGTCGGTGCCGGTATCGTCTCGTAGAAGTGGCAGGCGACGCGATGGCCGCCGCCGGCCTCGCGCAACACCGGCTCTTCCTGGCGGCAGCGGTCCTGGGCGAACGGGCAGCGGGTGTTGAAACGGCAGCCGGGGGGCGGGGCGAAGGGGCTCGGCACGTCGCCCGCCAGCAGCATGCGCTTCTTGCGCACGCTGGGGTCGGGCCGCGGGATCGCCGACAGCAGCGCCTGGGTGTAGGGGTGCAGCGGGCGATGGTAGAGGTCGCGCTTGGTCGCGATCTCGACCAGCTTGCCGAGATACATCACGGCGACGCGATCGCTGATGTGCTTCACAACGGCGAGGTCGTGGGCGATGAAGAGATAGGAGAGGCCGAAGCGCTTCTGCAGGTTCTGCAGCAGGTTGACGATCTGCGCCTGGATCGAGACGTCGAGGGCGGAGACCGGCTCGTCGCACACGATCAGGTCGGGATTGACCGCGAGCGCCCGGGCGATGCCGATCCTCTGGCGCTGGCCGCCGGAGAATTGATGCGGATAGCGCCGCGCATGCTCGGGCAGGAGGCCGACCACGGCCAGAAGCTCGCGGGCGCGCTCGGTGCGCTCGGCCTCGGTGTGCAGGCCGTGCACCGCCATGGGCTCGACCAGGATCTCGCCCACGGTCATGCGCGGATTGAGCGAGGCGTAGGGATCCTGGAAGATGATCTGCATGTGGCGGCGCAGCCGCCGCATCGCCTGCTTGTCGAGCGTCGCGATCTCGCTGCCCTTGAAGCGCACCGAGCCCGCCGTCGGATCCATCAGGCGCAGGATCAGGCGGCCGGTCGTCGACTTGCCGCAGCCCGATTCACCCACCAGGGCCAGCGTCTCGCCGCGGGCGATGTCGAAGGTCACGCCCTCGACGGCGCGCACCATGCCGATCACCTTGCGGCGGATCAGGCCGCGCGCGACCGGGAAATGCTTCACCAGGCCACTGACTTCCAGAACAGGGGCCTCGAGGACGGGGGTGGCGGCGCTCATGCCGCGTTCCTTACGAGCTCGACGGGGGCCTTCCAGCAGGCGACGCGATGGCCGACGGCGATGTCCCGCAGCGGCGGCGGCTCCTCGCGGCATTGCCGATCGGCGAAGGGACAGCGCGGCGAGAAGCGGCAGCCGTTGGGCTGGTTGTTGGGGCTGGGCACCGTGCCCTCGATGGTCGACAGCCGCTCGCGATCGACGTCGAGCCGCGGGATCGAGCCCAGAAGGCCGATCGTGTAGGGATGCTGCGGATCGGCGAACAGCGCCGCGACCGGCGCGCTTTCGACGATCTTGCCGGCGTACATCACGATCACCTCGTCGGCCACCTCGGCGATGACGCCGAGATCGTGGGTGATGATCAGGATCGCCATGCCCAGCCGCTTCTGCAGATCCTGCAGGAGATCGAGGATCTGCGCCTGGATCGTGACATCGAGCGCCGTGGTGGGCTCGTCGGCGATCAGCAGCTCGGGCTCGCAGGAGAGCGCCATGGCGATCATGACGCGCTGGCGCATGCCGCCCGACAGGCGGTGCGGATAGTCGTCGATGCGCTCGGCCGCCGAGGGGATGCGCACCAGCTCCAGCATCTCGATGGCACGCTTCCTGGCGGCCTGCGGCGACAGCTGGGTGTGCGCCAGGATCGCCTCGACGATCTGCCGGCCGATCGTGTGGACCGGGTTCAGCGAGGTCATCGGCTCCTGGAAGATCATCGACATCTTGCCGCCGCGCAGGCGGCGGCGCTCGTCGGCCGACAGGCCGAGAACGTCGCGGCCGTCGAACTTCACCGCCTCGGCCTCGACCTGGCCGGGCGGGCTCGCCACCAGGCCCATGACCGAGAGCGAGGTCACGCTCTTGCCGCAGCCCGATTCGCCCACCAGGCCGACCGTCTTGCCGCGGCCGACCGAGAAGTCGATGCCGTCGACCGCACGAAACAGCCCGCGGTCGGTGTGGAAATGGGTCCGAAGGCCGCGGACCTCCAGGAGCTTGTCCATCAAAACGAGTAGTCCAGGCCTTTGTAGAAGGTGTTCTGATAGAGCATGTGCGGCCGCACGCCCTTCAGCTTCTTGGAGCTGGTGGTGTACATCGCGACGTTCATCACCGGCATCCAGAGATGCTCCTCGGTGACGCGCTGCTGGGCGAGCCCGTAGTATTTGGCGCGGTCGGCCTCCTTCAGCGCCGCCTTGCCCTTCCTCAGGAGCTCGTCGGTCTGCGGATCGTTCCAGTTCATGCGGTTGGGCGCCGGCATGTTCTTGGAATCGAAATAGAAGTTCAGCAGGTCACCGGACGACATGTAGGGGAAGGTGACGGTCCACAGCTCGTAGTCCTGCTTGGCCATCTCGGCGGGCGCGATCGTCGAATCGAAGCCGACGATCTTCCAGTCGACGCCGATCTTGCGCATGTAGCCCTGGATCGCTTCCGACACGCGCGGGAAGTAGGAGACCTGGGTGAACAGCACGCGCGGCGCCAGCTTCACGCCATCCTTCTCGCGGATGCCGTCGGCGCCGACCTTCCAACCGGCCTCGTCCAGGAGCTTCTTCGCCCGTTCGACGTCTTCCTTGATGAGGCTCTTGGTCGAGTCGGCGAAGTCCAGCGCCTTGGGATCGATGAAGGTGTAGGCCGGATCGGCCTGCCCCAGCATGATTCCCTTGACGATCTCGGCGCGGTTGATGGCGATGTTCATCGCCTCGCGCACGCGCTTGTCGGCCACCATCGGCCGCGTCGTCTTGTAGCCGTAGTACATCAGCTGGAAGTTGGGCTTGGCCTCCTGGACGTTGAGGTTGGGCGAGGACTTGACCTGCGAGATGAACTGCAGCGGGATCTGATGGGTGACGTCGAACTGGCCGCCCATCATGGCGGCGACGCGCGCCGAGTCCTCGGGCACGATCTTGATCGACAGCTTCTCGAACTTCACCGGGCCCTTGTTCTGGTACATCGAGGGGCCCCACTTGTAGGCGTCGTGACGCTTCAGCACGATCTCAGTGCGCGGCTGCCAGGACTCGAAGCACCACGGGCCGGTGCCGTCCGCCGTCTTGACGCCGTAGTCCTTGCCCAGCGCCTCCACGCTCTCCTTGTTGTGGATCGCCATGGTGAACATCGTCATGTTGAGCAGCAGGTCGGCGTAGGGCTCCTTCAGCTCGTACTCGACGGTGTAGGGATCGGCGGCGCGGATGTCCTTGAGGTTGCCGGCGCGCCAGGCGAGCGGCGCCTTGAGCTCGGGGCTGACCAGCCGCTTGATGGAGTAGACCACGTCGTCGGCGGTGAACTTCTTGCCGCTGCAGAACTGCACGTCGTCGCGCAGCTTGAAGGTGTAGAGCTTGCCGTCCTCGCTCATCGTCCACGACTTGGCTAGGTAGGGGATCGGCGTCTTGCCGTCCCAGTCCATCGCCACCAGGGTGTCCTGGAACATGTTGACGATGTCGGACGACGGCGACCAGGTCGTGCGCGCGCCGTCATAATGCGGCGCATCGAGCGACTTCATCATGCGCAGGGTCTGCGCCTCGGCCATCGACGCGGCGGCCGTGATACCCAGAAACGCTGCTACGCCTACACTCAAGTTACGCATGGTCGTTTCCTCGCTTGGTTTGTTTCTCTGCCTTCTTCTTCCCTCGGGCTCCTCGCCCCCTTTCCTTCATGTTCCGCTCCCCTTTTGGGAGAGGCTGGGTGAGGCGGTAATGCAGGAGGAAGTCTTCGCGTTGACCCCCTCACCTAACCTCTCCCCCAAGGGGGAGAGGAACATGAGGGTGTGATCCATCGTCCGCCCTAGAAGCTCGCGTCCAATCCCTTGTAGAACGTGTTCTGGTAGATCATGTGCGGGCGCATGCCCTTCACCTTCTTGTTGGTGACGTCGTACATGTTGATGTTGAGCACGGGCATCCACAGCGCCTCGGCGGTCACCTTCTTCTGCACAAGCTCGTAGTACTTGGCGCGGTCGGCCTCGGTCAGCGACATGCGGCCCTGGCGCAGCAGTTCGTCGGTCTCGGCGTCCTTCCAGTTCAAGCGGTTGGGCGTCGGGATGTTCTTCGAATCGAAGTAGATGTTCATCAGGTCGCCGGCCGAGAGGTAGGGCACGGTGACCGACCAGATCTCGTAGTCCTGCTCGGCCATCTTGGCGGCGGCGATCGTCGAGTCCCAGGGCTGGAGCTGCCACTGGATGCCGATCCTGCGCAGGTAACCCTGGATCGCCTCGGCGACGCGCGGCGTGTTGCCGGCCTGGGTGTAGTAGACCTTGGGCTGCAGCTTGATGCCGTCCTTTTCGCGAACGCCGTCGCTGGCCATCTTCCAGCCGGCCTCGTCGAGCAGCGCCTTGGCGCGCTCGACGTCCTCCTTGACCATACCCTTGGTCGACGGGGCGAAGTCGAGCGCCGCCGGATCGACGAAGGTGAAGGCGGGATCGGCATTGCCCAGCAGGATGCCCTTGGCGATGGCGGCGCGGTCGATGGCGATGCTCATGGCCTCGCGCACGCGCCTGTCGGCCACCATCGGCCGCGTCGTCTTGAAGCCGAAGTAGAGCAGCTGGAAATTGGGGTTGGCCTGGGTGACCGTGAGCATGGGAGCGCTGCGGGCCTGGGCGATGAACTGCTGCGGGAACTGGTGCGTGGTGTCGAACTGGCCCGCCATCATGGCGGCGACGCGGCTCGAGTCCTCGGGCACGATCTTGATGACCAGCCGCT
>JAEZIF010000363.1 GCA_023416135.1 Pseudomonadota bacterium
TCCGGCGAGGTCTCGATCGATTCGCTGGCCGACACGTTCGACGTCACGCCGCAGACGATCCGCCGGCTGGTCAATCAACTCTGCGAGGACGGGCTGCTGCGGCGCGTCCATGGCGGGGTCAAGGCGCTCGCGCCGACGCAGAACCTTGCCTACGAAAGCCGCCAGGTGCTGAACCTCGAGGCCAAGCGACGGATCGCGCGCGCCGTGGCGGACTTCATTCCGGACGGTGCGTCGCTGTTTCTCGGACTTGGCACGACGCCGGAATGCGTCGCCCTGGCGCTTGCCGGGCGCGGCGACCTGCGGATCTTCACGAACAGCCTGAACGTCGCCTCGGTGCTGGCGCGCGAGCCGGACATCGACATCACGATCGCGGGTGGGGCGCTGCGCCGCCGCGACCGCGACATCATCGGCGACGGCGCGGTGTCGTTCTTCAGGCGCTACAAGGCCGACTTTGCCATCTTCGGCGTCGGCGGCATCGACGAGGATGGAATGCTGCTCGACTTCCACGAGGGCGAGGTCGAGGCCCGCAAGGCGATGGTCGATTGCTGCCGCACCTCCGTCGTCGTGGCCGACGTCAGCAAGTTCGGCCGCAATGCCACTGTCCGCGGCGGTCGGCTGCACGATCTCGACCATCTGTTCGTCGACAAGCCGGTGCCGGGTCCGTTCGGCCGCATGGTCCGGGAGAGCCGCGTGGAAGTGCACCAGGCAGGACGGCGGCAGGCTTGAAACATCAATGGAAGTGCTTCGCAGCAGGCCCCTGAGGAGGGGCCTGCTGCGAAGGATCGACAGCAATGCCCGATGGGAAGGGCGCAAAGGGACGGGAGGAAATGACGATGTTTTCCAGAAGGCAGATTACCAAGTCGGCGGCCGCGCTCGCGGCCTCCACCTTGCCGGGGCTCGGCGCCGCGCAAGCGCAGGCCGATCCGCGGCCGACGCTGCGCATCGCGGTGCAGGCCAACCCAGCCACGGCCGAGGTACTGGATGCCGAATCGAACGTCGGCTACCGCAACAACTATGCGGTGCACGACACGCTGCTGCAGTTCGACTATGCCGGCGACTTCTCCATCAAAGGCCATCTCGCCGAGAGCTGGAAGTGGGCCTCGCCGACGGTGCTCGACGTCACCCTGAAGAAGGGCCTGAAGTTTCACGACGGTAGCGAGATCACCGCCGAGGACGTGGCGTTCTCGTTCGGCCCCGAGCGGCTGACCGGCGACCAGGCACCGGGCAAGCCGATGGTACGCCGCTACTGGGTGAGCCTCGGCAAGGTCGAGGCGACCGACCGCTACACGGTGCGCTTCACCACGACTTACGAAGACCCGATCTTCGAACAGCGCCTGACCGCGTGGACGTCCCAGATCATCTGCAAGGCGGCGTATCTCAAGGCCAGCAGCTACAACGCCTGGCGCCTCGCGCCGGTCGGTGCCGGCCCATACAAAGTCGAGCGCATCACGCCCAACGATTCGATGGTGCTGACGGCGCATGACGGCTACTGGGGCGGAAAGCCCAACGCCAAATCGGTGGTCTTCAAGGTCGTGCCGGAAGTGGCGGCGCGCATCGCGGGCCTGCTGGCCAACGATTACGACATCGCCACCGACCTGCCGCCCGACCAGCTCGAGGTTGTCGAGAAGAACAAGTCCAAGGGCGTGAGCGTCGTCGGCGGCCCGGTGAACAACCACCGTCTGATCTGGTTCGACAAGAACCATCCCGTGCTGAAGGATCCGCGCGTGCGGCAGGCAATGATCCTGTCGATCGACCGCGCCGCCATCGTCGACGCGATCTGGAACGGCCGGACCAAGCTGTCGAACGGCCTGCAGTACGACTTCTTCGGCAAGATGTACCTCAAGGACTATCCCGCCTACCGCTTCGATCCCGACGGCGCGAAGAAGCTCTTGAAGGAGGCCAACTACAAGGGTGATGAGATCACCTTCCGCGCCATGAACAACTACTACACGGCCGAACTGCCGACGGCGCAGGCGATGATCGCGATGTGGCAGGCGGTCGGTCTGAACGTACGGCTGGTCATGGTCGAGCCGGGCGGCGGCCTGATGGCCGAAGGCAACGCCCGCGCCGCCGGCGACTGGTCGAACTCCGCGCTGCTGCCCGACCCGCTGTTCTCGCTGTGGAGCCAGCACGGTCCGGCCAGCGTACAGAAGGCGCGCGGCATCTGGGAGAATGCCGACTTCTACAAGCTCGGCGAGAAGCTCGAGCGCTCGACGGCGCTGGAGGACCGGCGTGCCGCGTTCCGCGCGATGCTCGACATCAACGAGTGGAGCGATCCCGGCGTCAGCACGCTGCATCAGAACGCGGTATTCTACGGCATCCGCGACACGGTCGACTGGAAGCCCTACGTGTTCCTCTACATGGACCTCGGGCCCTCACGCCTGAAGTTCAAATAGGCACCGGGGGCCGCAGATCCAGGCGCGCGACATGGAGCTGATGTCGATCGAGAACCTGTGCGTGCGATTTCCGTCGCCCGCAGGGACGGTCTTTGCCGTCAACGGCGTCAGCCTGTCGGTCGAGAAGGGCGAGATCCTGGGCATCGTCGGCGAAAGCGGGTCGGGCAAGAGCGTGACCTGCCAATCGCTGATGGGCCTGCTCGGCCCGCGCGCCCGGACGAGTGGCCGGGTGCGCTACGGCACGCATTCGGTAGAGATCGGCGAGATGGTGGCGCTGCGCCGTCGCGGCGATTTCCCGGCAGCGATGATCTTCCAGGACGCGGTGGCCGGTCTCAATCCGCTGCGCACAGTGGGCTCGCAGATCGCCGAGGTCTTTACCTTCGGCCGCGGCCTCTCGGCGGGCGAGGCGCGCAAGCGCACGATCGACCTGCTGGCCTCGGTCGGCATCCGCGATCCGGAACAGCGCTTCACTGCCTACCCGCACCAGATGTCGGGTGGCATGAACCAGCGCATCACCATTGCCATGGCGCTGGCGGCGTCGCCCGAACTCTTGATCGCCGACGAACCGACGACGGCACTCGATGTCACCGTGCAGGCCCAGATCTGCGCGCTGCTGCGCCGGCTGGTCGACGAGACCGGCCTGTCGGTGATCTTCATCTCGCACGATCTCGATCTGGTGACCGAGTTCTGCGACCGCGTCGCGGTGATGTATGCCGGCGCTCTGGTCGAGCTGGGCGCCAGCCGCACGCTCCGCGAGCGCGCGCGTCATCCCTATACCCACGCGCTGTTCTCGGCGATCCCGGGCCATCGCCCGGCCTTCGCGCAGCTCGAGGAGATTCCCGGCGAGATCATGATCAACACCGTCGAGCCGGCAGCGTGCGGTTTCGCGCCACGCTGCCCTCGGCGGCAGGAGCGCTGCGGCATCGAGGTGCCGCCGCTGGAGCGGCGGACGGACGAGAGGCTGGCATGCTTCAACCCGCATTGACCGGTGCGGCCGCCGAGAACGAGCCGCCGATGATCGAGGTGTGCGACGTGAGCCACGTCTTCGCCACGCCGCGCGGACTTTTCCGGCGGGCCAGTGCGGTGCGCGCGGTCGACAGCGTCAGCTTCAAGGTGGCTCGCGGCCGCACATTCGGAATCGTCGGTGAAAGCGGGTGCGGCAAGAGTACGCTCGCGAGCCTGCTGATCGGCGATCGAATTCCGGCCGTTGGCACGATCCGGGTTGGCGGAGAGACCGTGCAGACGCACCTCGCGCGCGGCCGAAAGAGCTACGCCCGGACGATCCAGATGGTCGCACAGGATCCGTTCGGCACCATGGACCCGCGCCAGAAGGTCGGGCCGCAGATCGACGAGACCCTGGCGCTCCATTTCCCGCTGTCGCGCGCCGAGCGGCGCACCCGCACCGCCGAGATGCTGCGCTCGGTCGGACTGCCCGACAGCGTCTGGGAAAAGATGCCACACCAACTGAGCGGCGGTCAGCGGCAGCGCGTGGCGATCGCGCGTGCCCTGATCGTGCAGCCGCAGATCCTGATCTGTGACGAGCCGACCTCCGCGCTCGACGTCTCGATCCAGGCGCAGGTGCTGAACCTGCTGCTGCGCTTGCAGGAGAAATTCGGTCTCACCATCGTGTTGATCAGCCACGACATCCGCGTGATCGGCCACATGTCGCACGCAATCGGAGTGATGAATGCCGGCCGCATGGTCGAGCAGGGGCCGGCGGCCGAGGTGCTGCGCCATCCGCAAGATGCCTACTCGCGGGCGCTGTTCGATGCCGCGCCAGGAGCAGGCCGCCTGATGCGCGGGGCGGAAGAGAGCGCGGCCGTCGAGAACGTCGCCGGGAGGGGCATCGCGTGACCCGCAACCTGATCGTCACATTCCTGCGCATGGCGGTGACGGTGTTCCTCGCCGTCGGATTCGTTTTCCTGATCCTGCGCGTCAGCGGCGATCCGATCCGCGCCCTGCTGCCGCTCGATGCGCCGGAAGACCTGATCGAGCTCACGCGCAAGGAATGGGGTCTCGACCAGCCGCTGCACGTGCAGTTCTTTGCCTATGTCGAGCATCTGCTGCGCGGCGACTTCGGCCGCTCGCTGAACGACAGCCGGCCGGCGCTGCAGATCGTGCTGGAGAAGGTGCCGGCGACGCTGCTGCTGATGGGCAGCGGCCTGCTGATCTCGCTGACCGTCGGCACCAGCCTCGGCGTGCTGGCCGCCAGCCATCGCGGCAAGCTGATCGACCGTCTGGTGATGACGAATGCCGTGCTGGTGCACAGCATCCCGAGCTTCCTGCTGGGCATTGTGTTGATTCTGGTCTTTGCCGTCGGCCTCGGCGTGCTGCCGAGCGGCGGCGGGCCGTCCTTTGCCCATCTCGTGCTGCCGGCGACCGTGATTGGCCTGTCGCACGCCGGCGTCGTGGCTCGCTTCGTGCGCTCGAGCACGCTCGAAGTCCTTGCCCAACCCTACGTCAAGGTGGCCGGCCTGAAGCCGCTGCCTGGCTGGTACATTCTGGCCGCGCATGTGCTGCCGGGCACGGCGCTCCCGTTGCTCACCCTGATCGGATTTTCGCTGGGCGCGATGATCGGCGGTGCGGCGATCGTGGAATCGATCTTCGCCTGGCCGGGCGTCGGTCGTTTTCTGGTCTCTTCGGTCGCCCGCCGCGACGTCGCGGTGGTGCAGACCATCGTGATCCTGGTCGCCCTGATGATGGCGATGGCCAACCTGCTGGTCGACATCCTCTACCTGATGTTCGATCCGCGGCTGCGCGATCCGAGGCCGCGATCATGAGTGATAAGCCGTGAGTGATCCCCAGGCCCTGCGCACGACCTACGAACGTCCGCCACGCGACTGGGTGGTGCTGTTGGCCGCCGTCGCCGTGGCGGCGTTCGTGGTGCTGGCTCTGTTCGCCTCGCAGCTGGCGCCGTACGGCTTCGCCTCGATCGATTTGCGCGCGCGCAATGCGCCGCCGGTGCTGTTTGGCGGCACCACCCGGCACTTCTTCGGCACCGACGAGCTCGGTCGCGACATCCTGAGCCGCCTCATCGTCTCGGTGCGGGTCAGCCTCGCGGTCTGCGTCGTCGCCAGCCTGATCAGCGCCGTGCTCGGCATCCTGCTCGGCCTGCTTGCGGCCACCGGGCGCGGCTGGGTCGACGGCGTCATCCGCGTGCTCATCGACTTCCACGCTTCGGTGCCGTTCCTGACCTTCGCGCTCGCCGTCCTGGCGTTCTTTGGCAACAACCTCGTGTTGTTCGTCTGCCTGCTCGGCACCTACGGCTGGGAGCGATACGCGCGTCTCGTCCGCGCCATGGCGATGGTCGAGTACAACAAGGGCTATGTCGCGGCCCTGCGGCGTGCCGGGGCGGGACGGATGCGCATCGCTTTCGGTCATGTGCTGCGCAACGTGATGGCCGTGATCCTGGTCAACTGGACGATCAGTCTGCCTGAGCTGATGCTGCTCGAATCGGGCCTGTCGTTCCTCGGCGTCGGCATCCAGCCGCCGCTCGCCAGCCTCGGCAACATGGTCGGGCTCGGCCGCGATTACATCGTGACCTCGTGGTGGATCGCCACGATCCCGGGCATCGCGATCTTCATCCTTACCCTGTCGATCAGCACGATCGGCGACTGGCTGCGCGACCGCACCGATCCCAGCCTGCAATAGGAGCGTTCCCGGAATGTCGACCGTCCAGATCGTCGCTCATCGCGGCGGCAGCGCATTCCCCGAGAATTCGTTCTCGGCCCTGAAATACGCCTGCCGGCTGGGCGTCGAGCAGCTCGAGTTCGACATTCATCTGACCAGCGACGACAGGCTCTGCATCATCCATGATCCGACGCTCGACCAGACCGCGCACGGCACCGGCTCGGTGCGCGAGCGCACCATGCGCGAGCTGGCCGGCGTGCGGCTGCGCGCGATCGACGAAGGCGTGCCGGTGTTCGACGACGTGATGGCCTTTCTCGCCGGCCAGTCGATCCACGTCCGGATCGAGATCAAGAAGGACGAGCGCAAGGGCGCCTATGCCCGCATGCACGAAAGCGTCATGGCCGCGGTGCGCCGGCACGGCATGGAAAAGCGCGTCACGGTGATGTCGTTCGAGCTCGACGCGTTGCCGGCCTTCGCCCGCGACGGGATCGAGACCAGCCTGTCGTGGATGCGGCACGGCCAGGAGACGCCGGCCCAGTTCGACGAATTGCTGGCCAGGATTGCCGGCCTCGGCATTGCCGATATCGGCCTGTCCTTCGCGCCGACCACGCCGTCGGTGCTCGAGAGCGTGTCGCGGCGCAAGCTGAGCGCGGGGATCTGGACCGTGAACGGGCCCGGCCGGCTCAGCTACTGGCTGGGCATGCCCGTGTCGTACATCATCACTGACCAACCCGACGTGGCGCTCGGTCTGCGCCGCAGGGCGAGTGAGGGCAGCGCCGACGGGTCGCCGGACCGGAGCTGACATTCATGTCCGCTGGACCGCCCCGGAAGCTCTACGACGCCTACGTGTTTGATCTCGACGGCACCGTCGTGCTGGGCGACCGCCTGCTGCCGACGGCCGCAGAAACCCTGGCGGGCCTGCGCGCGCTCGGCCGTCGGACGCTGTTTCTGACCAACAATCCTACGCGCACGCCGGCGCAGTATGCGAGCCACCTGAGCGCGCTCGGCCTGCCGGCGGCGGCGGACGATGTCGTCACCTCGGCGCTGGTGCTGATCGATTACCTCAAGCGCAGCCAGCCGGATGCGCGGCTCATGGTGATCGGCGAGCCGGCGCTGGTGTCGCTGCTGGAGGAGGCGGGGTTCGCTCTCGTCGACGATCCGGCCCGGACCGATGTGCTGGTCGCGAGCTTCGACCGCTCCTTCAACTACGCCAAGCTGCAGGCGGGTTTCGACGCGGTGCGGGCCGGCGCGCGGTTCCTCGCGACCAACGGAGATCGCTACCGGCCGACGCCGCAGGGCGGCCAGCCCGATGCTGCGGCGGTGATCGCAGCCATCGAAGCGAGCAGCGGCCGCAAGTGCGAGCAGATCGTGGGCAAGCCTTCAGCGCTGACCAGCCGGTACCTGCTCGACCGGCTGGCGGTGGCGCCGTCGAGCTGCCTGCTGGTGGGAGATCGCCTCGAGACCGACGTTGCCATGGCCGCCGCCGCCGGCATGTCCGGTGCGCTCGTCCTCACCGGTGCGACGAGCCGAGCCGAGGCTGCGGCCTCTCCGATCTCCTCGACATACGTATTGGAACGCCTGTCCGAGATCCTGCCCGCCGCCTGAGCCGTTCGCGGCAAGTCCAAGAGAAGAGCCCTCAGCTCATGCGGGCCCACCCGGCTTTTGGGACCTCCAGTTCGAGGAAAACCGGGAAATGGTCGGACGCCTTGGCATCGCCGTCGATCCGCATGCCGCGAACGTGGTGCGCCACGGAGGGCGTCACGAACATGTGGTCGATGCGAACGGCGCCGGAATATTCGCTGCGGATGCTGATCCCGTCGTCTTCCGCGTGACCGGCAACCACCCAGGCGTCGCGCAGGGCGGTGTTTCTGATCACGCGTCCGTTGCGCGCGTCCTTCTCGCCGCAGATCAATGCGTACTCGGGACTTTCATGCGTGAAGTTCATGTCGCCCATGACCAGCGCCGGCTCGGGCAGCGTCGGAACATCCATGCCTTCGGTCCAGTCCGGCGTGTGCGTGCCGTCCCATGCCGAGCCGTTGGCGGGCGCCTCGTTCACGATCTGCAACAGGGTCTGGACCTGGGGCAGGCGCTGGCCGGAGGAGATGTGCGAAAGGTGCAGCGAATAGATCCGCACCTTGCCGACGGGTGTGACCACCACGGCTTCGATCACGCAGCGCTGCAGATCGTAGATCGTCGACAGCGCGTACTTGGGCAGGAGGAAGGTGCGGCTCGATTCGATCGGCCACCGGCTCGCGACCATGTTGCCGAACGTGCGGCGCCGGTTGTTCGGCTTGCCCGGCTCGCTCGAGGTCGCGGCGACGTTGAACCCGCTGCCGAAGACGTAGTGATAGCCGAGCCGCTCGGCCAGGCCCGCGGCCTGGTCCTCGCCGCCGTTGCGCTCCCAGTTCTGGGCGACCTCCTGGAAGGAGACGATGTCGGCGCCCCTCACATCGCCTGCGGTGCGGTCGAGGTCGAACTTCATGTCGAGGCCGCGGCCGAACTGGATGTTATAGGTGGCGATGGTGACCTTCACGGCCTTGCTCCCTTCACTTGATCCCGGAGTGGACGAAGGCGTCCATGATGTACTTCTGCGCGAAGGTGAAGATCGCGAGCGCCGGCAGCAGCCCGAGCACGGCGGTCGCCATGAGCGGACCCCATTGCTGCAGTTGTTCCTGGTTCGTCGCGAAGAGCTTCAGCCCGATCGACAGCGTTTTCATGTCGGCGTCGTTCAGGACGAGGTGCGGCCAGAGGTAGAGGTTCCAGGCCGACAGGAAGCTCAGGACCGACAGCGAAGCGATGGCGGGCAGCGAATTGGGGATCACAATCGACACCAATGCGCGTAGCGGACCGGCGCCGTCGATGACGCCGGCTTCCAGCAGCTCGGTCGGCACGACCTTGAAGCTCTGGCGCAGGAAGAAGATGGCGAAGCCGCAGAAGGCGATGGAGGGAATGATCACGGCGGCCAGCGTGTTGTAGAGGTCCACCTTGACGATCGCGATATAGGTCGGGATGAGCGTGACGACGTAGGGGATCGTCATGGTTCCGACGATCAGCGCGAACAGCCAGTCGCGGCCCTTGAACCGGAAATGAGCGAAGGCGAAGGCGGCCGGAATGGCGATCGCCATCTTGCCCGCCGCGATCGCGAGCGAGGTGATGACCGAGTTCGCCAGCCAGTGGGCGACCGGTTGGATCCGGAAGGCGGCCACGAAGTTGGCGAAGGTGGGCTCCATCGGCAGCAGGCCGAGCGAACGCCGGAAAGTGAGCTCGTTCGGCGTGAACGCGGTCGTGAACATCCAGAGCAGCGGGAACAGCGTCACGACCGCCGCCACGACCAGCGCCAGGTGGATGACCGCCCGATTGAGCATTCTCGCCGCGGCGCCGGCGCCTGGACTACTGGTAGTGGACATAGCGCTCGAAGGCCCGGAACTGCAGCCAGGTGGCGAAGGCGACCAGGACGATGATGAGGGTGGCGACGGATGCCGCCTCGCCGAACTGGAACTGCCGGAAGGCGCGCTCGTAGAGGAAGTAGACCAGGTTCGAGGACGAATTGTACGGCCCGCCCTCGGTCAGCACGTCGACGACGCCGACGATCTCGTCGAGCACGATCAGCACGGTGGTCACCGCGGTGAAGAAGAGCGTGGGGGAGATCATCGGGATTTCGATCTTGATCGCGCGCACCCATGGGCCCGCGCCGTCGAGCTCGGCGGCCTCGAGGACCTCGCCCGGAATGTTCACGAGCGCGGCGGCATACAATATCAGGTTGAGGCCGAATCCCTTCCAGAACGAGACGGCGGCCACGCACCACAAGGCCATGTCGGGGTCGTTCAGCCAGCGATGCGCCGGCATGCCGACCTGCTCGAGCACGGTGTTCAACACGCCGACGATGGGGTTGAACATCCACAGCCATACCACGCCCGCGATCGAGAACGAGACGATGGTGGGGATGAAGTAGATGCCCCGGTAAGTGCGCACGAGGAGCGGCCGACGCACCCGGAGCATCACGAAGGCGAGCGCCAGGGGAATGGCGATCTGGGTCGGGACCAGCACCACGAGATAGATCACGGTGTTGGTGGCGGCGCTGTGGAAGTCGATATTGTGCAGCGTGGTGAGGTAGTTCTCCACGCCGCGCCACGTGAACTCGTTGCGCAGGACGTTCCAGTCGTAGAACGACACGCCGACGTTCAGCACCATGGGCAAGTAGATGAAGACGACGACGGCAAGCACCGCCGGCGCGATGAACAGCCACGCCGCATACCGGCCCTGGAGCGCGAACATTCCGTGTCAGGCGAGCAGCTTGGCGACGGCGTCCTTGCTGCTCTTCAGGCCGTCGGGCACGGACACCGAGCCGTTGACCATGCGCGAGATCCAGTCGGCGTAGACCTTGAGCGCCTCCAGTCCGCGGGGGCCGGGCCATACCGTCTCCGGCGTGAGCCCGTCGGCGAGCTGCGCGTAGGCGGCTTCCTGTCCCGCCGGGATCGGCAGATCGTGCTTGGTCGTGTTGAGATAACCCGTGCCCAGCCAGATCTTCATGGCCTCCGCCGTGCCGCAGAACTTGAGGAACTGCAGCGCCGCGGCCTGCTGCTCCTTGTTGCGCGCCAGGATCGAGAGAAAGTTGCCGCCGCTGTTCATCCGGCGCGGCCGGCCTTCCAGGCCCGGCATCTTGGCGAGCTTGATCTCGAAGGCGCTCTGCGCCTTGACGCCCGACAGGCGGGCCGAGCTGGTCACCATGGCGCTGAGCGCGCCGGCCTGGAAGGCGGTGAGCATCTCGCTGAGGCCGATCGGCTTCCACACGCCCTTGGTCTTGGCCTCGACGAACTTCTGCATGCCGTAGATCGCGTTGGCGCTGTCCATCACCGGCTTGCCGCCGGCATCGAGCACGTCGCCCCCGGCATTCTGGATGAAGGCCTGCGGCGTCCACTCGTTGACCTCGTAGCAGAGGGCGGCCTTGCCGGTCTTCTGCTGGAGCGTGGCGAGCTTGGTGTAGAGCTCCTCGACGGTGGTCGGGATCGCCGCCTGATCGAGGCCGGCCGACTTCCAGTGATCCATGTTGACGTAGAGCACGGGCGTGCTGAGAGCCCACGGAATGCCCAACACGCTGCCGTCGATGGTCACCATCTTGATCGCGGCCTCGCGGTAGTTGTCGAGGACCGCCTGGCCTTCGGCCCCGAACTGGCGGAGATCCTGCGCGCCCAGCGTATGCTTGGCGAAGGAGGCGAGCTTCCAGCCCGTCGTCAGGACGGCCGGCGGGCGGCCCGCCGCGATTCCCGCCATCGCCTTCTGGGTGATCGCCTCGTACGTGGTGCCTTCCTGGCGGCTGACGGCGGTGACGCCGAGGTTCTTCTGGTTGAACGCCTTGATCACCAGCTCCATCGGGTGATCGGCGCCGGAAAAGAAGTGCACGATGTCGATCGACGTATTGGCCGACCGCGCGGGCGTGCTGCCCAGGATCGCCGCCGTCGCGAGGCCGCCGCCGGTGGCGCGGAGCAGGCCGCGCCGGCCCATCGGCGCACTAGAAGAATTCTTGGATCCGATCACTGCTTCCTCCCTTGGGCGCCGTCGCGCTTCCTTCCTGCACACGTGTGCATATTCGCATGTGTTTTTCGACAGGGTCAAGCCGCGCCGCGGGCTACCGCCGCTTGCGCGCGCTGCGCGTGGAACGGGTCTTTCGCTTGACGGCTGGCCGCGTCGACCGGCGGATCGCGAGGCGCGCCGGCACTTCGACGTGCCGGGGCGGGGTGTCGGGATGGTCGCGCAGGGACAGCAGGAGATCGATCGCGGCGGCGGTCATGCGTTCGACGTTCTGGTCGACCGTCGTGAGATCGTAGCCGCGCCACTGTGCGGCATCGATGTTGTCGTAGCCCGCCACCGACAGCATGCGCGGCAGTTCGAGGCCGAACTCCGAGCGCGCCACGTCGACCACGGCGATCGCCATCGTGTCGTTGGCGCAGAAGATCGCATCCGGCCGCAGCCGCATCGACAGCAGGCGCCGGGCGGCGGCCACGGCTCCCTCGTAGGTGTAGTGGCCGACATCGCGGGCATGGAGCCTCATCCCAAGCGCGACCAGCCGTTCCGTGAAGCCCTTCTCCCGATCGCGGCTGCTCGAAGTGTCCTCCAGGCCGGCCAGGAAGGCGATGCGGCGATGACCGCCGGCTGCGAGATGATCGGCTATCGCGGCCCCGCCGCCGACGTTGTCGCACGACACCGCGCTCACGTCGTCGAGGCTGCCGTAGCGGTTGATCAGCACGACCGGCCTGCCGGCGCGGGCGCACTGGGTCGCTATCGTCGATGAGAGCGTGGAAGCGGCGATCAGCACGCCGTCGACCTGGTAGGCCAGCAGCTGCGGGATCAGCGAATCGAGATCCTGGGAACTGTACCGGCACAGAAGCAAGGGGGCGAGGCCGGTCTCCTGGAGTTTCAGGCACACCAGCTCGAGCACGCGCGCGTAGAACGGATTGCCGAGGTCGGCGACCACCACGCCGACCATGCGGGAGCGCCGCGTGATCAGGCTGCGGGCGATGGCGTTGGGGCTGTAGCCGAGCAGCGACGCCGCCTTCAGGATCTTTTCCCGCGTTTCGTCGGAAACGTACGCCCCTTCGGTGAAGGCGCGCGACACGGCGGAGCGCGACACGCCGGCAAGCCGCGCGACGTCGAGCGAACGGATGTTGTGGCCCTTTGCCTTGTCCGCCTTCATGGCTGCGTTGACATCCGCAAATCCTACATGGCAGTAGTGCACACGTGTGCAGAAAAAATGCCATACGCGATGCGCGTTGTGAAGCGCGGAGATGAGCCGCAGCCCGTCTGAGACGCGCCGGGGGCCGCGCGACGGCGGCCTCGTCGTCATCCTGCTCGTTGCGTCGATCCTGACGATGCTGAATTCGGCGTCGTTCCCGGCGCTCGTGCCGGTGCTGCAGCAACAGTGGGGCCTCACCAATACCGAGGCCGGTCTGATCAGCGGCATCTTCTACTTCGGCTATATCTGTGCAGTGCCCTTCACAGTGTCGCTGACCGATCACATCGACGCCAAGCGGATCTATCTGGTGGCGCTGCTCATCACGGCCGCGGCAGGCCTCGCGTTCGCGCTGTTCGCGCAGGGTTTCTGGTCGGCATTGCTGGCGCGGGGGCTGGCGGGGGCGGGGATGGCCGGCACCTACATGCCGGGCCTCCGCCTGATCACCGATCGGACGGCACCCGAGCGGCACCCCCGCTGGATCGCGGTCTACACGGCAACCTTCAGTCTTGGTACGAGCGTCTCCTACGTCGCCACCATCGAGTTCGCCGACTACGCCGGCTGGCAGGGCGCGCTGCTTCTCGGCGCGGCGGGCGCATTGGTCAGCGCCGCGATGATCCTGCCCGTCCCAGGTCACGCGCATGCGGCGCTGTCCGGCCGCTTCCATCTGCCGAACATGCGGCCAGTGCTGAAGAACGCACGCGCGCTGCGCTACATCGCGCTCTACGGGCTGCACAATTGGGAGCTCTTCGCCTTCCAGAGCTGGATCGTCGCCTATCTCACCTGGTCCGGTGTCCAGGCAGCGGCCGGTCCCGATTGGCCGAAATGGGTCAGCTGGATAACCGGGCTGTTCCTCGTGGCAAGCATGTTCGCCAGCATCGCATGCGCCGAGCTCGCCATGCGCTTCGGCCGGCCACGGGTGATCGCCGCCGTCATGGCGCTCGGGCTCGTCGTGTCGATTTTTGCCGGTGCCGGCGCGTACTTGCCGATCTGGGCGACCGTCCTTGCCTGCCTGCTCTTCAGCATGCTCACGATGGCCGACTCGGCCGCCATCACCACCGGTGCGATGTTCGCCGCCGCCGACGGACAGCGCGGCATCACCCTGGCGGTGCATTCCATCGTGGGATTCAGCGGTGGGCTGGTGGGCCCCTTCGTCGTGGGCGTCGTGCTCGACGCCACGACCACCGCTTCCGGCCAGGTCAGCTGGCTCGCCGGGTTCCTGGCGATGGCCATGGGCTCGCTCGGCGGCCTGATCCTGCTTGCGCTGACGCGGCGAGAGCCAAGTGCCGTCCTGCCTCGCGATCCGTAGAAGTCAGTAAACTTCAAAGCAGATAGACCCTGTCCGGCAATTCGCTGCGCTCGTCCGCCGTCGCCGGAAAGTGTTGGGCCAGCACGGTCCCGCAACGCTCGATCGCTTCGACGAAGCCATCGGCGATGTGGCCCGCGCGCATGTGGCCGACCAACGCATCGATGGCCCCCTGCCAGTCGGCCTGCGCGACGCGCGAGGCGATGGCCTCGTCGGCGACGATGCGCGCGTAGCGCTCGGCCAGGGAGACGAACACCAGGACGCCGGTGCGGCCCTCGGTCCGTCCGATGCCGCGCACTATGAACTGCTCCATGGCGGCGCGGTGAGCGATTGCCCGGCGCGTCGCCCGCGGCAGCAGGCCCGCCCGCACGCGCGGCAGGCAGAGAAGGGAGGCCAGCGCCACGAACAGCGCGAGCTGCAGCGAGAGGATGACAAGCACCGGCAAGGTGGTGAGGCCGACCAGCAGCCACGGCAACGCCAGCGAAGCCAGCGCCGCCAGCACGATCGGCAGCGCCGTCGACTCGACCGAGCTTCTGGCCAGCACACAAACGATCTCGCCCGTGGTCCGGCGCTCCGCCGCCCGGATGGCCGCCGAGATGCGCTGGCGGTCGTGCGCCGACAGTTCTGCGGGTGCGCCCATGGCCATCGCGCCTACCATCGGCCGCTGGCGCCGCC
>JAEZIF010000028.1 GCA_023416135.1 Pseudomonadota bacterium
CGCTGGGTGTTGCCCTCATTTCCAACGTGCTGGCGCATCGCGAGCAGTTCCACCAGAGCCGGCTGGTCGAGCACGCGATCCCCTCGAGCACGGCGTACCAGGAGACGGTGCGGCAGATGACGGACTACTTCGTCCGGCACGGCAGCCTGGCGACCGAGGCGCCGCAGCAGGTCATCGCCTGGATCGGCCTGCAGGCGGAGGCGCAGGCGTCATTCCTCGCCTACATGGATGCCTTCTGGGTGCTGATGCTGTTGTCGCTGGCGGCCGTGCCGGTGGCGCTCGCCCTGCGCAAGGTGACGCTCGGCGGGACCACGCACTCGGCGCACTGAGCTCTTGGAGCCGCTGCCGCCCATGGCGTCTTCCCAGATCTCCAGCAGGCCATCGAGCAAGAGACCGAAGCCCTTTTCCTGATCGGTCTCGCCGACGCGATGGAAGCGATGCACCGAACCGACCTTCGGGCCAGCGAAAGTCAGGCCCGATCGTAGAGCGCCTCGCCGCCCCGCGGCCTCGGCATCGTCGACGCTGCCGGCAGCGCCTCGGCCGGCATCTGCCGGAAGCAGGCCGCGAACGCGCTGTCGATGATCGTGAGCTTCACTGCCTGGGCCGTGGCATATTCGCGGAGGAAGCCCGCCGACACCCACATCACCGACTGGCCCCGCTTGCCGTACCAGCCGACGCTGCCCAGCGCCTCGGCATCCTTGAGCTTGCGCGTGAGATGGGTGCGCGACAGCTTCAGCCGGTCCGCCAGGATGGCGATCGACACGACCGCCGTGGCGACGCGATCGGCATCGGCTGCGGTCTCGTGGATGCTGGCGATCAGCCAGCCCATGACCAGGCCTCCGTTGTTCAGCCAGGTGAACAGCGAGAAGATTCTCCGGCGTGCGCACGTCGCTCGACGACAGGAGCCCGTCGGCGATCAGCGGCTGCAGGGTGGCGAGTGCGCCGGGCGTGCCGAGGTAGGTCTCCAGCCGCTGGCCGTGGTCGAGCCGGTCGAGCGTGGCGAGATGGATGCCGAGCCAGCCGTGCAGGGCATCGATGCTCGCCTCTGTCGGCTCCAGCGGACGTGTGCGCCGGTCGGCGGCATCGGGCACAGGGCGCGCCCAGCCGTACTTCAGCATCTCCTTGACGAAGGCGTCGGCGGTGTTGCGGCTGGCCACGCCGTGCCGTGAGACTGCATTGAGGATCTCGGCGCTGTTGGGCCGCGCGAACTGCCCGAGCGACGGCTGCGGAAATGCAGGGCCAGCGCGACCTGCCCCATCAGCCAGCGATGCTGGGTGGCGAACACCGACGAAAGCCGCGGATTGGAGTCGTAGGCCTGCAACAGGAGCTGCGACTGCTGACGGATGGCGGCGTGCAGGCCGGGACGGCCGGCGTCGCGCGGCAATGGAAGCGGGCAGCGGCGCGGTCGATGTCATCGTCGAGACCATGAACGTCCGCTACGGCGACGCCCGCCGCCGGCTCGCCCGCTCGCCGCATGCGCTCGAGATCAACGACAAGGCCTTCCGCCGCAGCCGCGACATCATCATCGCCGTCGCCATCGACTTCCAGGCCAAGGTGGTCGAGCTGCTGAAAGACCTCGAGGCGCGCCGCCTGATCAGCTTGAAGCCCGGCGTCACGTTCGAAGTGCTGGCCCAGACCCTGTGCGATGGGGCACGCGGCACGAACCGGGCCGTGCCGCCGATTCCCATCGACGACCTGCACCTGCGCTATCGGCAGATCATCGAGTCCATCCTGTTTGGAGCGGCATCGGCGCCGACCGGGCCGCGCGGCAAGCGCGTCCGTTCATCCACGTGAGAGGCAGCCTTCGCCGGCAGAATCGGCCAGCGGCTAAAGGCGGCCAGATACCGAACGGACCTTGCGCGGCGCCGCCATCCAGATCGCCACCGCCGACACCGCGCAGCAGACGATGGCGAGGAGAAAGGCGAGTTGGTAGCTGCCGGTCATATCGTGGATGACGCCCGTCAGCCAGGGACCGGCCGCACCGCCGCCGATCAGCGCGACCGTAAGCATGCCGAAGATAGAGCCGTAGTGCGGCCCTTCGAAAATCTCCGCCACGATCGGGCCCATCACCGACGTGAGCGCATAGCCCAGCGAACCCTGCGAGATCACCATCAGCCACAGCAGCACCGGTGACGGCGAGCGTTCGAGCGCGATCAGGCAGAGATAGCAGATGGCAAAGCCGGCGCAGCCCGCCGTCCATATCCATTCGCGGCCGATGCGGTCGGACAGCGCGCCGAGCCCGATCTGGCCGGGAATGCCCACGACGCTCACGATGCCCAGCGCCCACGCGGCCACGATCGGCGAGAAGCCGACCTCGATCAGGTACTTGGTCTGGTGCACCTGGACGGCATACCAGGCGAACAGTGCGCAGGCATAGCCGAGGGCGATCCACCAGAAGCGCGACGTCCTGAGCGCGCGCGCCAGCGTCCACTCGACCGACACCCAGTCGTGGTCGACGACGTTCGACCGGGCGTGCGGCGTCGCCGCGGCGGCGTGGGACTGGCCGTCGGGCAACAGGCCGATGTCCTGCGGGCGGCGCCAGACGAGGAGATTGAGCGGGCCCAACACGAGCAGCACGAGGAGGCCCATGACCCAGCACGCTTCCCGCCAGCCTTCGCGCTCGATGATCGATTGCAGCCAGGGCAGAAGCACGATGGCGCCCACGCCGACACCGGAGAAGGCGATGCTGATGGCGAGCGCGCGCCGGCGCACGAACCAGTGCGGCAGGAATTGCGAATGGGCGGTGAAGGTCATGAGGTTGGCGCCCGCGCCCACCATCACGCCGAGCGTGGCATAGAACTGCCAGGGATTGGCGATGACGGTCGCCAGCAGAAGTCCCGTCGTCACCATGACCACGCCGCTTTCGATCACGATGCGCGGGCCCTTGCGGTCCATGACGCGGCCGACGACGGGACCCAGGATCGCCGAGAGGAGAAAGCCGAAGGAGAAGGCGCCGGCGGCAAGCCCGCGGTCCCATCCGAACTCGGTGATCAGCGGCGGCAGGAGCAGCGAGAACGACGTGCGCGCGGTGACGGCAATCGCCATGGTCACGAAGGCGATGCCGATGATCAGCCAGCCGTAATAGAACGGCAGGCGCTGCTGCCAGCGGCTCACCGCGGGTCGATCTCGTTCAGCGGCCGCTCGCCGCGTGCGGTACGCTCGATGTTGCCCGCAATGAGCTTCGCCCGCGCCTCGAGCATGCCCTCGGTCCAGCCGGAGACGTGCGGTGTCAGGATCACGTTGCCGAGCTCATGGAAAGGCTGGTTGGCGGGCAAGGTCGGCCCAGGCGCCGTGGGATAGCGGTACCAGACGTCGAGGGCGGCGCCGGCCAGCTTGCCGCCCGAGAGGGCGCGGTAGAGCGCGCCCTCGTCGATGATCTCGGCCCGCGCGACGTTGATCAGGTAGGCGGAAGGCTTCATCAGGTGCAATCGGCGATCGTCCAGCAGGTTGCGCGTATCGGGCGAGAGCGAGAGCGTGATGGCGAGATAGTCGGCCGAGCGCAGCACCTCGTCGAGGCGATCGGGTCCGCCGACGAAGGAGACGCCAGCCGGCACCTCCTTCTGCGCCTGTCGACGAACGGCGCAGACCCGCATGTCGAAGGCCGCGGCGCGGCGGGCGAGTGCCTCGCCGATATGGCCGAAACCCAGGATGCCGAGAGTCTTGCCGGCAAGCTCGGGGGACGGCGGCGGCGTCGGCGTGCCGACCGCCCACTGGCTGTCCCATTGACCCTTGCGCAGGCTGGCATCGAGGCTGCCGAACGAACGGGTCAACGACAGCATCGCGCCCATGATGTGTTCGGCGATGCCCGCCTCGTGGCCGTAGGCGTTGGCAAGCCGCAGGCCCGGCCGCATGACCGTGCGGTCGATCCGGTCGAGGCCTGCACCCGGCACCTGCACCAGGCGCAGGCGAGGCGCGGCCTCGGCCATCGATGGCGTGAACCCCATCGATACCAGCACGTCGGCATCGGCCAGGCCCGGCAGGATAGCCGTCTCATCGCCCTCGACGGCCTGACAGGGAATCGACACGTTGGCACGCACCATCTCGGCGAGGCGGATGGCAAAGAATCCGGCAAAAGCGATCTTCATCAAGACGTCCTTCGTGGGCACTATCCCGGCCCCTGCTCGTCCGATCAACTACATGCCAGGTAGTCATGCGAGCTTCTTCCGTCTTCCCTGCCCGACTCGCCTGGTGGCGCAAGCGACGCGGACTTTCGCAGTTCCGACTCGCGACGGCGGCCGCATGCTCGCAGCGTCATCTGAGCTTTCTCGAGCTCGGCCGCACCAGACCCAGCCGCGACATGGTCCTGCGCCTGACATCGGCTCGACATGCCGTTGCGCCAGGCCAACGAGCTGTTGCTGGCCGCCGGCTACGCGCCGGCCTGGAGCGAGGCCGATCTCGGCGCCGAGGCGCTGGCGCCGATCCGCAGCGCGCTGGACTACATGCTGAGCCAGCAGGGGCCCGTCGAGGCCGACGCGGCGGTCGACGGCACGAAGCAGACCGCACCCTTGGCGCAGCGGCTCATGAGATATCCCGGCGTGCGCACTGCAATGGCGCAGGCAGCCCCCTCGGCCGGCGACGGTCCCGTGCTGCCGATGCTCTTTCAGAAAGGGCAGACCGAGCTCCGGCTGTTCACGACCATCGCCACGCTCGGCACGCCACGTGACGTCACCCTGCAGGAGCTCAGGGTCGAGAGCTTCTTTCCCATGGATGACGAGACCCGGGAGATCTTCCGTCAGTGGGCTCTTGCCGGACTGCGGGCCGGCAAGACGCTCACTTCCGCTTCGCGCGCTCGATCGCCTCGGCAATGAGGCGACGTGCCTCTGCGACGTCACCCCAGCCCCGAAGCTTCACCCACTTGCCGGGCTCGAGGTCCTTGTAGTGGACGAAGAAGTGCTCGATCTGGTGACGCGTGATCTCGGGCAGGTCGGTATGAGTCTTCACGCTGACATAGCGCTGGGTGATGCGTGAGGACGGCACGGCGATGATCTTCTCGTCGCCGCCGCCGTCATCCTCCATGCGCAGCACGCCGATCGGCCGCACGTTCATCACCGCGCCGGGAATGATGGGGCGCGTATTGGCGACCAGCACGTCGATCGGGTCGCCGTCATCGGAGAGCGTATGCGGCACGAAGCCGTAATTCCCCGGATAGCGCATCGGCGTGTAGAGGAAGCGGTCGACGACCAGCGTGCCCGCGGCCTTGTCCATCTCGTATTTCACCGGCTCGCCGCCGATCGGCACCTCTATGACCGTGTTCACGTCTTCAGGGGGATTGTGGCCGATGGCGATGGCGTCGAGATTCATGGCCCCATCCTACAGCCGCGGCGGCAAAAGAAAACCGGGCGCCCC
>JAEZIF010000094.1 GCA_023416135.1 Pseudomonadota bacterium
ACGCAGGGCAGCGTGCGGCGTGCCGCGCCGACGCTGGGACAGCACGACGCGGAGATCCGCCGCGCGAGAGGCAGGACCAAAGCCAAGCGGGGCAAGTGATCGCGGGACGCGGCGGCGTGACGGCGATTCGTTTTGGGCATGCAAAAACCGGCATCCGGTTTCACCGGAAGCCGGCCTGCAGATTGGGCTGACGCCTCAACTAGCGTTGGTAACGGTCGGGGACGCCGTCGCCGTTGGCATCGCGGTCGTAGCGGTTCGGGATGCCGTCGCGGTCGTAGTCGCCGTTGGGGCCGCGGCGTGGGGCGCGGTTGGCGGTGTAGTAGCCGCTGTTGTAGGACGAGCTCGGAGAGTAATAGCTGTTGGAATTGTTGTAGTAGCCACGATTGTACGAGCTCGCGCTGCTCGGAGAGTAGTAGCCGGTATTGTAGCCGCTGTTGTACGCCGTGTTGGGGTAATAGCCCCCGTCCGTGGTGCACGCCGCGGTCGCGGCAACCAGGCCAGCGGCCAACAGCCATTTCGTGGTGCGCATGAGGACCTCCGTTGGGACAGCCCGGATCGAAGGGCTTGTCCATGCAACGGTATACGGGGCGACAGGTGGCATCGTGCCGAAGAAATCCACTTCTTCGACACAGCCGCAGCCTGCAACTTCGGCCAATGGTGGCTTTTTCCCGGCGTTTTTTCGTCATCCCGAGCGGGCTGCCCGAAGCGCGCGTCCGATCGGGATGACGATTGTCGCTACAGCGCTCCCGGCGCCGGCGCCTTCGACGGCCTGGCGTTGAGCTTGGGCGGGTGCGTGACGATCGACTTCAGCTCCGGCACGGGCTTGCGCAGCTTGGCGATGTTCGGCATCGGCCGGCCAAGGCCGGGGATGGCCTTGAATGCCCGCTCCATGGCATGCGCGGCGCCCAGCACCTCGCCGTCGCCGCGGAAGCGGCCGATCACCTGCAGGCCGAACGGCATCTTCTTGTGGTCGACGCCGCAGGGCAGCGAGACCGCCGGGTTCGAGGTCAAGGTGACGAAGTATTTCGTCGCCATCCAATGGTAGTAGTTGCGCAGCTTCTTGCCGTCCATTTCGTCGATATAGAGCTGCTTCCATGGGAAGGGCGTGAAGCCGACCGTGGGACCGATCACCAGGTCGTAGTCCCTGTAAAGCTGCTGGAAGGCGCGGAAGATCCGCGTCTGCTCGCCATGCGCCCAGGCGAAGTCGGCGAGCGACAGCTTGGCGCCGATCTCGTAGTTCGCCACGATGTTGGGGCCGAGCATCTTGCGATTGTTGGTGTAGGCGTCGTGGTAGCGCGACAGGAAGCTCACCGCGCGGATGACGTCGAAGCAGCGGTCGGCGCCGCCATAATCGATCTCGACCTTGTCGAGGCTGCGGAACAGATGCTTCATTGCCTTGATGCGGGCGCGGAAGGTCTCGCGGATGCCTTTCTCGACGGGCGCGCCGTCGAAGTCCTCCGTATAGGCCACGCGCAGGCTGCCGAGATCGACCGGCCACGGCTCGGCGTAGGCGTCGGCCTCGAGCGGGAAGGAGAGCGGATCGGAATCGTGCTGGCCGATCTGGGTGGCGTAGAGCAGGCAGACGTCTTCCACGCTGCGGCCCATCGGGCCCGACACCGAGATCGGCGTCCAGCCCATGGCGCGGCGCTCGATGGCGACCATCCCGGGCGAGGGCCGGAAGCCCACGACGCCGCAGAACGACGCGGGATTACGCAGGCTTCCGCCGGTGTCGGAGCCGGTGCAGACCGGCAGCATGTCGGTCGCCAGGGCCACCGCCGCGCCGCCCGACGAGCCGCCGGGGTTGAGCATGGGATTGAACGGATTGCCCGTGGCGCCCCACACCGGGTTGCGGCTGTTCGAGCCGGCGCCGAATTCAGGAACGTTGGTCTTGCCGACCACGACCGCGCCCGCCGCGCGCACGCGCCCGACCATGACGTTGTCGTGGGTCGGCACGTAGTCGCGATAGAGCGGTGAGCCGTAGGTGGTGAGGAGATCCTTGGTCTCCTCGAGATCCTTGATGCCGGTCGGCAGGCCGTGCAGCAGCGGGAGGTCCTCGCCGCGGCGCACTGCGGTCTCGGCCGCCTTCGCCTCCTGGCGGGCGCGCTTGACCGACATTGCCGTCACGGCATTGACCGCCGGATTCACTTCTTCGATTCGGTCCAGACAGGCGTCGAGCAATTCGACCGGCGAAATTTCCTTGGTGCCGATGCGGCGACGCAGTTCGACGGAGCTGAGCGAGACGAGTTCTTCGTTAGACATTCTTCCCCCGAGGTGGAGCCGGAGCTTAAAGCACATTTCGCCTGGCTGAAATCAGCCCTGTTGGCAGCGCAGACCGGCGCGCGTTTCCGAGGACTGGAACCGCCTCGCGGCTAAAGACCTCGGAAACCGCTCTGGCCCTTCCCGTTTGCCCGGGGGAAGGGCACCATGCGCCCGGGAGGACATGACATGGCACATCCGCTGCGAGAGAAGGCGGCGATCAGTGGCGTCGGCGATACGGCCTATACGCGCGGTACGCACAAGAGCGGTCTCGCCTTGCAGCTCGAGGCGAGCCTGGCGGCGATTGCCGATGCCGGCCTCAGCCCACGCGATATCGATGGCGTCGTGCCCTATTTCCCCGGCGCCGGGATCGCCGAGGACTTCATCGCCAATCTCGGCCTGCCCGACCTCGCGCTCTCGGTGTTCGTGCCGATGGGCGGCGCCACCTGCGTTGCCGCCATCCAGACGGCGGCCATGGCCGTCGCCACCGGCGTGTGCAAGCACGTGCTGATCTCGGTCGGCCGTACCGGCTACTCGGGGGCGCGCGTCAGCACCCGTCTGCAGCAGTTCCCGCAATTCGCGCTCGCCGCCGAGTTCGAGGCGCCGATCGGCATGTTCGCGCCGGCCCAGCTCTATGCCCAGGGCGCGCGCCGGCACATGCAGCTCTACGGCACGACGGCGCGCCACTTCGCCGAGATCGCCGTGGTGACGCGCGAGCACGCGATCCTCAATGGCAACGTCGTCATGAACAAGCCGCTCAGCGTCGAGGAGCATCACGCCTCGCGCATGATCGCCGATCCCTTCCGGCTGTTCGACTGCAGCCTGGAGAGCGACGGCGGCGCCGCCGTCATCGTCAGCGCCGCCGACCGCGCGCGCGATCTCAAGAAGCCGCCGATCACGGTGATGGGCGTGGCCGAAGGCCATCCCGAATCGCCGGCCTCGATCGCGCAACGGCCGGACCTGCTCGAATTCGGCCTGGCAAAGGCGGCGCCGCGCGCCTACGCCATGGCGGGCGTCGGGCCGAAGGACATCGATGTCGCCGAGATCTACGACTGCTTCACCTTCACGGTGATCAACCAGCTCGAGCTCCTGGGTTTCTGCAAGAAGGGCGAGGGCGGGCCGTTCATCATGGACGGTCGCATCAGGGTCGGCGGCGAGCTGCCGATCAACACCCATGGCGGCCTGCTGAGCCAGGGTCATGTCGTCGGCCTCAACCACGTGATCGAGCTGACGCGCCAGCTTCGCCGCGAAGCCGGCAAGGCGCAGGTCGAGGATGCCGAGGTCGGGCTGGTCACCGGCTATGGCGACATGGGCGACGGCTCGCTCGCCATTCTGCGGAGGGCGGCATGAACGCAGCCGTGCCCGAGCGTCCGCTGCCGACGCCGACTCGTGAAAGCCAGCCCTTCTGGGACGGCATGCGCGAGGGCCGCTTCATGGTCCAGCACTGTGCCGGCTGCGGCAAGGCGCGGCACTATCCGCGGCCGGTCTGTCCGCACTGCTTCTCGATGGAGAGCACCTTCAAGGAGATGCCGACCGGCGGCGTCATCCATACCTGGACGGTGTGCCACCATCCCTTCAATTTCTTCTTCAAGGCATCGGCGCCCTACGTCGTGGCGCTGGTCGACATGGATGCCGGCGTGCGCGTGAACGCGCCGCTGCGCGGTGTCGCCGAGGCCGACATCAGGATCGGCCAGCGCGTGAAGCTCGGCTTCGAGCCGGTGAGCAAGGAGATCACGCTGCCGTTCTTCGTTGCCGGCTGAGTGAGCGTTCGTAGCGTGATTGCGTGAGCGTACAGGGGAGGATTGCCATCACGGAGGACTGACGATGAAACGCACGACGTTCGTTGCGGCGGCCCTTGCCGCTGCGCTGCTGCCCATGGCTTCGCTGGCGCAGACCGATTGGCCGAACAAGCCGATGACCTACATAGTGCCCTATCCGCCGGGCGGCCTGAACGACGCCGTCGGCCGCGTCTATGCCGAGAAGCTCTCGGGCGAGCTCGGCAAGTCGGTCATCGTCGACAACAAGGCGGGTGCCGCCACCACGGTCGCCTCCAACTTCGTCGCCAAGGCCGCACCCGACGGCTACACGCTCTACGGCGGCGGCACCTCGCTGGTGATCAATCCGACCCTCACCGGCAACGTGCAATACGACCCGCACAAGAGCTTCGATCTCGTGTCGCTGATGTCGTTCACGCCCTTCATCCTGCACGTCCACGCCGACTTTCCGGCCAAGAACATGGCCGAGCTGATCGCCGTCGTGAATGCCAATCCCGGCAAGTTCAACATCGCGAGCTCCGGCGTCGGCGCCACCAACCATCTCGCGGCCGAGCTGTTCAAGGCGCAGACCGGACTGCAGCTGGTGCACGTGCCCTACAAGGGCGGCGCGCAGGCCGGTCAGGACCTGGCAGCGGGCCAGGCGCAGATGATGTTCTCCGCCTCGCTGGAAGCCAAGCCGCTGCTGACGGCGGGCAAGACGCGCGCGATCGCCATCTCGAGCCAGAAGCGCTCGCCGGCGTTCCCCGAAATCCCGACTGTGGCCGAATCGGCCAACCTGCCGGACTTCGAAGCCGTGTTCTGGCAGGGCATGGTGGTGCCGGCCGGCACGCCCCAGCCCGTCATCGACAAGCTGCAGAAGGCGATCGCCAAGATCGCCGCCGAGCCCGAGATGATCGAACGCTTCAAGCAGCAGGGCGTCGATATCCGCAGCTCCACCCCGTCGGAGTTCAAGGAGTTCTACGCCAAGGAAGAGAAGCGCTGGGTCACGCTCATCAAGGGGCAGGGCATCAAGGCGGAATAGTCATGAGAGCGCCTTCCTGAACGTCAGGTTGAACCGCCGCCTGCCGGTCAGTGGATGCTCGCCGTCCTTCAGCGCCAGCACGCCGTGATAGACGAGGCGTGAGGGCCCGCCCCATACGACGACGTCGCCGTGCTGCAGCGCCACCTTCATCGGCCGATCCGAGCGCTTCAGCCCGCCGAACTGGAAGGTGGCGGGCAGGCCGAGGGATACCGACACGACGGGATGGTCGTAGTTCCGTTCGTCCTTGTCCTGGTGGAGCGACAGGCGCGTGCCGGGCTCGTAGCGATTGATCAGGCAGGCTTCGGGCGCGAAACCGTCGAAGCCGGCCT
Source organism: Pseudomonadota bacterium (assembly GCA_023416135.1). Lineage (GTDB taxonomy): Bacteria > Pseudomonadota > Alphaproteobacteria > Reyranellales > Reyranellaceae > Reyranella. The sequence continues at coordinate 5,382 of JAEZIF010000094.1, forward strand.
CGCTCGCGGAGTCGCGCGCGAGTCTGCTGAACACATCGGGCATCTCGGGCCAAGCCGTGCCGGTCTCGGGATCGCGCGCATCGTAGCGATAGCCGCTGCGGTCGGTGACCCAGCCGACACGGCCGCAGTTGGTCATGGCGACCGACATCTCGAAGCCGCCGGGCGTCACCATCCGCCGAAACGGCGATTGCGCGACAATGGTCTCGATGGCGTCGAGCAGAGCCCGGTCGACTGCCAGCGCGCGTCCGCGCAACAGCACGGCGCCATCGCCCAGCTTCTGTCGGGAGTCGAGGTCGAACAGCTCGGTCATCACGGCACCAATATGGCAGCGGGAATCCGAATTCCAATCCGCTGGCGGAGCGCAGAACCTGGCCGCCGCGCCTAGCTTGGGTCGTCGGCATTCAGCGATGGAGATGACCATGACAAGCGCAATCACCTACGCCTTTGGCGACAGCTCGCTCGGACCGTTCGTCGCCGCCCTGTCCCAGCGCGGGTTGGCCTTCGTGGCGTTCGATGCGGGCCGTGCCGAGCTGGAGGCGCGCTTCCCCGATGCCGATCTGGTCGAGGATCGGGCGATGCTGGCCGAGACGATCGCCAAGTTGGCCGCCATGATCGACCGTGCGGAAAATGACGCCGCCTTCACGCTCGACCTGCAAGGATCGGAGTTCGAATGCCGCGTTTGGAACGCGCTGCGTGAGATCCCCGTGGGCGCGACCAGCACCTACGGCGAGATCGCGGCCCGCCTCGGCGTGGCGCGGCAGGCGCGCGAGGTCGGCGAGGCCTGTGCGGCGAACAGGCTGGCCGTCGTCGTGCCCTGTCACCGGGTCGTGAAGAAGGACGGCTCGATCTCGGGCTATCGCTGGGGCGTTCGCCGCAAGCGCAAGCTGCTGGAGAGAGAACACAGCGCCCGGCTCTTGCAGCCGGCCGCCGTCCCCCCACATGGAACCACGGCCAGCTAGCCATTGGAGAGACGTGATGAAGATTTGGGCAGGTGCCGTGGTTGCCGTGATCGCCGCTGTCGCAACACAGGCCTCTGCCCAATCGGGCGATGCAACGCGCGGCCAGCGCGTCTTCAACCAGCAGTGCCGGGCCTGCCATACCCTGGAGAAGGACGGCGCCCAGACGGCCGGTCCCAATCTGCACGGCGTGTTCGGCCGCAAGGCCGGCACGTCCGCAGGCTACGAAGCTTCCGACGCCATGAAGAAGTCCGGCATCGTCTGGGACGACACGACGATGGCTGACTACAACCGCGACCCCAAGGCCAAGGTGCCGGGCACCAAGATGGTGTTCAACGGCGTCAAGAATGCGGGCCAGCTCGCCGATCTCGTGGCCTACCTCAAGCAGGCAACGCAGTAGGACCGTCAGGGCGGCCTGGCGGAACTTGCGAAGGCCTGGATGACGGCATCGACCTCGCGCGTTGCCGCCGGCGAGTCTTGTGGCCAGTCCTGCCTGATCTTCAGGACATAGTCGCGATAGCCGGTCACGAGCAGTCGGGTGAAGACCGGCCGCCTGTTGCCGGGCAGCACGGCCGTGAAGGTGATGCAACGAAAGATCATCACGCCGATCGAGCAGTCGCCAGGTCTCGTCGACGGCGTGAGCTGCTCGTAGCGGCCGGCCCTGGCAGCGATCTCGATATCGGCAATGGCCTGCTGGAACTGCGTCAGCACGACGCTGCCGCGGGCGCCCGACGGGATCTCCGCGATGCCGGAATTGTAGATGTAGAAGGTGGTCGTTATCGCCTGCGTTTCGTAGTTCCAGGCGTAGCCGAGCTCGGGCGCGCCGTTCGACTTGCCGTAGTCGGTTGAACTGACCTTGCGAGCCGGCCCGATCGTGGCGGGAAAGGCGAGGCCGGTCTCGTCATTGCGCTCAGGCGCCGGCACTCGCGCGGGCTGCGCCGCCGCGGCCAGCGCCACGAGGATAGCCAGTACGGCCATTGCGATGCCGAAATTGCGGTGCCTCATGAAGCGCTCCACATGTTCCTCTCCCCCGCCAGGGGCCCGCTAGGGGGAGAGGAGCCTGAACGATGAGGGAATTCTACGCGTGCCCGACGGCGCTGTCGCGCGAACGGACGTAGACCATCGCTCCCAGGACGAGGCCGAGGCCGAGAACACCGAACGCCACGCGATAGGCGAGGTCCCCGTTGCCGAACGCCTCGACGATGTAGCCGACCAGCGCCGGCAGCACGGTGAGGCCGAGGCACTGCGCCATGTTGACCGTCGTGACGCCGCGGCCGGCCAGGCGGTCGGGGAAGAGGGCGCGGCCCTGCGCCACGATCACCGTGCCGAAGGCGCAGAAGAAGCAGAAGGCGGTGAGCAGGGCCACGGCCACCGCGAGCGGCGGGCGCGGCACGACGGCAAGAAGCACGAGCAGCGCTACCGAGATGGCCGCACCGCCCAGCACGGCCTTCTTGCGCGAGCGCAGCAGGCGGTCCATCGGCCCGTAGGCCAGGATGCCCAGGATCTGCGCCACGCCCATGACAAGCAGCACGTTGCCGCGCTGCACGGCGTCGAGCTTTTGCACGTCGTAGAGATAGGGTCCGCCCCACACGCCCAGCACCGTCAGCATGGTGGCGTAGGCGAAGAAGTGCATGGCGAGCACCGGCACCAACCCGGGCGTGGTCCACACTTCCAGCAATCCCCTGACGATCTCGCCGAAGCTTTCACGCTTGGCCTGAGGCGCCGGCTTGTCGGGCGGCCGGTCGCGCACCACGGCATAGAAGAGCACGGCCACCAGCACGGTCACGACGGCGAGACCGAGGAAGCCGTTGCGCCAACCGATCGTCGCCGCGATCCATGCAAGCGGCGTGGCGGCGGCGAGCGTGCCGATATTGGAAGCGGCGAACACCCACGACAGCGCCGTTGCGAGCCTGGCCGGCTCGAACCAGCGCGAGCACAGGAACACCACCGACATGAAGGAAGCGGCACAGCCGACACCGACCACGGCGCGGCCGCCGATCAGGTCGGCGGCGTCGGCGGCGACCGAAATCCAGATCGCGCCCAACGTGGCCAGCACCGACAGCGCCGCCACGGTGCGGCGTGCGCCGTACCGGTCGAACCACATGCCGACCGGCACCTGCACCGCGAAAAGCGCGAAGAAGAAGGCGCTGCCCGCCCAGCCGAGCTGGCGCGCCGTCAGGCCCAGGTCGCGCGAGAGCTCGGGCGCGATCACACTGTTGGACACGCGATAGAACTGGCTGAGGCAGGTGATCGCGATCAGCAGCAGCACAAGCGGCAATTTCGATGCCATGGCGCAGTTGCCCTAGCATGGACCATTAGCCGCTGTCCTTCGGCGTGGACCGAAGCATTGGCTTCGGCCACCATGCTGAGCTCATGGCCGTTGCTTCCCGACCTTCGCCGATTGCTTGGCTGCTGGCGCCCGCGCTGCTCCTGTTCGTCCTGTTCTTCGTCCTGCCGTTCGGCGTCATGGCGTTGATGTCGTTCTACTCGGGCAACCCGGTCAACAACCCCAACGCCTTCCTGACGACGCGCCACTACGAGCGCTTCGTCTTCGACAGCGCCGGCATCTACCACGATGCGCTGTGGGCCACCCTGCGCATCGGCCTGATCACCACCGTCGTGTCGCTGCTGATCGGCTATCCCCTGGCGCACTGGATGGCGCGCATGCAGTCGCGGCTCGGCCACGCGCTGGTGCTGATGGCGGTGATCGCGCCCATGCTGACCGGCATCGTGGTGCGCACCTTCGCCTGGATGACCATCCTGCAGGACAAGGGCGTCATCAACACGCTGCTGGTCGACTGGGGCATCGTCGCCAAGCCGTTGCCGCTGATGTACAACGAGTTCGGCACGGTGGTGGCGCTGGTCCATATCTATGTGCCGTTCATGGTGCTGACCCTGACCGGCGTGATCGGCCGCATCGACGAGCGGCTCGAGCAGGCGGCGCGCAGCCTGGGTGCCGGCCGCCTGCGTGCCTTCATCGAGGTCACCCTGCCGCTAAGCCTGCCTGGCATCCTGGCCGGCTCGCTGCTGGTCTTCGCGCTCTCGATCAGCGCCTACGTCACGCCCTCGCTGATGGGCGGCACCGACGTGCTGACCTTGCCCATGCTCATCGCCCAGCAGGTCGGCACCAGCTTCAATCCCAACTTCGCTGGCGCGCTCGGCGTGGTGCTGCTGCTGGTCTCGCTGCTGATCGTCGTCGCCTACAACAGGATCCTGGCCCGCCTGTCGGGCGAGCAGGGGCTGGCATGAGTAGCCCCTCGCCAACCAGCCGCAACAAGCAGCCGTTCGACGCCGGTCGCGCAGCCTATCTCACGCTGAACGGCTTGCTGCTCATCTTCCTGCTGGCGCCGATCGCCATCGTGCTGGTCTTTGCCCTCAACCCCACGCCCTACATCTCCTTCCCGCCGGTCGGCGTCAGCCTGCGCTGGTTCGAGAAGTTCTTCCGCACGCCGGAGTTCATGAATGCGCTTTGGCTGTCACTGTGGGTCGCGGGCTGCGTGCTGGTGCTGTCGATCGTGATCGGCGGAGCCTGTGCGCTGGCCCTGGCGCGCGGCAACCTGCCGGGGCGGTCGTTCCTGACGGCCTTCTTCATGTCGCCGCTGATGCTGCCCGCCATCCTGACCGGCCTGGCGCTGTTCCAGTCCTATTTGCTGGTTGGCATCGGCCGGCCGGTGTGGGGCCTGATCCTGGCCCACACGCTGGTGGCCGTGCCCTACGTCATCCGCACGACGCTCGCCGTGCTGCACAATTTCGACCGGCGAATCGAGGAGGCGGCAGCCGTGCTGGGCGCCAGTCCCACGCGGGTGTTCTTCGAAGTGACGCTGCCGCTGATCCGGCCGGGCGTGTTCGCGGGCGGCGTCTTCGCCTTCATCGTGTCGTTCGACCAGTTTCCGGTGTCGCTGTTCCTGGTGGTGCCCAAGGGCGAGACCCTGCCGGTCGTGCTCTTCAACTACATGAAATTCGACCTCGACGGCGCCATTGCCGCGGCCTCGATGGTCTCGATTTTGCTGGCTTTGTCGGTCGTGCTGGTGCTGGAAAGGCTGATCGGCCTCAAGGCCTACGTTAAGCTCTAGAAACGGAAACAGAGGGGCTCATCATGATTTCACGTCGTCGAATTCTCGGTACCAGTGCGCTCGCGGCGGCCACGCTGGCCGCTCCCTCGATCCTTCACGCCCAGACCAGGACGCTCAAGATCACGACCTGGGGCGGCAAGTGGGGGGAGATCATGAAGGCCACGGTCCTGCCGGCCTTCGAGAAGGAATTCAAGTGCACGGTGCAGGCCGATCAGGCCTTCCCGTTCTTGCCCAAGCTTCAGGCAAGCTCCAAGAATGATCCGATCTACGACGTCCTCCACGCCAACTCGAACGAGCAATGGAACGCCCTCATCGAGGGGCTGGTGATTCCCAAGATCACCGCCAAGGAAGTGCCCAACGTCGCCGACGTCTATCCCTGGTCGGTGAGCGACAAGATCGTCGGCGTGGCGATCTTCACCAGCGCCATCGGGCTCGGCTTCCGCACCGACAAGGGCCTCACCAAGCCCGGCTCGTGGAAGGACCTCGCCGACCCCAAGCTCGCCGGCGCGCGCGGCAGTTACATCATCCCGGTCAACAGTCTCGGCCAGTGCCACCTCATGATGCTGGGCAAGGTCTATGGCAAAGGCCTGCAGGACCTCGACGCCGGCTACAAGGCGCTCGAGCAGCTGAAGCCCATCAAGCTCGTCGATTTCACCGGCCAGATGGAGAAGATGCTGCTGTCGGGCGAGGTCTCGATGGGGGTCATCCACGATTCCGGCGTCTATCGCTATGAGGGCCAGAACCAGCCGGTCGATTTCTCCAGCCCCTCGGAAGGCGTGATGGCGCTGGAGCAGGTGCTGAACGTGACGCCGGGCTCGAAGGTCAAGGAACTGGCCTTCGCCTATATCGACTACATGCTGCGGCCGGACGTACAGAAGCTGCTGGCCGAGGGGGTGTGGTATTCGCCCGCCAGCAAGAAGGTGAAGCTCGATGCCAAGTATGACGAGAAGCTGCTCACCACCGAGGCCAAGGTGGCGACGCTGATCCAGCCCGACTGGAAGTGGTACAACGCGCGCAAGGAAGACATCGACGCGCGCGTGACGAAGATTTTGAAGGGCTGATCGCTGACCTCCGCCACCATCAAGCTCGACAACGTCACGAAGACCTTCGACGGCCGTGTGCTGGCCGTCGATGGGGTGACGCTCGACATCGCTGCCGGCGAGTTCTTCTCCCTCCTGGGACCGTCGGGCTGCGGCAAGACCACCAGCTTGCGCATGATCGCGGGCTTCGAGCGGCCGGATTCCGGTCGCGTCCACGTCGCCGGACAGGACATCACCGACGTCGCCGTGCACAAGCGCGACATGGGCATGGTGTTTCAGTCCTACGCCCTGTTCCCGCATCGTACCGTGGCCGAAAACGTGGCCTTCGGCCTGCGCATGCGCGAGGTGCCCAAGCCCGACATCGAGCGCCGCGTGAAGGCGGCGCTGGCCCAGGTTGCGCTGGCCGGCCTGGAGGACCGCAAGCCCGGCCAGCTCTCGGGCGGCCAGCAGCAGCGCGTGGCGCTCGCCCGCGCCCTGGTCGTCGAGCCGCCGGTGCTGCTGTGCGACGAGCCGCTGGGCGCGCTCGACCGCAAGCTGCGCCAGCAGATGCAGTTCGAGCTCAAGGAGCTCCAGAAACGGCTCGGCGTCACCCTGGTGTTCGTGACGCACGACCAGGAAGAGGCGCTGGCCATGAGCGACCGGATCGCCGTCATGAACCACGGCAAGGTCGAGCAGGTGGGCGCCCCGACCGAGATATACGAGCGGCCGCGCACGCGCTTCGTCGCCGACTTCATCGGCGAGATCAACATCCTGGAGGAACCCGGCCGTGCCCGGGCGCTTCGGCCGGAGAAGATCCGTATCGTGCAGGAGGGCGCGCGGATTTCCGGGATCGTGGAGACCGCGAACTACCTGGGCGGATCGACATTGTTGCGCGTCGACGCCCGCAATGGCCGCGCCTTGCTGGTGCGCGAGACCCACGCCGGCGAACGGCCGTCGCGCAAGCCGGGTGACGCGGTCGGCCTGGCGTGGAACGATCAGGATACTGTCTTTCTGGAGGGGTAAACCGTGGCTCGGACCTTGGGCATCGTCACCATCGGCCAGGCGCCGCGCGACGACATCGCAGCGCTGTTCGCCGCCCATGCGCCCGCCGGCACCAAGGTGCTGCTGCGCGGCGCGCTGGATGGGCTTTCCGACGCCGAGGTCGACGCCCTGCAGCCCGAGAACGGCGGCGACACGCTCTACACGCGCCTGCGCGGCGGCCGCGATGTGAGGATTTCCAAGAAGGCCGTGATTGCCCGCTCGCCGGCGGCGCTCGACAAGCTGCGGGCCGACGGCTGCGACGTGCTGGTCTATGCCTGCACCGGCGAGTTCCCGCCGATGCCGGGCGACGAGAACGTGCTGTTTCCTTCGCGCGTGCTCAACGGCCTTGCTGCCGGCCTGCTGCCGCGCGGCAGGCTCGGGCTCCTGATCCCGCTCGCCGAGCAGGGCGAGAAGCTCGCGTCGAAATGGGCGCGGCCGGGGCTCGAGGTCGTGGCCGAGGCGCTGGCGCCCAGCGCCGACCAGGCCGAAGCGGCGGCCGCCGCCGAGCGGCTCGCGGCCAAAAAGCCCGACCTCGTGGCCATGGACTGCATGAGCTACACTCCAACCACCAAGGACTGGATCAAAGGCCCGCTCGGCGTGCCGGCGTTGTTGGCGATCACCGCGACAGGCCGCGTGCTGCGGGAGATGCTCGACTGATCACGACCCGGTGCTGCATCGTCGGCGGCGGCCCGGCCGGCATGATGCTGGGCTTCCTGCTGGCGCGCGCCGGCGTGAGGGCCGTGGTGCTGGAGAAGCACGGCGATTTCCTGCGCGACTTCCGCGGTGACACCGTGCATCCCTCGACGCTCAACGTGATGGACGAGCTTGGCCTGCTCGACGAGTTCCTGAAGCTGCCACACCACAGGATCTCGCGCTTCAGTGGCCAGTTCGGCGAGGAGTGCGTGCGCATTGCCGACCTGTCGCACCTGCCGGTGCGGGCGCCGTTCATCGCCATGATGCCGCAATGGGACTTCCTCGATTTCCTGGCGTCGCAGGGCAAGCGCTATCCGGCATTCACGGTCCTGATGAATGCCGAAGCGACTGGCCTGATCGAGGAGGCGGGGCGCGTCGTCGGCGTTCGCGCCGTGGTCGAAGGCACGCCGCAGGAAATCCGCGCCGACCTGGTCGTCGGCGCAGACGGCCGCCATTCGACGGTGCGCGAGAGCGCCGGCTTCACGCCGACCGTGCTGGGTGCGCCGATGGACGTGCTTTGGTTCCGCCTCAGCCACAAGCCGGGCGATTCGGCCGAGACGATGGGCCGGTTCGATCGCGGCAGCATCCTGGTCATGCTCGACCGCGGCGATTACTGGCAGTGCGCCTTTGTCATCGCCAAGGGTTCGGCCGAGACGGTGAAGGCCGCCGGCATCGAGAAGTTCCGCGAGCGCATCGCGAAGCTGATGCCGCTCCTGGCCGACCGCGTGCAAGAGCTCGCCACCGTCGATGACCTGAAGCTGCTGACCGTCGGCGTCGACCGGCTGGAGAAGTGGTGGAAGCCCGGGCTTGTGTGCATCGGCGATGCCGCCCACACCATGTCGCCGCTGGGTGGCGTCGGCGTGAACATCGCCGTGCAGGACGCCGTGGCCGCCGCCAACATCCTGGCCGGTCCCCTCAAGGAAAGCCGGCTGAAGGACAGCGACCTTCAGGCGGTGCAGGGGCGCCGGCTATGGCCGGTGCGCGTCACGCAGGCGGTGCAGGTGTTCCTGCAGAACCGCATGATCGCACCGACACTGGCCGGCACGCGGCCGTTGCGACCGCCGTGGCCGGTGCGGCTCCTGAATGCGCTGCCCTTCCTGCAGCGCATTCCCGCTCGCCTGCTGGGCATGGGCGTGCAGCCCGAGCACGTGAAGACGAATGAAGCGTAGTGCTATTTGACGTGCTGCGCGGCTGCCCTGGCGTGGCGGACCGCGAGCACCAGCGCCGCCCCGAGATCGGCCAGAAGCTTGCCGGTCGCCTCATCGGTGAGCTTGCCGTCGGCAAAGCGGTTGGCCGCACCGCCGATCATGACCTCGGGCTTGTTCACCACGCGCCCATCGAGGAACACCATGATCTGGCGCAGCTGGTACTGCGCCCGCGCCGTGCCCAGCACGCCGCCGGAAGCGCCGAATATTGCCACCGGCTTGGCGGCGAAGGGCTGCGGCGTCATGCGCGACAGCCAGTCGATGGCGTTCTTCAGCACGCCCGACGGTCCATAATTGTACTCGGGCGAGGCAAGGACGATGCCGTCCGCCTCGATCATGGCCTTGTGCGCCGCCTGCACCTTGTCCGGAAAGCCCTTGGCCTGGATGTCCGCGTCGTAGAGCGGCCAGTCGCCGATCTCGACGACCTGCGCCGTCGTTCCGGCAGGCAGTCGCTCGATGAAGGCATTGAGCGCCATGCGATTGAACGACGCCTTGCGCAGGCTGCCGCAGAAGGCGACGAGTTTGATTGGCTCGGACATTGCTCGGTTTCTCCCCGGTTACTTTGCTTTGTCAGCAAAGTGGCTGGCGGCTACATAGAAGCGGCTTGGAGAATTGGCAAACGTAATGGCTCTGCGCGACATCACCTTGGATGACATCGAATCGCTGGCCGTCGGCGCCTGGGTGCTGGGCACCGGCGGCGGCGGCAGCCCCTATCTCGGGCTGCTCAACATGCGCGCCCTCTACAAGGAGGGCTATCGCGTGCAGCTCATGTCCTCCGACGAGCTCGCCGACGACGACTGGATCGCCGCCGTGTCGAACATGGGCGCACCGCTGGTCGGGCAGGAGCGCCTGACCGACAGCCGTACCATCGCCCGCGCCGTTGCGCTGATGGAGGAGCACACCCGCCAAGAGTTCCGCGGGATCATGGCGCTCGAGATCGGCGGTGGAAATTCAATTCAGCCGCTGATGGCGGCCGCTCACCTCAAGCGCCCGGTGATTGATTCGGACATGATGGGCCGTGCCTATCCTGAGGCCCAGATGACCTCGGTCGCGGTCGGTGATCTGAAACCGTGTCCGCTCACCACCGTCGATGTGCGTGGCCTGGAAGCCGTCGTCGATTCCGTGCCGACCTGGAAATGGATGGAGCGCGTCAGCCGCAAGATCTGCGTCGAGTACGGCTCGATCGCCTCGACCTGCAAGGCGCCGCGCACCGGCGCCGAGGTCAGGAAGTGGGGGATCCACGGCACCACCACCAAGGCGATCGCCATCGGCCATGCCGTGCGCGAGGCCCAGCGCAGGCACGAGGATCCGATCGCCGCCATCCTCGGCGTCGAGCCCGGCAAGATCCTCTACCGCGGCAAGGTCGCCGACGTCGAACGTCGCGCCACCGAAGGTTTCTTGCGCGGCACGACCCGCCTGGACGGCATGGACGAACACAAGGGTGCGGTGCTGGAGATCAACTTCCAGAACGAATGGATCGTGGCCTGGCTCGACGGCAAGCCGATCGCCATGTCGCCCGACCTGATCTGCGTGCTCGACTCGGTGTCGGGCGAAGCGGTCGGCACCGAAACCATCCGCTACGGCCAGCGCGTCACGGTGATCGCCCTGCCGCCGCCGAAGGTTTTCCTCTCCGAGAAGGGCCTCGCTCACGTCGGGCCGCGCGCCTTCGGCTACGACATCGACTTCAGGAGCGTGTTCGCGTGAAGCTGCGGGAACTGTTGCTCGACGACATCGAAGCGCTCGCGGTCGGCGCCTGGGTGCTGGGCACGGGCGGCGGCGGCAATCCCTATCTGCCGCTTCTCAACATGCGCGCGCTCTATCGCGACGGCCATCGCGTGCAGCTCATGGATGCGGCCGACCTCGGCGACGACGACTGGGTCGGCACCGTCGCCAACATGGGGGCGCCGCTGGTCGGTCAGGAGCGCCTGACCGACAGCCTCACGCTGGCGCGCGCCGTGTCGGCGATGGAGCGACATATCGGCCGGCGTTTCGCTGCCCTGATGAGCATGGAGATCGGTGGCGCCAACGGCGTGCGGCCGTTCATGGCCGCCGCGCACCTCAAGCGCCCGGTGGTCGATTCCGACACCATGGGCCGGGCCTATCCCGAGGCACAGATGACGTCGGTCGCGGTCGGTGGACTCGATCCCTATCCGCTGACGGCGGTCGATGTGCGCGGCTTCGAGAGCATCGTGCACAAGGTGCCGACGTGGAAATGGACCGAGCGCGTGGCCCGCAAGATCTGCGTCGAGTACGGCTCGGTCGCCGCCACCTGCCAGCCGCCGCGCACCGGCGCCGAGGTCAAGAAATGGGGCATCCACGGCACCACCACCAAGGCCATCGCCATCGGCCGGGCCGTGCGCGAGGCGCAGCGCAAGCACGAGGACCCCATCGCCGCCATCCTGTCGGTCGAGCCGGGCAAGCTTCTGTACAAGGGCAAGGTTGTGGACGTGGCGCGCCGCGCGACCGAGGGCTTTTTGCGCGGGGTCTTGCGGCTGGACGGGCTCGACGATTGGCGCGGCTCGGCCATGACCATCAACTTCCAGAACGAGTGGATCGTGGCCTGGCGGGACGAAAAGCCGCTCGCCATGACGCCCGACCTGATCTGCGTGCTCGACTCCGTCTCGGGCGAGGCCGTCGGCAGCGAGACCGTTCGGTACGGCCAGCGTGTCACGGTGATCGCCCTGCCGCCGCCCGCCGTCTTCCTTTCGCCGCGCGGCCTGGACCATGTCGGTCCGCGCGCCTTCGGCTATGACATCGAGTACAGGAGCGTGTTCGACGCATGAGACGCATTGGCATTGACGTGGGCGGCACAAACACCGACGCCGTCCTGATCGAGGAAGGCAAGGTGGTGCGCGCCGTGAAGGCGCCGACCAGCGAGGACGTGACCACGGGCATCCTCGATTCGCTGCAAAGTCTCGGCTCGACCGGCGTGCTGGCGGGCAAGCGCATCGATGGCGTGATGATCGGCACCACGCATTTCATCAACGCCGTGGTCCAGCGCCGTCACCTGACCAGGGTCGCGGCGCTGCGGCTCGGCATGCCCGCATCCGCGTCGCTGCCGCCGTTCTGCGACTGGCCTGAGGACCTGGCCGAGCTGGTGCGCGGCGGCGTGTGGATGGTGGAAGGTGGCCACGAGTACGACGGCCGGCCGTTCATGCCGCTCGACGAGGCGGCTGTCGTCAAGGCGGCGGGGGAGATGAAGGCCAAGGGCCTGAAATCGGTCGCCATCTCCTCGATCTTCTCGCCGCTCGATCCCAGCCACGAGAGGCGCGCGGCCGAGCTGGTCGCGGCAGGCCTGCCCGATGCCGTCATCACCTGCTCGTCCGACCTCGGCCGCATCGGCCTGCTCGAGCGCGAGAATGCCGGCCTGCTGAACGCGGCGCTGGCCGACCTGTCGCGCGATACCATCGCTGCCTTCGAGAAGGCGATCGCCGATTCCGGCATCGCTGCGCCGCTTTTCATCACCCAGAACGACGGCACGGTGGCCGAGGCGCACCAGGCGCGGCGCCTGCCGGTCTATTCCTTCGCTTCCGGCGCCACCAACTCCATGCGTGGTGCGGCGTACCTGTCCGGTCTCAGCGATGCCATGGTGATCGATGTCGGCGGCACCACCACGGACGTGGGCCAGCTCAAGCACGGCTTCCCGCGCGAGGCCAACTCGGTGGTCAAGGTCGGCGGCGTGCGTACGCTGTTCCGCATGCCCGACCTGCTGTCGATCGGGCTCGGCGGCGGCAGCCACGTCTCGCTCGATCCCCTCGAGGTCGGCCCGCTGTCGGTCGGTTACCGGCTGCTGAAGGATGGCATCGCGTTCGGCGGCAAACAGCTCACGACCACGGACGTCGCTATCGCCAGCGGCGTCCTGACGCTCGGCGACAAAACCAAGGTCGCGCATCTCGACGCCGCCACCTGCCGGAAGGTGTTTGCCGAGGCCGCGCGTCTCGCCGAAGAGGCGATCGACCGCATGAAGACCGAAGCAGGGGACGTCCCGTTGATCGCCGTCGGCGGCGGCGCCTTCCTGATCCCCGACGAGCTGCCCGGCGTCTCCAGGGTGATCCACGTCGAGCACGGCGACTGCGCCAACGCCGTGGGCGCCGCCATCGCCCAGGTCTCGGGCGAGTGCGACCAGATCTTCAAGGACATGACCCGCAACGACGCCATCGCCGCGGCGCAAGACATCGCCAACGACCGCGCCGTTGCCGCGGGCGCGGACCGCAAGACGCTCGGCACCATCGAAAGCGAGGACATGCCGCTCGCCTACCTGCCCGGCAACTCGGTGCGGGTGCGCGTGCGCGTGGTGGGGGATGTGGCGGCGAGCTAGAGCGGAGAAGGTCGGGGCGGTACTTGTTTCACCAGTCATGATGGGTCCACCCATCATGCTTTGGGGCGCGTACCCAGCAGGCGCTCGGCATCGTACCGAAAGGATGCCGAGAACGAGCGCTCTCACCGCGCGGAGAAGTCACTGACGAGGACTTTGTCCAAGGTTCGGTCATGGTGCCCACTCCCGGGGGAGCTGGCTATATCCCTGTGGCCTCGGACCGTTCACGCTGGATGGAACTACCATCTCGTGGTAGTATGTTCCGCACAAAGACAACCAAGTCGTCGAGGTCCACGATGCCGCGTGAAGCAGGTGGTTCCGGTGCAATCTACTCCAGCAAGGACACGGAGCGAGTGCGGGCGTTGTTCGGCCCCCAGGTGTCGGCGCCACTCGACCTTAGGAAGGCGTCGTTGGATCAATTGGCAGATCATCCCTGTATTGGCAGGCGTCTTGCCAGCAAGCTCGTCAGCTTCCGTAAGAAGGCGCGAACCGTTACACCGGCGCACCTCTATCATGCCGGCGTAATCACCCGTGGTCAGTTGCGGACGCTCGAGACCCGCACCTTTGGCGCGTCACCGATTCGCCCGCTGATGCAGCGCATCGAGGTCGAGCAAAGGCGACTCTATGTCAACGAGCCCTTTCCCTTGCGCTTTGCGTGGTTGACGTCCACCGGCGTATCGCCGGTCATCTTGTCGGTGCATGTACGCTTTCCATCTGGGCGTACGTCCACGGTGCACGCTCGGCTATCTAAGAGAAGCCTCAAAACAGGTCAGCTCACGATGCCTGGTTTCTCTTCAGGGGAATCTGGAGAGCTTTACGTCCTGGCAACCTTGCGTGACGAGTCGGGAGCGATTTCACAACAGAGCGCGATCTTCGGGGTGTTCACTCGCAATCCAGTGCAGATTTTCGTCACGCCCGAGTACTTTACCCAGTCCGGTGGCGCCGGCGCTCCCAAGTATGATTTCAGCAATAACCGCTGGTACTGCTACAGCCAGGTCCGGTGGGTGAATGGCGAAAACCGGAGCGTTAACCTGGGGCGGCGTGTCGACGTCCACGTTACCGACGCCGGGATCGGAACTGTCGCTGACTTTTCATTTACGCTGTCCGGCGACATTGTGATCCCGGCGTTCTCCACGGTCTATGGCAGCTGGCATACCTGGCACGGTAGTGGTTCGATCTTCGACGAATTCTCTTCCAAGGGTGACCTGACGTTTCGCTACTCCATGAGTGGGTCGGGATTTGCGCCCACGAGATCGCTCGTGTGGCGGACGATGCGCACCATTGGCTACAACATCGTTCGGGTCGGCGACTTCACTGCACAAGAACGCAATGACTACAGAAGGGCAGCAACGGAGATTGCGTCTGGAATCTTCCGATCTCGGGACATGACTGTGTACGGCGCGGAGCTCTACAGGATCGAAGGAACACCTGACATGGATGCTGATAAGGCGCGCTACCGTTTCATCGATAGCCAAGCCGAGATCAACGACCTGCGGAACAAATACACCGTCGACAACTGGTATCTCGATGTTTTCTTTGTAGAAGGCCGTTGGGACGGCGCTTTCGGCAGTTCGCCGACAAACGGTCCCGTCGATAAACAAGGGAACTCGAGCGGGTTAGTCATAGGCAGGGATTCGGATACAGTTAACCTTGGGCAGACATTCGCGCATGAAGCGGGGCACTACCTCGGGCTTGAGCATGCCGACGAGGATGACGGTTGCGCGGATACTGATCCTGCTTCGCAGACCATCTCGGATAACTTCATTTTTTCCTCTTCTCGTCGCGACAGTGCTGTGATCACGGGATGCCAGATCAACACCATGCGGCAGCACGGATTGGTGAGGTCCATGACGCCGTAGAAGGATGCGCGAAATGGTGAAGCGAGCATCGAGGACCCAAAGGCTTCCGATGAAGTACCGGTCTGTCCCGGACATCGAGTCCGGTCCGACGCGGTACAACGAGCCTGCTCTTCCGCCTGCATTGGATCGAATACCTTCTGACAAATTTCAGTTGGGCAACACCCGAGCGGATCTGCGACTGAGGATCGAACGATTGCTGCAGCGCAAGGAAGCGGTTTCGAACGACGCGTGGTTTGAACTGGGGGCTGGCGCACCATCACTCTTGGTCGAAATGCTGAATGACGAGGCCGTACGTTGCGACGAAGCGATTCTGCATCGCGTGATCAGTGTCGTTGGACAGCTCTCTATCCAAAGCGGCATCCTACCTCTGAGCGAGATACTGACAGATGGGTCGGCGCGACCGGTGACGCGAGCCTATGCTGCGAACGCGCTCGGCAGGATCGGCGATGCTGCAGCCATGGAAGGACTCATTGCTGCCGCGAAAGTGAAAGACGACATGATTCGGCGGCAGGTGGCGATCGCTCTCGGCCGGATCGATCATCCATCTGTCGTGCAGCACCTTCTCAGGCTGCAGGAAGATAACTCGGTTGCCGTCGCCGAAGTCGTTGCCGAGCCATTACGACGGTGGGAGGAGAAGCTGGGAAGACGATCCCGGGGCAAGCAAAAGGCAACACGGGTGAAGTCCAGGCCGACAACGAGACCGACAAGGAAGAGGAGGCCGTCCGAAGAAAGGTAGTCAGCCGCCAAGTCAAGCGCCTGGCATCCCACGGGTCCGCCTCACGAAGCGGACGCTTCCGCCAGAGCCCGCGTCAGCACCAGCGGCGGGATGGTGGGGCTTTTGATGTCGGTTGAGCGGTCCCACGGCGATGCCCATACTGGGCGCTTGGTGCGGGGGATCCGGTGGTGGACGATCGGACTGACCAGGCGCATGTCGGCGATCGGACCGAACATGCTTCGGCGCTGCCGGTCGGCACGCGTATCGGCCGCTATCACATCGAAGGGGTGCTCGGGCAGGGCGCCTTCGGCATAACTTATCGCGCGCACGACCTGCAGCTCGAGCGCGCCGTCGCCGTCAAGGAGTACCTGCCGGCGTTGCTGGCGACGCGACGGGACGGCGTCACGGTCTTGCCACGCTCGACCGAGGTCGCCGAAGACTTCGCCTGGGGCCGTGCGAGATTCCTGGACGAAGCCAGGACCTTGGCACGGCTGGCCCGCGCTCCCGCGGTCATTCAGGTGCACGATTATCTCGAAGCCAACGGCACGGCCTACGTGGTCATGCAGCTGGTGGAGGGCGAGACCTTGGCCAGCCTATGCCGGCGCCAAGGGCGCCTGTCGCAGGCGGCCGTCGAGCGCCTTGTTCATCCGCTGCTCGATGGCCTGCAACAGATTCATGCGGCGGGCGTGCTTCATCGCGACATCAAGCCGGAAAACATCATCGTGGCACCCGACGGCGCGCCGACCTTGATCGACTTCGGCGCATCGCGGGTCGCGATCGCCGACCGGGCGCAGGCTCTGACCGCCGTCTACACGCCGCGTTATGCAGCGCCGGAACAGATGACGTCGGGCCAGCAAGGCCCATACACCGATATCTACGCGCTGGCGGCCACACTCCATGTCTGTGTCAGCGGCAAGGAGCCGCTCGGTGCGACCCATCGCGTGATGAGCGGCGATGCCATGCCCCCGGCACGGGACATCGCGCGCGGCGACTATGGCCACGAACTGCTCTGCGCCATCGACGCGGGCCTGCTGCTTCAGCCGGATGAGCGCCCGCAAACCATTGCCGCCTGGCGCGAGGTCTTCGCCACGGGACGCTGGCCACACTTGCCGTTGGCCGACGAGACCGTCGTGCAGGCGTCGGGCCGCGCCGCGACGACCGTCAAGCGCGCCGCCTGCAGAGCGGCGCGCCTGCCACGCAAGGGGCTCGTGCTGGTCGGCGCTGTGGCGGCCGTAGCGCTGGTCGGCGGCGCCTTGTGGTGGCTCGGCCGCGATCACCTCTCGAAGCAGAGCCTCGAGTCGCAGCTCGAGGCGGCGCTCGCCAGGAGCGTTCCGGCGACCACGCCGAAGTTGCGCAAGGAGACCGCTACCGGATTTGCCCAGGCGCCGGCCAATCGCGCGCTCGCGGTGGCCCGCCAAGGCGGCAAGTTGCGCTGGACGTCCGACTGGCCGACACGCGAAGTGGCCGAGGAAAAGGCGCTGGAGAGATGCCAGTTGGCATACGACGAGCCGTGCATGCTGATCGCCGTCAACGACGCGGTGCTGCCGGCCGGCGCCGACGGCAGCTGGCCGGTGCGCGATGCGCCGAGAATGCGCTATGCCGGGGCTCTCACGCTCGAACGCATGCCGGTCGTGCGCGCCAAGGAACTGCAGCGGCCCGAGATCGCCAACTACGCCGCCGCCGTGGGACCCAAGGCAATGGTGCTCAATGCTCAAGGCGTGCTGATGGTCGCGACGGGCGCCGCCACTCAGCGCGCCGCCGAGGAGCAAGCCCTGCGCGCCTGCCGCAGCGAAGCGCAACGTCCGCGGCTGGAGGGCACGTGCTTTCTCTACGCGACCGAGAACCGCGTCGTCCTGCCGCTCAAGGCCACCGAGCCGCTCGCCGCCGCTCCACCCGCACCGCCCGCTGCTCAGCCGCCTTCGGCTCAGCCGTCGCCAACTCAGCCGCCGCCCGCGGAAGCGACGATACGCGCGCGGCTGCTCGACTCCTTCGCCAAGATCCTGGCATCTCAGCCGGCGTCGGCGCGCGAGTCCCAAGTCGCGGCCTATCTGTCGGCCAGTCAGCACAAGGCGCGGGCCGCCCATCCGCCGGCCGGCAGCTGGCGCTCCAACGGCTGGGCGAACGCGGCTCTTGCCGAAGAGCGCACGCTCGAAGGCTGCCAGGTGCGCTACGG
This sequence comes from Pseudomonadota bacterium, assembly GCA_023416135.1. Classification (GTDB taxonomy): domain Bacteria; phylum Pseudomonadota; class Alphaproteobacteria; order Reyranellales; family Reyranellaceae; genus Reyranella. Next base: position 23,431 of record JAEZIF010000094.1, read on the forward strand.
CGTGCCGTGCCTGTTGATGGCGGTGAACGACGGGCTTCGCGCGACGGATGTCGGCGCATCGCGCCGCCTGATGCCCAGGGTCGAGTATGACGGGATGTTCGACCCGCAGAAGATTCCGGCGGCCCAGGCGACGCTGCGTCAGCGGGCGGACGTCGCGGGCTACCGTGCCGCCCCGGGTGCCAAGGCGGCGGCCTTTCATCCATGGGGTCGGCTGTTCATCGTGAGCGGCGTGCAGAGCCCACGCGAGGCCGAGGAGCGCGCCCTCGCCGAGTGCAACGCCGATCCGCAGCGCAACAACCAGGACGGGCCTTGCTATCTCTATGCGGCCGGCGATCGGGTCGTCCTGCCGAGGCGTGCGACGGCACCGATCGCGGGCCC
>JAEZIF010000120.1 GCA_023416135.1 Pseudomonadota bacterium
CGCGGCGCGGGGCGCACTGGTCTTCGCGACGGTGTGCGCCGTCTGCCATCAGGGAAACGGCCTGGGCTTGCGACGCGGTTCGGTGAACGATGCCGACGGCTACGCCTTTCCGCCGCTCTGGGGCCCGGACAGCCTCAACGACGGGGCCGGCATGGACCGCTACCCGCGCATCGTGAATTTCGTCCGGTTCAACTGCCGCGCGGCGTCGACCCGCGGCATCCGCAGCTCAGCCTGCAGCAGGCGTGGGACGTCTCGGCGTATGTGATCGCGCAGCCGAGGCCACACTACCGCAAGTGATCAGGCCGCCAGGCAGGACAGGCAGCCGCTCTCACGCAGGATGACGTCGAGGCCGGGCGCATCCTTGGCGGCCGCATACTTGCGGCGAAGCTCCGCGAGCGAGCGCGCATGGTACTTCTGCGGCTCCTGTTGCCACGGTGCGCCGCCCAACGTCGTCTCGAGAGCCTTGTCGCCGCGCGCGATGGCGGCGGCATTGGCCACCGACCAGGGCAGGAACAGCGCGGCCACCTCTTCCTTCAGGAGCGGCATGAGGGTCGGCGCCAGCGATGACCAGGCGTCGAAGGTTCCTTCGTTCTTCGGCTCGAGCATGCGCTGCACCCAGGCCATCACCTCGGGCGAAGAGGCACGCATGATGGCCCCGGGGGTAGGATCAGTGGCCGCCTCGTAGAGCTGGCCCCACAGGCCGAAGTCGGCCATCGAGGGCCTTCCGCCCAGCATGTAGGGGCGTGTCTGCAGATGGGTCTCGATCAGAGCGAGGGCGCGCTTGAAGGAGGCCTCGATCACCGGCTCGGTCGTCGGGTTGGAGCCGACGAAGCCGATGCGGGGCACCATGCGCTCGGCCACGGCGGCGCGGGCCTGCGCCACGGCGAGCGTGCCCTGCCCTTCCATCATCTGGCGGGCGATGCGCTCGGCGGTCGACCAGACGTCGGGCTGGTAACGCCAACGATAGTGGAACATCCATTTGTTGCCCCACTCGTCGCCGTACTCCTCGAGCAGGGCCGAGATGAAGTCGAGCGTCCTGTCCTGCGACGACAGCGAGGGCTCGTCAGCCTCGAAGCGCTCGATGATCGGCGTCGAATCCTGGATACCCTCGCCGTCGGGCGTCACCACCAGCGGCACCAGCAGCAACTTGGCGTATTTCTGGAACTCGGCCTGGACGGCGGGCGACCGCGGGATCCATTCGTGCGGCAGCCCTCTGTAGCGGAAGTAGGAACGCACCTTCACCGAATAGGGTGAAAGCTCCGAGCCGAAGATCCGGTAGGTCATATCCAGCGCTTCCGTTTCAGCCACAAATAGATTCCGGAGACGATCACGACGACCATCACCCAAAAGAACGCGTAGCCGTATTTCCAGCCCAGCTCGGGCATGTTGCCGAGCTGGGTCTCGAAGTTCATGCCATAGATGCCGGCCAGGAAGGACAGCGGCATGAAGAAGACGGTGATGACCGCCATCGTCTTCATCACCTCGGCCATGCGATTGGACGCGTGCATGAGATAGACTTCCATCAGGCCGTTGGTCATTTCGCGGTAGCTCTCGACCAGTTCCAGCACCGCCACGGCATGGTCGAAGCAGTCGCGCAGGTAGGTGCGCGTCTCGGGCATGATGAACGGCACTTCCGGCCGCATCAGCGCCAGCACCGTCTCGCGTTCGGCCCATTGCAGGCGGTGGAAGGTGACCAGCGCCCGCCGCGCCTGATGGATGTGGTATAGCGTGTCGTCCGTCGGACGCTCCAGCGCCTCGTCCTCGAGCTCTTCGAGGTGCGTCGACAAGGCCTCGATCAGCGGGAACTTGCGGTCGACGACCAGATCGACCAGCGCATAGACGAGATAGTCGATGCCGAACGTGCGCAGCCGCGAGCCCGCCGTCTGCACGCGATCGCGCACCGGCTTGAAGATGTCCTGCTTGTGATCATGGAAGGAGATCACGTAGTTGTCGCCGAAGAAGATGCTTACCTGGCGCGCGATCAGCACGCCGTCCTCGTAGACGGGATCGTTCAGCACGATGAAGCCCTGACCCTCGTAGAGATCGAGCTTGCTCCTCTGGTTGGCGTGGAACACGTCCTCGAGCGCCAGCGGATGCAGGTTGAAGGCCATGCCGAGGTCGCGCAGCATGTCGGAGCTGGGCCGCCCCGCGACGTCGATCCAGGTGTGGCCCGGCGTGCCGAGATGGAAGCGGCACTCGTCGACCTCCACGCCGTGCAGCACCTGCACGTCTTCCGATGTGTATTCGACCAGGGTGAAGTCGAGCGCCTCGTCGGGCACCGGCGCACGACCGGCGAGCGTGCCGGGGGCGGTACCTGGCTTGGTATGGCGGTGGATGACGCCGTCCATGTTCCCTTAACGACACCGTGACCGGTGTCAGACCTCCTGCATCACCTGGACGTCGGGCCGGCCGGCGAGATAGTCGCCGAGCTTGCGCCCCAGTTCCTTGAAGTGCGGCGCCGCGCGATGAGCGTCGAGCGCCGCCTGGTCGTCGTAGCGTTCCAACATGACGTAGACATTGGCGTCGGCCGTCTTGTGCAGCGCATAGAGCTTGTTGCCCGGCTCGTCGGCGCGGACCTTGGCCTGGAGGGCCTTCATGGTCGCCTCGAAGTCGGCGTTGGTGCCGGGCTTGATGGTGAGCTTCGCGATGACGCCGAGCATATGCGCTCCCTTCTCTATTGCGGCCGCTTTTTCACAAGGTACTTGTGTTCGCCGTCGCAAACCAGCGCGCCGGACTGATTGTGAATGGTGAGCTTCATGGTGACCACGCCGGTCGTCCGTCCGGCCTTGAGCTCGCTCACCTCGAGCATGGGATAGAGCGTGTCGCCGCAATAGACCGGCTTCAGGAAGCGCGACGACTGCTCCAGGAAGCCGATCAGCGAATCGCCGATCACGTGCGGGAAGATGCCCGCTCCGGCAGCACCCTGGATGGCGACCTGCAGGCCATGCGCCAGCATGTCGCGATGGCCACGCGCCCGGCAGTACTCGCGGTCGTAGTGAATCGGATGGTTGTCGCCGCTGGCGAGCTGGAAGGCGGCAAACATCGATTCGGTCTGGGTCCGTGAATTTATGTAGAACTTCTGACCGACCTCGAGGTCCTCGAACCAGTGCGTCGGTCCGAAGCGATGCGCCTCAGGCCTGAATGGGGCAGCGTCGGCCACGTGCTTCCTCCTGCTTTGGCCGGCACCTTAGTTCCGGTCGAACAGGTCGGCCAGCTTGGCGAGCGTCGACCCGAGATAGTCGGGCCGGGCATCGTCGCGTGGCGGAAGGCCGATGCGATCGTGCCAGTAGACCGGCATGCCGATACCCTTGGCGCCGGGCACGTCCGACGCCGAACCCGCGACGAACAAGGTGCGTTCAGGCACCGTGCCAAGAGCGGCGAGCACGGCCCGGTAAGGTTCCGGCCGGGGCTTGTAGTACCCCGCGCTCTCGGCCGTGATCACGCCCTTGAAGGACACGCCCACGCGATCAGCGGCAAGCCGGCCGAGACGAACCGAGCAGTTGGTCGCGACGGCCAGCGGCACCGGGATCTTCGTGAGCACGCCGCGCGCTTCCGGCCAGGGCCTGAGTTCACTCCAGCGCCGTTCGAGCTCTTCGCCCAGCCGCTCGGATAAGCCGACATCGCGCGCCGCTTCGCGCACCAGGCATTCATAAGGTCTGTAAGGACCGCAGCCGTAGGTGATCTCGAGATAGCGGCGACGCCACGTCATGCCGGTATCGTCCGACCCCGCGCCGTCGTCCCACAAGGTCAATGAATCGATCAGCGCCGTCAGCAGGTCTAAGACGACCGCGTCGTACTTCACGCCGCCCCTCTAAGCGGCTCGTGCCTTGCGGCCCATGCCATCGAACAGGTCGAGCATGCGCTCGCGCCATGCCCAGATCGGATCGTCGGGCTGCAGCACCTCGA
>JAEZIF010000126.1 GCA_023416135.1 Pseudomonadota bacterium
CGCGATGGATCGAGAGCTGCGGCCAGTCGTAGCCGGCATAGCGGCCGCGCGGCTCCTTGTAGATGAACTGGCCGTGCCGGCTGTAGAAGGCGAGCTCGCGCGTCTCGATCGCCATCGCCATCAGCGCATCCTGCAGACCGAGCTCACAGAGCTCGCGCATGCCGTGCGGCAGGATGTTGATGCCGACGCCCAGCGGCTGGATGTCGGGTGCCGCCTCGAACACGCGCGAAGAAATGCCGGCCTGGTGAAGGCTGAGCGCCAGCGTCAGCCCGCCGATGCCGCCGCCGACGATCAGGACGTCGGGTTCGCTGCTCACTCCGGCTGGATCCCGCGCTTGGCCACGACATCGGCCCACCGCGCTTTGTCGCGTACCACGATCTCGCCCAGCGCCGCCGGCGAAGAGGTGGCGGGGATCAATCCCTGCGCTTCGAACACGGCTTTCGCTTCGGGCGAAGCGAGGATGGCTGAGACTTCCTTGTTCAGCCGCTCGACCAGCTCCGGCGGCGTGCCCTTGGGAGCGAAGAAGCCGTACCACATGTCGACGTTGACGCCCTTCAACCCGCTTTCCGCCAGGGTCGGCACATCGGGCAACTGCGGCAGGCGCTGCGGGCTGCCGGCGGCGATTGCCTTCAGCTTGCCGGAGCGGATGTGCTGGGCCGAGACATGCACGGGGAGGAACATGTAGCCGATCTGGCCGCCCAGGAGATCCTGAACGGCGCCGGCCGTGCCCTTGTAGGGGATGTGCACCATCTCGATGCCGGCCGCGGTCTCGACCAGCGCCATCGACAGGTGATGCGGCGTGCCGACGCCGGGGCTGCCGTAGGTCAGCGTCCTGGGCGAGGCCTTGGCCGCCGCGATCAGCTCGGCGAGGGTGCCGGGTTTCTGGCTGGGATGCGCCACCAGCACCAGCGAGCCCCAGGCCGTGAGGCCGATCGGGGCGAAGTCGGCGACCGGATCGTAGGGCAGGTTCTTGTAGAGGCTCGCGTTCATCACCAGCGTGTTCACCGACGACATCAAGGTGTGCCCGTCGGCCCTGGCGAGTGCGACCTGCTGGCTGCCGATGTTGCCCGAGGCGCCGGCGACGTTCTCGACCACGACGGGCTGGCCGAGCTTCAACCGCTCGGCCAGAAAGCGGGCGATGATGTCGGGGCCGGTGCCGGGGGTGAAGGGCACGACGAGCTTCACCGGCTGGTCGGGCCAGGCGAAGGCTGCCCGAAGGGCGAAGGGAGTGGCCATCACGGCCGCGCTGGAAGCCAGTATTTGACGGCGGCGCATGGATTATTGAAGCAGCCCTGGCGCAATACGTCGATACAACTTACACGCGATTTACATATGCTTTATTCGTTCTATAATTGTTCCGATCCTGTATCGGAGAACGGCATGCAAGCAAAGGTGCGCAGCGTGGCTTTCCAGGGCATCGACGTGCTGCCGGTCGATGTGCAGGTGCTCATAGCGCCCGGGCAGCTCGCCTTCGTCATGGTCGGCTTGGCCGACAAGGCGGTCGGCGAAAGTCGCGAGCGCGTGCGCGCCACCTTCCGCGCGCTCGGCCTTTCCCTGCCGCCGCAGCGCATCACGGTCAACCTGTCGCCCGCCGACCTCGCCAAGGAGGGCAGCCACTACGACCTGCCGATCGCGCTCGGCCTGCTGGCCGCGATGGGCGTGGTGCCGCGGGAAAGCCTTGCGGGCTACGTCGTGCTGGGCGAGCTGGCGCGCGACGGCTCACTCAGCCGCGTTCCCGGCGTGCTGCCGGCGGCGATCGCCGCCCGCGCGGCGGGACGCGGCGTGATCTGCCCCGCGGTGTGCGGCGGCGAGGCCGCCTGGGGCGGCTTCGACGCTGCGCCCCATGGCGATGAGGGCGCCGACGGCCCGCCGATCATCGCCGCGCCCTCGCTTCTCGCCCTGATCAATCACCTGCGAGGCCAGCAGAAGCTCGCCGCCCCCGAAGCGTTGATGGCCGACGACCGCGCGAGCTACCCCGATCTTTCCGAGATCAAAGGCCAGGAGAGCGCCAAGCGCGTGCTCGAAGTGGCGGCGGCGGGCGGCCACAACCTGCTGATGATCGGGCCGCCCGGTTCGGGCAAGTCGATGCTGGCGGCGCGCCTGCCGGGCATCCTGCCGCCGTTGGAAGCGGAGGAGGCGCTCGAGGCCTCGATGGTGCGCTCGCTGGCCGGCGATCTCGGCGAAGGCAAGCTCAGCCGCCGCCGCACCTTCCGCGATCCGCACCATTCGGCGACGCTGCAGGCGCTGGTCGGCGGCGGCCCACGTGCACGGCCGGGCGAGGTCTCGCTCGCCCATCACGGCGTGCTGTTCCTCGACGAATTGCCCGAATTCAACCGCGCCTCGCTCGAGGCGTTGCGCCAGCCGCTGGAATCGGGTCGGGTCACCGTGGCGCGCGCCAACGCGCATGTCACCTATCCGGCGCGCTTCCAGCTCGTGGCGGCGATGAACCCCTGCCGCTGCGGCCATCTCATGGAGCCCAGCCGCGCCTGCGGCCGCGCCCCGCGCTGCGGCCTCGACTACCAGGGGAAGATCTCCGGCCCCTTGCTCGATCGCATCGACCTCAGCATCGACGTGCCGGCGGTCAGCGCGGCGGATCTCGCCCTGCCGCCGCCGGCGGAGACGTCGGCCGATGTCGCCGCCAGGATCACGGCAGCGCGCGTCATCCAGTGCCAGCGACTGGAAGAGTTCGACCGCAAGGGCAAGCTCCTGGCTGTCGAAGCCGACGAAACCGCTGGGCTGCTGGCCGACCGCGTGCGCAACTGGCAGAAGCCGCGCTGCAATGCCGACACCGACGGCGCCGTCCTCGCGGCAATCGCCGAACCCGACGCCGAAGGTCGCGCGCTGCTCACGCGTGCGGCGGAGAGGCTTGGCCTGTCTGCTCGCGGCTGGCATCGCACCTTGCGGGTGGCCCGCACATTGGCCGACCTGGATGGATCGGACGTCGTACGACGGCTGCATATTGCCGAGGCGCTGAGCTATCGCCGGCCTCAGCCGCGGCAGACAATGGCGGCGTAGGGCGTTTGGGTCTAGTCTCGAGGCCATGCGATGCCGACGATGACGTTCGATAACTCGCCTACATTGATCGATTGAAGGCGGCGGGCTTCGCCGAGCCGCAAGCCAGAGCCATGGCCGATGGCCTCGACCAGGCGCTGCGGGAAGAAGTCGCCACCAAGAGCGATGTTGTCAGCCTGCGCAATGGAATCGAGCTTCTGCGGATCGAGGTCAAGAACGACCTGGGCGTTCTCAAGGGCGAAATGGGTCTCCTGAAGGGGGAGCTATTGGCTGCCATGAAGTCCGACAAAATCGACCTGCTGAAGTGGGTCGTCATGCTGATCGTCGGCCAGACCGCTGTCTTTACGGCGCTCAAGCTCCTGGGCCGGTAGCCCAACGCCCGCCCGCACGGCCCTGCGGCGTTGTTATCCGCGAAATCCACAGAACCGCAACTTGGGTTCCGCGTTGAGCTCGGCATAAGACTTCGCAGGGGCTGCGGCCGCAGTCCCGGTTCCATCGTTGCAGGTCTTCCATGACGACTGTCGCCAATGCCGACAACGGCCGCGACCCGCGCGCCTTGCGTCCCATCCCCCGGCTCATCTTCGCCTCGCGCTGGCTGCAGCTGCCGCTCTATCTCGGCCTGATCATCGCCCAGATGGTCTACGTCTACCTGTTCCTCAAGGAACTGATCCATCTCGTCATGGAAAGCCCGGGCGTCAGCGAGCAGCAGGCCATGCTGATCGTGCTGGGGCTGATCGACGTGGTGATGATCTCCAACCTCCTGATCATGGTGATCGTCGGCGGCTACGAGACCTTCGTGTCGCGCATGGAGCTGAACAAGCACCCCGACCAGCCGGAGTGGCTGAGCCACGTCAACGCCAGCGTGCTCAAGATCAAGCTCGCCATGGCCATCATCGGCATCTCGTCGATCCACCTGCTGCGCACCTTCATCGAGGCCGGCCAGCTCGGCAGGCCCAACGGGGCCCTCACCGAGGCCGGCATCATGTGGCAGTCGATTATCCACGGTCTGTTCATCCTGTCGGCCATCGGCATCGCCATCGTCGACTGGATCTCACAGCAGACCGGCGCCGCCCCCAAGGGCGGGCACCACTGAGATTGATCGACTGCCTCCCCAGCAAAAGCTGGGGAGGCAGTCGGATCATCAACTCGGCCTGTGCAGGCGAACGGGCTCGCGCGTGACGGTGCGGCGCCCTCGTTTGTAGGCCATCAGCACCGGCGCCACCGTGCGCAGCGCCGTCACCGGATCGGGCGCGTCGAGCACGACGAGATCGGCCGGCGCACCGACGGCGATGCCGTAGTCCTTCAGGCCCATCAGGCGCGCGGCGGACGATGTCGTCATGTCCCAGGCAGCCCGCACTTCGGCGTCGGTGCCGCGCTGGGTGACGATCGCCTGCATGTTGACCTGCCGCAGCAGCTGGCCGTCGCCGAAGGGCGTGAAGGGATTGAGGATGTTGTTGGACGCCACCGAGCAGAGCACGCCGTGCTCGGCCAGCCGGTTGGCGTCGACGACGCTGCGCGGGACGTTGTGGTCGGTGTGGCGGCCGCCGAGATAGAGATCGGTCGCCGTCAGCACCGTGAGGGCGACGCCGGCATCCGCCATGCGCCTGGCCACCTTGTCCATGTCCGACTGGGGCATCGCCGCGAGCTTGGTGACGTGCCCGACGGCGACCCGGCCGCCCCAGCCGTGCTTCTCGGTGAGCTCGCAGACCAGCAGCGTGTCGAGCTCGTCGGCCGAGGCGCCGCTGTCGAGGTGCATGTCGATATCGACGTCGAACTCGCGCGCCATCTCGAAGACGCGCCGGATCTGCGCCGGCCGGTCGGTATCGTAGTTCGGCGCGGCACCGACGACGGTCGCACCGTTCTCGAGAGCGGCGACCATGAGTTCGTCGGTGCCGGGATTGTTGGTCAATCCTTCCTGCGGCATGACGCAGATCTCGAGGTCGATCGCCCACTTGTAGCGATCGATCAAGGCCCTTACGCCTTCGAGGCCGCGCAAGCCGACCTTGGGATCGACCTCGACATGAGTGCGCATCCGGGTAGCGCCGTGCGAGATGCATTTCTCGATGGTGCCGCCGGCGCGCTCGGTCACGTCCTCGACCGTGAAGGTATGCTTGACGGCCGAGACCCGCTCCATTGCCAGATGCGGGAAGCGCTTCTTCTCGTGATCGCAACGCCCGAGGATGCAGGACTTGTCGAGATGGATGTGCGTTTCGACGAAGCCCGCGCAGACCAGCCGGCCGCCCGCCTGCGCCTGCTCCTTTGCCGTACCGCCGAGCCCGGAGCCGATCGCCGCGATGCGCCCGTCCTTCACGCCGATATCGACGGCCGGCTCATCGGCCTTGCTGTCGGGAAGGCGCACGCTGCGTAACACGAGATCGAATTCCATCGCCGTCTCTCTTTCTGTTTGGCGGCATGCATGTTGCAATGCGCGCATGTTGCAACAGGCATGCCGCCTTTCCTAGCTCTTGAAGGAACGTCCATGATTTCCCGCCGGCGTCTCTCCGCCATTGCGTCGGTCTCGGCGCTCGCCGCTCCCGGCATCTTGCGTGCACAGACGCCGTGGCCATCCAAGCCGATTCGCTGGATCGTGAACTTCCCGCCGGCGGGTGCCGCCGACATCCTTTCTCGCACGCTGGCCGAGCATTTCGGCAATCGACTCGGCCAGCCGATCATCGTCGAGAACAAGCCCGGCGCCGGCGGCATGCTGGGCGCCGACATCGTCGCCAAGGCGAAGGGCGACGCGCACGTCGTCATGATGTCGAGCGCGGCCTCGCACGGCATCGGACCCGTCCTCTACAAGGACGTCCCCTACGATCCGCTAAGCGACTTCACGCATATTCATCTGGTCGGGACATTCCCGAGCGTGCTCGCCGTGAATGGCGGTTCGACGACCACCACCGTCCAGCAGCTCATCGAGCTGGCGCGCTCCAGGCCCGGGGAGGTCACCTACGGATCGGGCGGCAACGGCACGATGAACCATCTGGTGGGACAACTGCTGGCGCTTTCGGCAAAGGTGCAGCTGACCCACATCCCCTATCGCGGCTCGGCGCCGGCGATGAACGACCTCATGGGCGGCCAGATCATGGCGCTGATGGAAAGCCTGCCGACGGCCATCGGCTACTTCAGTTCAGGGCGCATGCGTCCACTCGCTGTCAGTGAAGCCGAGCGGTCGCCGACGCTCCCCGACGTCCCTACCTTCAAGGAATCCGGCTTCCCGGATGTCGTCGCCACCAACTGGTTCGGCTTCTCGGCGGCGGCCGGCATTCCGCCGGAGGTCGCCAAGCGCTGGGAAACGGAGATTGCGACGGCCCTGCAGAGCGCCCAGGTCAAGGAGGCATTCGCCAAGATCGGCGTTCGTCCCGGCACGCTGGGAGCGACCGGCTACACCGACCTCATCAAGAGCGAGCTCGTGCGCTGGAAAGAAGTGATTCGCGCAGGTAATATCCGGGCAGACTGATCGCAGCGGCCGCATCGCGCGGCCGCAGGAGCAGCATCGATGCCGGGACGACAGAAGGCGATACCGGCGCGTCGGATCAGGCTCAAGCGCGCCTATCGTGCGGCTGCAGCGACGGACGGCCTGCGGGTGCTGGTCGATCGTCTGTGGCCACACGGCGTGAAGAAATCGGACGCAGCCATCGACCAGTGGGCCAAGAACATCGCGCCCAGCACGGCGTTGCGCAAATGGTTCGGCCACGATCCAGCGCGCTGGCCAGAGTTTCGCCAATGCTATGCCGTTGAACTGCGCCGCCATCGCGATGAGCTGCTCGCCCTGCGTGCCGAGGCTCGGCGCAAGACCTTGACCTTGGTGTTCGCCGCCCGGGACGAGCGACGCAACAATGCGGTCGTGCTGCGCAACGCGCTGCTCGGTCGCTGACGGCCTCACCGTGATGCCGCTCGATCGCCTGCTGCACGATGTCCGGGCTTGCACGGCTTGCACCGACCTGCCGTTCGGTCCGCGTCCGGTGCTGCAGCTCGCGAGGTCGGCGCGTTTGCTGATCGTGGGCCAGGCGCCAGGACGAAAGGTTCACGAGACCGGCGTGCCGTGGAACGATGCCAGCGGCGAGCGCTTGCGCGGTTGGATGGGCGTCGAGCGGTCCGTCTTCTACGACGAGGCCTGCGTGGCGATCATGCCGATCGGCCTCTGCTACCCCGGCAGGGATCGGGCCGGCGGTGACAAGCCGCCGCGCCGCGAATGTGCGCCGCTATGGCATGCAAGGCTGCTCGAGCATCTTCCCGATGTCCGCCTCACGCTGCTGGTGGGCCATCATGCCCAGCGCTTTTACCTGCGCTCGGCTGGCAAGGGCACGATGACTGAAACCGTCCTGGGGTTCCGGGACTATGCGCCGCAATTCATGCCGCTGCCCCATCCGAGCTGGCGCAGCACGATCTGGATGCGCGAGAACCCATGGTTCGAGGCAAAGATGCTGCCCGAGTTGCGGCGAACCGTAGACGCGGTGCTCGCATGACGGCCCGCGCGGATTGATCACCGCGCTGCGAGGACGTCGAAGGCGGCCTTCGTCGCCTCGAGGGCAAAGTCGATGTCGGCTTCGGTGTGCGCCGTCGACAGGAACATGTTGTGCCGGGGATGCAGGTATACGCCACGCTTCAGCGCCTCCTGTGTGAAGAGGTCGCCCTTGGCGAAGTCGGGATCGTCGTCGAACAGCAGCGTCGGCATCTGCGGTGGTCCACTCTGGCGGACGCCGATACCGACGGCAGCCGCTTGTGCCGCGATGCCTTCACGCAGCCGCAGGCCCATCGCGCGCATGTGCGTCGGGCCGTCCGTGCGTTCGAGCTCGTCGAGCGTCGCCATGGCCGCGGCCATCGACACGGCGCTGCACCAGAACGAGCCGGTCACGAAGATCTTCGAGGCGGCGTCGCGATAGCGATCGCTGCCGGTCACCGCCGCCAGCGCATGGCCGTTGGCGATCGCCTTGCTCCAGGCGCTGAGGTCGGGCTGGACGCCGACGAGGTCCCAGCTGCCGCGCAAGGTCATGCGGAAGCCTGCCCGGACATCGTCGACGATGAGCGCGGCGTTGCTCGCGTCGCACAGCTCGCGGACCCGGCGGGCGAACAGCGGATCGGGAAGGTCCTGGTCGAGGCCGTAGTCGTGACGGAAGGCCGACACCAGGATGCCGGCGAGGTCGTCGCCGGCGCGCTGGACGGCGGTCTCGAGGCTGCCGACGTCGTTGTACGTGAAGGTCAGCAGGTGTGTGCGGTCCTCGGCGGTAACGCCGAGCGGGTTGGGGGTGCACCACGGAATGGCGCCGTGATAGGCGCCCTGCGCGACCAGGATCTTGCGTCGCCCGGTCGCTGCCCGCGCCAGGGTCACGCAGGTCGTGGTCGCGTCGGTTCCGTTCTTCGAGAACATCGCCCAGTCGGCATGGGGAACGAGCCGCACCAGGCGCTCGGCCAGCTCGACCATGCGTTCCGATGGGCCGTTCAGGCAGTCGCCTGCCGCCATCTGGCGCCGCACCGCCTCGTCGACCGCGGGATGGTGGTGGCCGAGCACGATCGGCCCCCAGCTGCACATGAAGTCGACGTAGCGCCGGCCGTTGACGTCCCACAGGTGACAGCCGTCGCCCCGTTCGAAGAACTGCGGATAGCCTTCGGGCAGGCGGTTGGCGTTCAGGTGACCGAACATGCCGCCGGGAATGACGCGCGCAGCCCGTGCCCGCAGCTTCTGGTCTGGCGTCTCTGGCTGCACCGCTTCACCTCGCGATCGGACAATCGAATGTCGAACAGGATATACGGCGCGCTCGCCAACTGACTATGCTCCTGCGGCGATCGTGGCCTTTGGGCGCAGTGACGGGGATTGGCACGACAATCGCTCGGCCATATGGCGCAGACAGGGGCGACGTCGACAGGAAAGGACCGCCATGATCAAGAGCGACCTCGTTCGCATCATGAACGACGCCTATGGACGGCTGGCGCTCGAGCCGGCGCGCATCGAGGAGCTGCCGATCGAGCTCGAGCAGCTCCGCCGCGCCATCGAGGCGGTGAACGCCAGGGTCGACTTCGACGTCGATCCGACCGACTACCGCGCCGCTCTCCTGTCGCTGGCGGCGAAACATGACTGACTGGTCGCGCGCCTCGCTCACCGACACCGCCGATGCGATCGCTACAGGCAAGACCACGGCCCGCGACGTCGTCGAGGCCTGCCTCGATCGGATCGCGAGCCTCGACGGCACGTTGAACTGCTTCGTCGACGTCGATCGCGACGGCGCCCGCGCCGCCGCCGATGCCGCCGACGCCGCACAGCGCGCCGGTGCGCGCATCGGTCCTCTGCACGGCGTGCCTCTCGCCCATAAGGACATGTACTACCGCGCCGGCCGCGTGTCGGCCTGCGGCTCCAAGTTGCGCGCCGACTGGCGCCCGACCGAGACCGCGACAGTGCTGCACCGGCTCGACCGCGCCGGCGCCCTCGAGATCGGCCGGCTGGCCATGGTCGAGTTCGCCATGGGGCCGCACGGCTACAATCCGAACTACCCGCAGTGCCGCAATCCCTGGAACCCCGATTACATCCCCAGCGGCTCGTCGAGCGGCTCGGGCGTGGCGGTCGGCAGCCGCATGGTCCACGCCGCGCTGGGCTCCGATACCGGCGGCTCGATCCGCTGCCCGGCGAACGTGTCGGGCGTCGTCGGGCTGATGCCGACCAACGGCCGTGTCAGCCGGCACGGCGCCATGCCGATGTCGCACTCCTTCGACATCGTCGGGCCGCTGGCCCGCAGCGCACGCGACTGCGCCCGCCTGCTGGGCGTCCTCGCCGGCGCCGATCCGGCCGACAGCAGCACGCTCGACTTGCCGGTTCCCGATTACGAGGCTGCGCTCGACAGCGAGCGTCCTTTGCCGACCGTCGGCCTGGCGCGTGGCTACTTCGACCGTGGCCTGCATCCCGAAGTGGCGCACGCCCTGGACGACGCCGCCGAGGACCTGCGCCGTGCCGGCTTCACGGTCGAGGAGGTGGCCCTGCCGGCCGATCTGCTCGACGAGATGGCCGAGCTTCATCCGCTGGTCATCAAGTCGGAAGGGGCGGCCAATCACCTGCCGACGCTGCGGGCGCGCGAGGCGGACTATACGTTCGAGGTGGGCCATCGCCTCCATGCCGGCTTCTTCATTCCGGCAGCGAGCTACATCCGAGCTCTGAAGCTGCGCGGATCCTACCTGCGCGCGTTTGCAAAGGCGGCGTTCGAGAAGGCCGACGTGATCCTGGCGCCGGTGATACCGATCCCGGTCCCGACCATCGCCGAGACCACCGGCCGCACCGGAAAGGCCTACCTCGACATGGTCGTGGCGCTCACCCGCAACACCAAGGTCATCAACTATCTCGGCCTGCCGGCACTCGGCGTGCCCTGCGGCTTCACCGCGAACGGCCTGCCGACGGCCTTCCAGCTGATCGGCCGCCCCTTCGACGAAACGAACCTGCTGCGCACCGCCCATCGCTACCAGCAGGGGACCGACTGGCACAGCCGCGAGCCGGTGCTGGTCTCGGGTTAGCGGTCCTCGGCGGCCAGTTTCACGCCGAGCCCGATCAGGGCGGCCCCGGTGATGCCGTCAAGCGTACGGCGGATGCGCGGCCGGCGCAGCGCGTCGGCCATGCGGGCGGTCGCCAACGCGTAGCCCGTCAGCCACAGCAGCGTCATGGTGCTGAACAGCAGGCCGAGCGCCGCCAGGCCCATGAAGTCCGCCGCGCCCGTGGGAGCGAACTGCGGCAGCATCGATGAAAAGAAGGCGGCGATCTTCGGATTGCCGAGGTCGCTCAGGACGCCCTGCACGTAGGCCTGCCGCGGCTGCAGTCCGCGCGTCGCCGGCTCGGCGATCGTCCGCTCGAGGGTATTGGGGCCGAAGGCGGCGCGCAGCGATTGGACGCCGAGCCACACGAGATAGGCTGCACCGGCATATTTGACGGCGAGGAACAGCGGCGGCAAGAGCCCAGACCGCGAGGCCGGTGGAGACGCCGAGCGCCGTCGCCAGGCCGGCAGAGCGGCCGCCCAGCAGGGCGTTGCGGATGGTCATGGCGGTGTCCGGGCCGGGTGTGAAGATCACCAGCGCCGCGATGCCGACGAACGCGATCAAAGGTCCGGTCACGTATTCCATCGCCTCCTCACGGGTCGATCAGCACACCGGGATTCATCATGCCCTTGGGGTCGAGCTCCCGCTTGGCGCCGCGCAGCGCCCTGGCGAACAGCTCGGGACGCTGCCTGTCGTAGAACGGCCGATGGAAGCGGCCGACGGCGTGGTGATGCGTGGTCGTGCCGCCATGCTCGACGGTGGCCGCCGTGCACGTCGACAGCACCTCCATGAACTGATCGAGGGCGATCCGCTTGTCCAGGATGCCGCCGAACGTGAAGTAGAGGCAGGGACCGTCGGGATAGACGTGGGTGAAGCGGCAGGTGACGGTGCCGTCGCGGCCGGTGACGCGCTTGATCGTGTCCTGCGTGATCCTGGTGATCTTGCCGTGAAAGTCGCGGAACCGCTCCCAGGTCATCGACGTCTCGAAGGTCGAGGAGAGGATGCCGCGCGCAACGGCATGCTCGCCAAAATGCGGCGCCTTGATGAACTTGTTGCGCCAGGCGCCGGCCGCGCCCGAGCGATGGGCGTTCTCGTCGTCGGCGCCGGCGTCGGGCACGCCACCATGGCCGGCGCAGATTTCCAGCGCCCGCTTCATCCAGGCATCGAGCGGATGGTCGGCGGATTCGAAAGCCAGCACCAGCACGGCCTCCTCACTGCTCCACGGGATGCCGGGCAGAGCCTCGCGCGCTTCCAGCAATCGGCAGTTGGCGGGATAGAGTCCGGCCTGGGTGATCTCGCGCACCGCGTCGGCGCCATCGAAGAAGCTCTTGAAGCGAACCGAGGCCGACGCCCTGAATGTCGGCTTCTTGCGCAGCCTCACCCAGGCTTCGGTGATGATGCCCAAAATGCCTTCGGAGCCCAGGAACAGGCGGTCGGGGCTGGGACCGGCGCCCGAGCCGGGCAGGCGGCGTGTCTCCAGCGTGCCGGCCGGCGTCACCACGCGGGTGCTTTCGACGAAATCGTCGATGTGCGTGTAGAGCGTGGCGTAGTGGCCGCCCGAGCGCGTGGCGATCCAGCCGCCCAGGGTCGAGCAGCGATAGGCCTGCATGTAGTGGCGCATGGTGAACGGGCTATCGCGCAACTGGTCCTCGATGGCGGGCCCGTAGATGCCGCCCTGGATGCGCGCAGCGTGGCTCACGGCGTCGACTTCCAGCACCTTGTCCATGTGGCGCGTCGAGATCGTCACCACCCTGTCGAACGCCGCACTGGGTTCGATGCCCTTCACCACCGACGAGCCGCCGCCGTAGGGGATCGCCTTGGCGCCGATCCTGTCGCACCACTCGAGCAGGCGCACGACGTCCTGCTCGTTCTCGGGGAAGGCGACGGCGTCGGGCGGATTGGGTACCGAGCGCATGAACATGCGCAGGGTGTCGAAGCCTGCCTTGCCGTAGCTGTGTTCCAGCCGCGTCAGGTGATCGGTGTGCACGATGTCCTTCAGCGCGTCGGGCACGACGACGCGCGGCGCGCGCAGCGTGATCTCCTCAGGCGTGGGCGGCGGCGTGACGTCGAAGCCGTTGAGGCCGTAGCGCTGGGCGATCTCCGCTTCCCAGGGCTTGATCTCCTCCGGCGTCAGGTCCTCGTCGGCATAGCCCCAGGCATAGAACTTCTTCTGCCGCCGCATGTTTCCTCCGGTTTGGTCGTTGCCTCAGGCCGCGAAGGCGATAGGCCTCGTCGTGCCCTTTATCTGCGTGCGATGCATGATGCGCCGTGCCGTGCCGTCGAACGGATCGCGCCGATGCATGGTCGACCGGTTGTCCCACATCACCAGGTCACCGAGCTTCCAGACATGCCGGTAGATGAAGCGGCCCTGCGTGGCGTGCGTCCACAGCGCCTCCAGCAGCGCGTCGGACTCCTCGCGCGAATAGCCCTCGACATACGAATTGCGCTGCCGGCCGAGATAGAGCGTTGCCCGGCCGTTGCCGGGATGGCGCAGGATCGCCGGATGCCAGGCGCCGGGCGCCGCCATGGGATCGTCGGTCGGCGTCACGCCCTTGCGCAGGTAGCCGCCGGAATTGTAGGTGCCGTCGTGCTTGACGCGCCGGCCCTCGATCTTGCGCGCCAGGTCGGGGGGCAGCGCCGCGCAGGCCGCCTGCATGCCGCAGAACCAGGTGTTGCCGCCGCTTTCCGGGATCTCCAGCGAATAGAGCATGGAGGCGTCGGGCGGCATGTCGAGATAGCTCATGTCGGTGTGCCAAACCGCCTCGCCGGCGCCCAGCGCGCCGATCGGATCACCCTTTTCGTCGAGCACGTTGGAAACGACGTAGATGTCGGGATAACCGGGCGGGCTGATGCGGCCGCGTTCCTGGTTGGGCGGCGGGTCGAGCTCGCCGAAGCGGCGGCTGAAGGCCAAAAGGTCGTCGTCGCCGAGCTGCTGGTCGCGCAGCAGGATCATGGAATGCCGGGTCCAGGCCTGCTCGATCGCCGCGAAGTCCTGGTCGCTCAGCCGTCGCAGGTCGGCGCCCAAGATCTCCGCGCCCACCGCCTCGCTCACCGGACGTACCGTCACGGCCATGTCGTTTCCTCCGTTCGCGTCGGATGATCGGCCCGCCGCCGCACTCGATCAAGCACCCAGCAACTGCTTCATCCAGCTCGCGAGCTTGGCCGCGACGGCCGGCGCCAGCGGGCCGCCGAACCCGGAGTCGGTCGGCCATTGCACCAGCTTCAGATTGTGGCTGGCGGCGGGAAGGATCACCGCTTCGCCCGGCGCCTCGCGCTTGCCCAGCGCGTCGATCAGGGGCTGTACGTCTTCCATCGGCACGATCTGGCGATCGGCCGCGCCCTGCAGCAGCAGGCAGGGCAGGCGCGAGGCGGCGAGCGCCTGGGCCGGGTCGAAGGCCAGCAGGCGCTGCAGGAACGGTCCGGCGTAGGGCGGGAACAATACATCCAGCTCGCGCGGCAGGTCGGACGGCACGTTCCCGGTTGCCTCGATGGCCACGATCGCACGATCGGCCGGCGCCAGCAGGTTGGGCGCGCCGCGTCCGACCTGCGCGCGCAGGATGTCGGCGAGCTTTCGTCCCGGCGTCGCCAGGAGCACCATTCCATGCGGCGGGTTCCTGCTGATGGTCGGCGCCGCCGCCAGCACAAGGAGACCGCCTTCACTGTGCCCGAGCAGGGCCGTCGCGTAGGACTTGACCTCGTCGTGTCTCACCAGCTCGGCGTGGGCGGCGGCGACGTCGCCGACGAAATTGTCCCATGAGAAGAAGCGCTCCAGCTCGGCGAGCGAGCCGTGCGGCTTCTGTGTCGAGGCACCAATGCCGCGCTTGTCGTAACGCAGGCTGGCGATGCCCGCTTCGGCCAAGAGCTCCGCGATCTGCTTCAGGAGATCGATGCGCTCGGGTACCAGCGTGTTGTTGCCGTTGCGGTCGGTCGGGCCGCTGCCCGCCACCAGCACGACGCCCGGCACCTTCTCGAGCTCGCTCCAGATCGGCATCAGCAGCGTGCCCGCGAGTTCGGCGCCCTCGCTGCCGGTGAAGCGCACGGCGCGCTGCTTGGTGCCCTTGGCGTAGAACCGCGGCCGCGCCGGTTGCGCCCCCGCCGCCAGTGGCGCGAGGGCTGCCAAGGCGAGCAACGCCCGGCGCACAATCATTCGTGGACGCGGCTGAACCGCGGCCGCTGCTTGCCGCTGACGATATGGACGTGGAAATGGAACACGACCTGGCCGCCGTTGGCGCCGTTGTTGGCGACCAGGCGGTAGCCGTCCTGCTCCAGCCCGAGCTGGCGCGCCACCGTGCCGCCGGCGCGCCAGAAGCCGGCAAGGGTCTCGGTCGGCGCGTTGGCGCTGAAATCCATGTTCGAGACGTAGTCGCCCTTGGGGATCACCAGCACATGCACCGGCGCCTGCGGGTTGATGTCATGGAAGGCAAGCGCGTGGTCGTCCTCGTAGACCTTCTTGCACGGCAATTCGCCACGCAGGATGCGCGCAAAGATGTTGGTGCGGTCGTAGTCGGCCATGGCCCCGGTTTAGCGCGGGGCCGGCGCCCCGTCACCGTGGGCCGTCACTTCTGGCTGCGCGACGCCTTTTCGGCAATGCCCGACAGGCCCTCGCGGCGGGCGAGTTCGCTCCACACCGCCTTGGGCTTCACGCCGGTCGCCGCCCACAAGGTGAGGAGGTGATAGAGCATGTCGGCGCTCTCGCCGACCAGCTTGCCCTTGTCGCCGCGGATGCCCTCGATCAGCGCCTCGACCGCTTCCTCGCCCAGCTTCTTGGCGATCTGCTGGCGGCCGCGGCTGAACAGGCGGGCGGTGTAGGAGGTATCCGGGTCGGCGCCCTTGCGACTGTCGATCACGAGGTAAAGCCGGTCGAGCACGTGCTCGTCGACGACGGCAACGCCGTTGCCGCGCTTCTTCTTGTGCGCTTTCTTGGCTTTCTTGTTCTTGGCCATCCGGAAATTTACTCCACGCCCGAGGGGACGGGCGATTGCATGCGCCTCTTACAGGGACGCTGCGTCGATTTTACGCCAAAATTACGCGGCGCGCGAGATTTGTCGGATCGGAACGCCGGCCTGGGCCAATCGCTCCTTGGCTTGCGCGATCGTGAACTCGCCGAAATGGAAGATCGAGGCGGCCAGCACTGCCGAGGCACCACCCTTCACGACCCCGTCGACCAGATGATCGAGCGTGCCGACGCCGCCTGAGGCCACGACGGGCACCGGCACGGCGTCCGACACCGTGCGGGTGAGCTCGAGGTCGAAGCCGGATTTGGTGCCGTCGCGGTCCATCGAGGTCAACAGGATCTCGCCCGCCCCCGAATCGGTCATGCGCCTGGCCCAGCCGACGGCGTCCAGCCCGGTCGCCTTGCGGCCGCCATGGGTGAAGACTTCCCAGCGGCCGGGTGCGGTCTGGCGGGCGTCGATCGCCACCACGATGCACTGGTCGCCGTACTTCTCGGCCGCCTCGCGCACGAACTCCGGCCGCGCCACGGCGGCGGAGTTGATCGACACCTTGTCGGCGCCGGCCAGCAGCAGGCGGCGGATGTCCTCGACCTGGCGCACGCCGCCGCCCACGGTCAGCGGCATGAAGCACTGCTCGGCCGTGCGCGCCACCACGTCGAGGATGGTGTCGCGATTCTCGTGGCTCGCCGTGATGTCGAGGAAAGTGAGCTCGTCGGCGCCGGCGGCGTCGTAGACGCGCGCCTGCTCGACCGGATCGCCGGCGTCGCGCAGTCCGACGAACTGCACGCCCTTGACGACGCGACCGCCCTTGACGTCGAGGCAGGGGATGATGCGAACCTTCAGCATGGCGGCGCGGACCATATGCGCCACATCGCGGTTTGTCGACGCGAAGGGCCGTCGCAATGCTAGACTGCGCGCCATGACGCCGGACGCCGCCATTCCCCTGATCGACGTCGCCCCGCTGCTCGATGGCGGCCGGGAGGACGGCGAGGCGGACGTAGCCCGGAAACTGGGCCGGGCCTGCCGCGACATCGGGTTCTTCTACATCGAGGGTCACGGCATTCCGGCCGGCACGATCGCCGAGGTGTTCGCGCAGTCGCAACGCTTCTTCGCAGCGCCCGCCGCCATCAAGGATCCGGTGCGCTACACCGGCGCCTCGGGCAACCGTGGCCATGTGCCGATCGAGGGTGAGAAACTTCAGCCGGGCACGCTTCCCGACCTGAAGGAGTGCTTCAACATCGGGCTGGAGCTGCCCCCCGACGATCCCGACCTCCTGGCTGGCCGGCCGTTCCGCCACGCCAATCCCTGGCCGGACCAGCCGGGCTTCCGCGCGACCATGCTCGACTATTTCGGCCGTGCCCATCGCCTGGGCATGGCCCTGCATCGCGCGCTGGCGTGCGATATCGGCATCGACCGCACGTTCTTCGACGACAAGCTCTGCAAGCCGATGGCGATCCTGCGCCTGCTGCACTATCCCGCCGCGCCGGCGGCTCCACGGCCCGGCCAGCTCGGCGCGGGCGAGCACACCGACTACGGCAACCTGACGCTGCTTGCGACCGACGGCGTCGAAGGCCTCATGGTGCGCAATCGTGCCGGGACATGGATCAGCGCCCCGACCGTGCCCGGCGCGCTGATCTGCAATATCGGCGACTGCCTGATGCGCTGGACCAACGACGTCTACGTCTCGACGCCGCATCGCGTCGCCAGCCCCACCCGCGATCGCTATTCAGTGGTGTTCTTTCTCGATCCCAATCCCGAGGCTGTCGTCGCCTGTTTGCCGACCTGCCTCGAGGACGGTGTCGCGAAGTATCCGCCGGTGGTCGCCGCCGATTATCTGCTGTCGCGTCTCGAGCCGACGTACAGGCACACCGAGAACGATGGAGTGTCGTGACCTACTCGCCCTTCAGCACGCGAATGGCGTCGGGCACGGTCACGCGGCCGTCGTAGAGCGCGCGGCCGACGATGGCGCCGACGATGCCGAACTCTTCGGCCGGCCTGAGCTCGCGCAGATCGTCGAGCGAGCTGACGCCGCCCGAAGCGATCACCGGCGTGGTGAGATGCTGGGCGAGCGTCACCGTAGCATCGACATTGGCTCCGCCCATGGCGCCGTCGCGGTCGATGTCGGTGTAGATGATGGCCGCCACACCCGCGTCCTCGAAGCGCAGCGCCAGGTCGAGAGCGCGCACCGTGCTCTGCTTGGTCCAGCCGTCGACCGCGACGATGCCGTCGCGTGCGTCGATGCCGACGGCGATCTGGCCGGGCCACTGCTTGCAGGCAGCCTTCACCAGACCCGGCTCCTTGACCGCGACCGTGCCCAGAATGACACGCTGGACGCCTGCCTCGATCCACTGCGCAATGCTCTCGATGGTGCGGATGCCGCCGCCGAGCTGGGCCGGCACCTTCACCTCCTTCAGGATGCCCTCGACCGCAGCGCGATTGACCGGATGGCCCTCGACCGCGCCGTTCAGATCGACCAGGTGCAGCCATTCGCAGCCGGCATTGGCGAACGCCTTGGCCTGGGCCGCCGGGCTGTCGTTGAACACGGTGGCTTTGGCCATGTCGCCGCGCAACAGGCGCACGCACTTGCCGTCTTTGAGGTCGATGGCGGGAAACAGGAGCATGGCGGCGGGGTTTAGCGCGGCAAGCCGCCCCGCGCCACCGCTTCTCTCGACGTCCGCTTTCCCGAACGGCTAGTCTGGCCACCGAAGGAAGGACCCTCCATGACCCGTTTCACACCCGATCTTTTGGCCGGTTCCGAAGTCGAGCTCACGGCCATCCGACGCGACATCCATCGCCATCCCGAGACCGCCTTCGAGGAGCAGCGCACCGCGCAGATCGTCGCCGACAAGCTGCAGTCGTGGGGCATCGAGATCCATCGCGGGCTGGCCACGACCGGCGTGGTCGGCACGCTGAAGGGCAAGCGGCCGGGGCAGAAGACGATCGGACTGCGCGCCGACATGGATGCGCTGCACCTGCAGGAAAAGAACGACTTCGACTACGCCTCGGTGCATGCCAACAAGATGCATGCCTGCGGCCATGACGGCCACACCACGATGCTGCTGGGCGCGGCCAAGCATCTGGCGGCGTCACCGGACTTTGCCGGCACCGTGCACTTCATCTTCCAGCCGGCCGAGGAAGGACTCGGCGGCGCGCGGGTGATGATCGAAGAAGGCCTGTTCGACAAGTTCAACTGCGACGTCGTCTACGGCATGCACAACATGCCCGGCATCCCGACCGGCCGCTTCGCCATCCGCTCCGGCGCCATGCTGGCTTCGTCGGACAGCTGGGAGGTCACCTTCAAGGGCACGGGCGGCCATGGCGCGATGCCCGATCGCGGTACCGATCCGACCTATGTTGCCGGTCAGTTCATTGTGGCCATGCAGGGCATCATCGGCCGCAACGTACCGCCGAGCCAGGCGGCCGTGCTGAGCGTCGGCCACATCGCCGCCGGCACCCCGGGATCGCCCAACGTCATCCCGTCCGAGGTGCTGATCAAGGGCACCGCACGCAGCTTCTCGCCGTCGATCCGCGACCTGCTGGAGCGCCGCCTCGCCGAGCTGGCGGCAGGCATTGCGCAGGCGGGCGGCTGCACCGCCGAATCGAAGTACCATCGGCGCTACCCCGCACTGATCAACGCGGTGGAGCAGACGTCGCTCGCGGTCGAGGCGGCGGTGCTCACCGTGGGTCGCGACAACGTCGATCCCAACACGCCGCCGATCTCGGGAGCGGAGGATTTCGCCTTCATGCTGGAGAAGAAGCCCGGCGCCTACATCATGATCGGCAATGGCGGGCCCAACGAAGGCGGCTGCCACAACGTCCATTCGCCGCTCTACGACTTCAACGACCGCATCCTGACTACGGGCGCGGCCTATTGGGTCAACCTGGTGCAGCTCGAGCTGGGCGACGCGGCGTAGTCTCATTGGACCGCGGGCCTGGAGGCCTGCGGTCCGATGACTCAAACTTGGTAGTCGAAGGTCCCGTCGGTGCCGGTGATGTCCCAATCGGAACCATCGTGCAGATGGACGACGGCGTGCGCATCGGCGCCGAAGTCGAACGAGGTCGCAAGCTCCGGCGCGGCGGCGTCGCTGCCGGAGACGGCGAGGCCGTCGGCAAGCGTTGCCAGCGCAACCAGCGGATCATCGGCGATGACGGCGGCGAGCTGTTCATCGTTGGCGGGCATCCCGTCGATATGGACTTCGCCCGGCTCGCCGAACAGACGGTCGACCGGCGCGCCGTAGAAGGGCGCCTCGTCGTGGCAGGCGTCCATCCAGCGCGATTGCGGGCTGGCGTAGATCGGCAGTTCGCGGCGATCGAATTCGACCAGATCAACGCCGACCAAAAAGGTAGCGTCGACGGCCGAGCTGTCGGAGGGGGCCGAGGGACTCATTGCTTCAATAAAGTCTTTCGTTCTCAAAAACTGAAATATTGCTTCAAGTGTACTGAATAAATCATTGAGAATAAAGAGAGAACATCGGCAAATCTGAATTTGCGTTGATTTGCAAAGGCTTGGGTTCGCCCCTCGTCTGGCATAGGGTGCCCGCGCACATGGTCTTTTTTGCGTCGAGGAGACGTCGATGAACGGAGCAGAGAGTCTGGTTCGCACCTTGGTCAAGGGCGGGGTCGAAGTCTGCTTCGCCAATCCCGGCACGTCTGAGATGCACTTCGTCGGCGCGCTCGATCGCGTCGAGGGCATGCGCTGCGTGCTCGGCCTCTTCGAGGGCGTGTGCAGCGGTGCGGCCGACGGCTACTACCGCATGACCGACAAGCCGGCCTCGACCCTGCTGCATCTCGGGCCCGGCCTGGCCAACGCCGCGGCCAACCTGCACAACGCCAAGAAGGCGGGCTCGGGCATCGTCAACATCGTGGGCGAGCACGCGCTCTATCACATCAAGTACGACACGCCGCTCACCGCCGACATCGAAGGCATCGCGCGGCCGTTCTCCCATTGGGTGAAGACCTCGCCGACGTCCAAGACCGTGGCGACGGACGGCGCCGCCGCCATCCAGGCCGCGCGCGTGGCGCCCGGCCAGATCGCGACCCTGATCCTGCCTGCCGACACGGCGTGGACTGAAGCCGATGGTGTCGCCGACACGCCCGAGACGCCGCAGCCGCAGAAGCCTGCCAACCAGGACGTCGTGGCGGCCGCCAAGGCGCTGAAGGCCGGCGGCGCGTCGGCGATGCTGTTCATCGGCGGCCGTGCGCTGCGCGCCCGCGGCCTCGAGCTTGCCGGCAAGATCGCCGCCAAGACCGGCTGCAAGGTGCAGGCCTCCGGCGGCACGGCGCGCATCGAGCGTGGTGCGGGCCGGGTGCCGGTGCTGCGCCTGCACTTCGTCGTCGAGGCAGCGCAGGAGATGCTGAAGGGCACCAAGCAGATGATCCTGGTCGGCGCCAAGGCGCCCGCCGCCTTCTTCGCCTATCCCGGCAAGCCGAGCGTGCTGGTGCCGGAAGGCTGCGACGTCACCACGCTCTGCCCGGTCGACGGCGATCCGATCGGCTCGCTGGAAGCGCTTGCCGCCGAACTCGACGCGATGAACGAGAAGCCGACCGTGGCGCAGCCCAAGCGGCCCGATCGTCCGACCGGCAAGTTCACGCTCGACGGCCTCGGCCAGGCGTTGGGCGCCACCATGCCGGAAGGCGCGATCGTGGTCGACGAATCGGTCACGACCGGCCGAGGCTTCTTCCCGTTCAGCGCCGGCGCTCCGCCGCACGACTGGCTGAACAACATGGGAGGCTCGATCGGCTTCGGCGCGCCGGTCGCGGTCGGCGCTGCGGTGGCATGTCCCGACCGCAAGGTCATCGCGATGATCGGCGACGGCTCGTCGATGTACACGATCCAGGCACTGTGGACGATGGCGCGAGAGAACCTCGATGTCTGCGTGCTGATCTTCTCCAACCGCAACTACAAGATCCTGTACAGCCAGCTCTCCGATGTCGGCGCGGCCAATCCCGGGCCGCGCGCCATCGACATGCTGACGCTCGATCGTCCGACGCTCGAGTTCACCCTGCTGGCCAAGGGCATGGGCGTGCCCGGCGCCAAGGCGCACGACCTCGAAGAGCTCACCAAGCAGCTCACCTACGCCATGTCGCACAGGGGCCCGTACCTGATCGACGTGGTGATGTAAGGCATCCATGGAAGAAACCCGTCGACGCACGCTCTATGGTCGTCGTCGGGGCAAGAAACTGCGTGCCGGGCAGCAATCGCTGCTCGATACGC
This sequence comes from Pseudomonadota bacterium, assembly GCA_023416135.1. GTDB lineage: Bacteria > Pseudomonadota > Alphaproteobacteria > Reyranellales > Reyranellaceae > Reyranella. The sequence continues at coordinate 21,688 of JAEZIF010000126.1, forward strand.
TGTTGCCTCGCCTCGCGTTCACCCTGCCGGCCGAGCCCGACAAGCTCGACCTCGCCGCGCTGTTCGGGGGCCGTCTGCCGCCGGGCGGCGTATGGCTCGAGGTGGGCTTCGGCGCCGGCGAGCATCTGGTGTGGCAGGCCGAGCAGCATCCCGATGTCGGCCTGATCGGCTGCGAGCCCTATCTCAACGGCGTCGCCAAGTGCCTCGCGCATATCGAGCGTACCGGCGTGACCAATGTCAGGCTGCTCGCCGACGATGCACGCCTGCTCATGTCGGTGTTGCCCGATCGCGCGCTGTCGCGCGTCTTCGTGCTGTTCCCCGATCCGTGGCCCAAGACGCGCCACCACAAGCGGCGATTCGTGCAGCGCGCGACGCTCGACCGCCTGGCCGAGCTGATGATCGCCGGCGCCGAGCTCAGGCTCGCGACCGACGATCCGAGCTACCTGCCGTGGATGATCGAGCACGCGTGCATTCATCCCGCCTTCGAATGGCTGGCCGAGCGGCCGGCCGATTGGCGTGGCCGGCCGGCGGATTGGCCTGCAACGCGCTACGAGAAGAAGGAGCTGGCCGGCACGCCGACCTTCCTGCGGCTGCGCCGACGCGCCTGAGCTATCGCCGTTGGCGCAGCCGGCGTGTAGCATGTCCCGGTCGGGGCAGTGGTCTGGCCCCTGTCCATGGCCGTCACCGCATGCCATTCATCTGGACATCTCCCGCCTGCATCGCCTGCTCGTCATCGTGGCGCGCGGCCAAGTCACGCCGGACGAGGTTCGCGATCTGGTCAGCCAGATGGTGGACAACGAGGTCCGGCATTTCAGCAAGATCATCGACGTCACCGGCTCGAGCATCGACATGGATCGCGGGCAGGTCGAAGCCATGGCGGCGACGTTGCGGGCGGAGAAGGGAGCGGCCGGGCGCGGGCCGATCGCCTTCGTCATCCATCCCGAGCGCGAGGGGTTTGCCGACCTCTTCGCCGACGCGACCAGTACGGACCGCCCGGTCAAGCTGTTCCGCAGCCTGCACGACGCCCGGCGCTGGCTGCAGGAAGTCCAGCGGTAGCTCCTGGCTTGCGCGGGCTAAATTTATTTTTTTTCGCGCCGGCGGGTGCCCGGCAGCCATCCACTACTACTAATAGAAGTGCTTGCACGCCGGCGCATAAATTGCGCCGGATTCCCTTGCCCTTTGACCGGACTGCGCCTATATCCGCGCCATCCTCATCGGGTTCGCGGGACGAACCAAACAAGAAAGAGTGGGCCGAAAACCCGCTCTTTTCATTTGTGGGAAGCCCGCCGGCCCAAGCATATCGAGAAACGTCCCGCGTGACCGAACTGCTGCGTCGAATCGAAGACATCGTTGCCCCGACCGTGGTCGGCATGGGCTTCGAGCTGGTTCGCGTCGCCATGAGCAAGGGCGGCGGGACGCTGCAGATCATGATCGAGCCGGCCGATGGCAGCCCGATGGATGTCGAGGCCTGCGCCACGCTATCGCGCGCACTGTCGGCGGTGCTCGATGTCGAGGATCCGATACCGGGCGCCTACACCCTCGAGGTGAGCTCGCCGGGCATCGACCGCCCGCTGACGAGGCCCAAGGACTATTCGAGGTGGGCGGGACATCTCGCCCGCGTGGAGACCGCCGAGCCGATCGACGGGCGCCGCCGCTTCAAGGGCACGCTCCTGGGATTGAGTGACGGCGTTGTGCGGCTGCGCTTGGAGGACGGCAACGAGGCGGCCGTGCCGCTCGCCGCCGTGTCCAAGGCCAAGCTCGAGATGACTGACGCGTTGATTGAAGAACACCGGCTCGCCCAGCAGGGGGCGGGCCAGGCTCATTAGTGGATTCGCAAGAGAGGAAATAGTCATGGCAACGACTGCCGATATTCCGCGCCTGGAGATGCTGCAGGTGGCCGACATGGTCGCCCGCGAGAAGGGCATCGAGCGCGAGGAGGTGCTCGAGGCGATGGAGCAGGCCATCCAGAAGGCCGGCCGCGCCAAGTACGGAATGGAGCACGACATCCGCGCCGAGATCGACCGCAAGACGGGCGAGATCAAGCTGCTGCGCTACATGCAGGTAGCCGACCCGGTAGAGAACGAGAACGTGCAGGTGCCGCTCGTCGAGGCGCAGCGGCGCAATCCCGAGGCGCAGGTCGGCGACTTTCTGACCGATGAGCTGCCGCCGATCGACTTCGGCCGCGTCGCCGCCCAGACCGCCAAGCAGGTCATCACCCAGCGCATGCGCGAGAGCGAGCGCAAGCGGCAGTACGAGGAGTTCAAGGATCGCGTCGGGGAGATCGTGTCGGGCGTGGTCAAGCGCGTCGACTACGGCAACATCACGGTCGACCTGCAGCGCGCCGAAGGCGTGATCCGCCGCGACGAGACGATCCCGCGCGAGAGCCTTCGCGTGAACGATCGCGTGCGCGCCTACATCTTCGACGTGCGCGAGGAGCCGCGCGGCCCGCAGATCTTCCTGTCGCGCAGCCATCCGCAGTTCATGGCGAAGCTGTTCATGCAGGAAGTGCCGGAGATCTACGACAACATCATCGAGATCAAGGCGGTTGCCCGCGATCCCGGCAGTCGCGCCAAGATCGCCGTGCTGAGCCACGACAGCGCCATCGACCCGATCGGCGCCTGCGTCGGCATGCGCGGCAGCCGCGTGCAGGCCGTCGTGCAGGAGCTGCAGGGCGAGAAGGTCGACATCATCCCGTGGTCGAACGACACCGCAAATTTCATCGTCAATGCGCTGGCGCCGGCCGAGGTCAGCAAGGTGCTGATGGACGAGGAGAAGAACAAGACCGAGGTGGTGGTGCCCGACGACCAACTGAGCCTCGCGATCGGCCGCCGCGGCCAGAACGTCAAGCTCGCCTCCCAGCTCACAGGCTGGGAAATCGACATCATGACCGAGGCGGAGGAAAGCGAGCGCCGCCAGAAGGAGACACGCGAGCGCACCGAGCTGTTCAAGCTCGCGCTTGATGTCGACGATGTCATTGCCCATCTCCTGGTCGCCGAAGGCTACGCTGCGGTCGAGGACGTCGCCGATTCGGCGGTCGAGGACCTGGCCGGGGTCGAAGGCTTCGACGAGGAAATCGCCACCGAGCTGCAGCGCCGCGCCCGCGAGTTTATCGAGAAGCGCGACGCCGAGTTGGCCGCCCGCCTGGAGGAGCTGGGCGTCGACGAGGACGTGCGCGCGACCGAGGGCCTGACGCTGCCGATGCTGGTGGCGCTGGGCGAGAAGGGTGTGAAGACCCGCGACGACCTCGCTGACCTCGCCTCCGACGAACTGCGCGAGATCGTGGGCGAGAGCACGATGGATAACGACACCGCCAACGCCATCATCATGAAGGCGCGCGAGCACTGGTTCGCCAACGACGGCGACGGGGCCGCGGAAGCGGCCAAGGCCTAGAACGGAGCAAGGAGACCGACCCTCTTGGCATTCGCCAGCGCCATGACCCGAGCCGAACCCCTGGCTCGCCCTGTTACCGGACCGCAGCGCACGTGCATTGCGACCGGCGAGACCGGCGTGCCTGACCGGATGATCCGGTTCGTGGTCGGGCCGGAGGGCGACGTCGTGCCCGATCTGGCGCGGCGGCTGCCGGGGCGCGGCCTCTGGGTGAAGGCGGAGCGGGTTGCGGTCGAGCGCGCCGTGGCGAAGAACCTGTTCGCCAGGGCAGCGCGGGCCTCGGTCAAGCCGGCGGCCGATCTGGCCGAACGGGTCGAGCGCTTGCTGCTCGAGCGGGCCCTGGCCGATCTCGGCCGGGCACGCCGGGCCGGCCGCGCCGTCGCAGGCTTCGTGAAAGTCGAGCAGATGGTGGGCCAGCGGCGCGCCGGGCTCGTGATCGTGGCCAACGAGGCCGACGGCGACGGGCTCGCGAAGCTCGAAGCCGCGAGCCGGGCCACAGGCCTGCCGATCGCCCGCCTGGGCGACGCGGCGGCGCTGGGCGGGATCTTCGGCCGCGAGCAGGCGGTCTACGTGGCGGTTGCCCGCGACGATGCGGGCGGCGCCTTTATTGAGCGAGTCGAGGCCGGGGCCGCGCGCTGGCGCGGCTACCGGTCGAACAGCGGCGGTTGACGGGCCGCGGCGGACCAAGGACAACACGACTTATGACGGAACAGAAAGAGCAGACCAAGCCGACCAAGCCGCTCACGCTTTCGACGACGACGCGCACCGGCGCGGCGTCGGGGAAGAGCGCGAGCGACGCCACGCAGGTGCGCCAGAAGTTTTCGCATGGCCGCACGCGCGTGGTGGAGGTCGTGGCCAAGAAGCCGGTGAAGCGGCCGGGCGCGCCGAGTGCGCCTGTGGCCGCTGCTCCAGCGCCTGCGCCCGCAGCCGCCCCGGCAGCGCCGACCGGCCGTACCCTCAAGCTGGGCGGCGGTGCCGCCACGACCTCTCGGCCCTTGCCGGGGCGTCCGTCCGGCGACGCGCGTTCCGGCGGCGCCGTGCTGAGGACGCTAACGGAAGAAGAGAAGGAAGCCCGCGCCCGCGCCCTGGTCGACGCCAATCGCGACGCCGAGCTGGCCCGCCAGCGTGCGGCCCAGGAAGCGGCTCGTCGCGCCCAGGAGGAAGAGGCGCGTCGCAAGGCCGAAGAGGAGCACAAGAAGCGGCTGGCCGCGGAAGAAGCGCGCAAGAAGGCCGAGGAAGAGGTCAAGCGCAAGGCCGACGCCCTGGTGCAGAAGCGCCTCGACCAGGCCGCCACCGCCTCGCCGCAGGCGCCGGCCGCCCGTCAGGCCGAGGAGATCAAGCCCGGCACTGCTCCGCAACCCGCTGCTCCTGCCGCTGCCGCGCCAGCAACGCCGGTTCGCCGTCCGCCGGGCGCCGCGCCTGGCGGTGGACAGTCGGCCGATGCGCTGCGCCGTCCGCCGCCGATGCGGCCCGCCGTCAACAAGCGCCTGCCGCAGCCACCGGGCGCGCGCCGCGAGGCGCCCAAGCGCCGGTCGGACAAGGTCGATGTCGGCCGCGCGGTCGAGGGCGAGAACGACTTCCGCAGCCGGTCGGTGGCGCAGCAGCGCCGCCGTCTGGAGCGCGAGCGTCGCCGCGAGCACGCCAACGAGCCGCAGCAGAAGGTCTATCGCGAGGTCACCATCCCTGAGGTCATCACGGTCCAGGAGCTGGCACAGCGCATGTCAGAGCGCAGCGCCGACGTCGTCAAGACGCTGATGCGCATGGGCGTGATGGCGACCATCAACCAGGCGATCGATCCCGACACGGCCGAGCTGGTCGTGACCGAGATGGGCCACCGGCCCAAGCGCGTTGCCGAGGGCGACGTCGAGACGGCGTTGACCGAGAGCGTCGATGCGCCCGAATCGCAGCTGCCCCGGCCGCCGGTGGTCACCATCATGGGCCACGTCGACCACGGCAAGACCTCACTGCTCGACGCGCTGCGCGAGACCGATGTCGCCGCGCACGAGGCCGGCGGCATCACCCAGCATATCGGCGCCTATCAGGTCACCCTGCCGTCGAGCCAGAAGATCACCTTCCTCGACACGCCGGGCCACGAGGCCTTCACCGCCATGCGCGCCCGCGGCGCCAAGGTGACGGACATCGTCGTGCTGGTCGTGGCGGCCGACGACGGCGTCATGCCGCAGACCAAGGAGGCGATCGCCCACGCCAAGGCGGCGAACGTGCCGTTGATCGTGGCCATCAACAAGATCGACAAGGCCGGCGCCGATCCCAACCGGGTGCGCACCGAGCTGCTGCAGGACGAGATCCAGGTCGAACAGCTGGGCGGCGACGTCCAGTCGATCGAGGTCTCGGCGATCAAGAAGACCAACCTCGACAAGCTCGAAGAGGCGATCCTGCTGCAGGCCGAGGTGCTCGAGCTCAAGGCCAATCCCGACCGTCCCGCCGATGGCGTGGTGGTCGAGGCCCAGCTCGATCCGGGTCGCGGCTCGGTTGCGACCGTCCTGGTGCAGCGCGGCACCCTCAAGGTCGGCGACGTGCTGGTCGCCGGCGCTGTCTGGGGCCGTGTGCGCCGCCTGATGGACGATCGCGGCAATGCCGTGCAGGCAGCGGGTCCCGCCTTCCCGGTGGAGATCCTCGGTCTCGATGGCACGCCGCAAGCCGGCGACGAGTTCCACGTCGTCGAGAACGAGGCGCGCGCTCGCGAGATCGCCGACTTCCGCGCCCGTCGCGACCGGCAGGCCCAGCTTGCCCGCGCCGCCTCGGGCCGCGGGACCCTCGAGGACATGCTGAAGGGCATCCGCGAGGGCACGGCCAAGGAGCTGCCGGTGCTGATCAAGGCCGACGTGCAGGGCTCGGCGGAAGCGCTGGCCGGCGCACTGGCCCGCCTCTCCACCGAGAAGGTGGCGACGCGCGTGATCTACTCGGGTGTCGGCGGCATCAGCGAGGCCGACATCACGCTCGCCAAGGCGTCGGGCGCGCTGATCATCGGCTTCAACGTGCGCGCCAACCCGCAGGCGCGCGAGATCGCCAAGCGCGACAAGATCGACATCCGCTACTACTCGATCATCTACAAGGTGACCGAGGACATCCAGCAGCTGATGGTCGGCCTGCTCGACCCGACCTACAAGGAGACGTTCCTCGGCAATGCGCAGATCCGCGAGGTCTTCCGTATCACCAAGGTCGGCAACGTCGCCGGCTGCATGGTCACCGAAGGCATGGTCAAGCGCGGCGCCAAGGTACGCCTGCTGCGCGACAACGTGGTGATCCACGAAGGCACGCTGAAGACGCTGCGTCGCTTCAAGGACGAGGTCCGCGAGGTGCAGCACGGCTTCGAGTGCGGCATGGCGTTCGAGAACTACGACGACATCAAGGTCGGCGACGTCATCGAATGCTTCGACGTCGAGGAAGTCCGGCCGACGTTGTAAGGGCTGGGGCGCGCCACTCCAGTGG
>JAEZIF010000253.1 GCA_023416135.1 Pseudomonadota bacterium
GCTGGGGCCGCCATCGGCGCGCGGCGGCGCGGGCGCCACGGGTTTGCCAGCCACGACCGTGGGAGGCGGCGGCGTCGAGCTCGTGGACCTCGTCGTCGGCTCGACCGTGTAGGTGGTCGGTTGATAGGTCTCGGCGGTGAACGCGTTCTGTGTCGCCTGCGCAAGCCGCGCTCGCTCCTGGTTATCGAGCGCGCGGCCGACAAGGTTGCCCGCCAGTGCGCCGACCAGAGCGCCGCCGACGATGCCGCCTGCCGAGCCGAAGGCGAGACCGCCCACCGCACCGCCGACTGCCGCGCCCATGACAGTGCCCATCGCCTGATTGGAAGGCCCGCCGCTCTCGCTGGTCGTGCACGCCGTGGCAAGCCCGAGGGCGGCGACGATGCCGACCGCTTGCATCGCGAGCTTCCGCCCTGCCGTGCGCAGGGTCGTTGTCTGGGCAATCAAAGCAGTCATTTGGAGCATCTCCGTTTGTATTCCTGAACCGTTACTCTACCCCATAGGGCCTGTTTGCGACCACGCGCATCGTCTTCAGCGTCAGCGTAAGAACGTGGCGCGTCGCACGAGGCGAGCACCAGGCCGTTCTTCACCAGCGCGAGAGCGAGGTCGACGCGGTCGGTATCGGGAATGTCGTTCAGCGGCTGCTTGGCGTTGAGCTGGGTGATCAGGCAGCGATAGAGCGGCGTGCCGTCGGTCAGCCGGTCGGTCTGCCGGCAGCGCAGGTCGCGCGGCTGGGCGGCCAGCGCCTGGACGGCGATCTTGTTGAGGTCAGGGTCGTTGACGACGTCGACACCCTGCAGGCGGATCTCGTCGGTGCGATCCTTGAGGCCGATCATCATCAGCGACTTGCCGAAATGGTCGAAGGAGCCGGCCACGAACTCGACGGCCTTGCGGGCGTCCTCGACCGCCTTGCGGCGTGCCTCGGCCTCTTCCTCGGCCTTGCGCTTGGCCTCTTCCTCGGCCTTCTTCTGCGCGGCCATCTCGGCCTCGACCTTGCGCCGGGTCTCTTCCTCGAACTGCTTCTTGGCAGCGGCCTCGGCAGCCTCCTGGCGCTCGCGCGCGGCGGCGATCTGGGCGGCCTTCTGGCGCTCCTCCTCGGCCTTCTGACGCTGCTCGCTCTCGGCACGCAGCTTGGCCGCTTCCTCTTCGGCCTTGAGCCGGCGCGCTTCGGCCTCCTCGGCCGCCTGACGCGCCTTGACCGTCTCGGAATCGAGCCCCCGCATGGCGTAGTAGTAGCCGCCGCCACCCAGGAGGATGAGCACGACAGCCGCGAGCGCGACCCAAAGGCCCGCCCGGTTCGACGTGCCCGCCGGGGCGGCCGGCGGCAGGGTCGAGACGTGCCGTACGGGCTGCGGCGACGGCGCCTTGCCGATGGCCACCGTAGCATCGGCCGCCGGTGCCTCGGCCATGGCGAGGATCGGCCGCCAGCCGGCGATGCTCTGCGGCCGGTCGCTCGCCACGACGGCGAGCCCCGCGTCGATGCCCGCCAGCACGCCCGGCGAGAATCCGGCCGGATTGATCCGCGACAGCGGCTCGTAGGCATCGCTCAGCATGCGGTCGAAGGCGCCGGGCGGCGTCCTGCCGGCAATCGCATGATAGAGCGTGGCCGAAAGGCCATAGATGTCCGTCCACGGTCCCTGCTTGGCCGAGGTCATCTGCTCGGCGGCGGCATAGCCCGGCGTGAAGATCGCCGTGAGCGCCGTGCTGCGCCCGGCCATCGCCGCGCGCGACGCGCCGAAGTCGATCAGCGTAGGATTGCCCGTCGCATCGAGCAGGATGTTAGCGGGCTTGATGTCGCGATGCAGGAACCCCGCGTTGTGCACCTGCTCCAGCCCGTCGAGCAGCGGCCACAGGATGCGATCGATTTCTTCCGGCGAAAGCTTGCCGTTCTTGGCGATGCGATCCTCGAGCGTCCCGCCGCTCAGGAGCTCCATCACGATGTAGGCCGTGCCGTTGGCCTCGAGGTAGTCGAAGACATGCACGATCGCCGTCGCGCGATGCAGGCTGGCCAGCGTTCGGCCCTCGGTGACGAAGCGATCGCGGCCCCAGCCGAAGTCGTCGGCCATCTTGGTGGTGCGCGGCAGCACCGTTGTGCCGTCCTGACGGATGGCGAGCGCCGACGGCAGGTATTCCTTGATCGCGACCTCACGGCCGAGCTGCACGTCGCGCGCGCGGTAGGTGATGCCGAAGCCGCCCTGGCCCAGCACCGAGACGATCTCGTAGCGGCCGATCGTCTGGCCCGGCCGCAGGGCAACGTAGTCGACCTCGGGAACGACGTTCGGCGGCCGGCCGGCTATGTGTGTCGGATCGCTCATGGTTCGCTATAGATGGCGTAGCATCATGTCGACATCGCCGATGCGCAGCTTGATGCCGGCCTGCAAAGGCACGGGCTCGCCGGCCTTCAGCGCAAGCTCGCCCACCTGGGTGCCGTTGGTCGAGCCGAGATCCTCGACCTGCAACGCCTCGCCCGCGACGCGCAGCCGGGCATGCCGTCGCGACACGGTCGGATGGGCGAGGACGAAGTCGCACTGGTCGGCGGCGCGACCGATCACCATGCCGTCAGAGCGGCTCATCAGCTTCTCGAGCGAGACTTCGAAGCTGTGCTTGGTCCTGGCCGAATCGGTGCCTTCGAAACGCAGAGTGACCTGCGGCACCATCCGCGTCGTGGTGTTGGCCGGCGCGGCCGCATTGGCCGGTACCGCCGCCTTGGCGTGGTGGACGTGGAAGATCTGCACCGAGCGGCTGACGTTCTTCAACGAGTGCTCGCCACCGTCGACGAAGGCGTATTCGACGCGCAGCTCGACCAGGTCGCGCACGGCGCGCGACACGGCGATGCCGCCGGGCTCGGCGAGCGCCTGAATGCGCGCTGCGAGATTCACGCCGTCGCCGAAGATGTTCTGATCCTCGTCGTCGACGATGACCTCGCCGAGATGCACGCCGATGCGGAAGTTCATGCGCTGATCGGGCTCCAGCGTGTCGTTGAACTTCGCCATGCGCTCCTGGATGTCGAGGGCCGCGCTGACGGCGGTCACGGCCGAGCCGAACTCGGCCAGCATGGCGTCGCCGGCGGTGCCGACCAGACGGCCGTTGGAGGCCTGGATGGCCGGCCGCCAGACCTCGATCTGGGCGGTCTTCAAGTGCCTGAAGGTGCGCGTCTCCGAGCCCTCCATCATGCGGGTGAAGCCCGCGATGTCGGCGTGGACGATGGCGGCCAGGCGTCGCTGCATGATCAATCAGCGGCCTTTGAAAGCAGGCGGCCGCCGCTCACGCAGCGCGGCGAGGCCTTCGCGAAGGTCTTCGGAGGTGGCGCACTCGCGCATGTTCTGACGGATTGCCGGGATATCGGGTTCGGCCTGGGCAAACTGCTCGATGGCACGCTTCATGTTCACCATTGAAAGCGGCGCCAACGTGGCAAGCCGGTTGGATATCTCGTCGATTTTTCCCTTGAACTCGCTTCGTTCCACCAACCAGTCCAGATAACCCACAGCCAACAGGTCGCCGTCGGAAAAATCCTCCGACAGCAGGAAGGCGCGCTTGGCAAAGCTCGGGCTTACCTTCTGGGTGTAGCGGCGCAGTCCGCTCGGATAGTAGTGCAGGCCAAAGCGCGCCGCCGGCATGAAGAACTTCATGCCCTTGACGCCCAGGCGGAAGTCACAGGCCAGCGCCATGTCGGTTGCCCCGCCATAGACGCCGCCATTGAGGGCGCACAGCGTCGGCATGCGCATCGCCTCGATGCGGTCCATGACGCTCTCGAAGGCCGACTCCTTGTGGCCTGTTTCCCTGTTGGTCGCCTGCTTCTGGCTGCCGGCCGGGATCGAGCCGAGTCGTAGCCCGAGCAGAAGGTCCTATCGCCCGCCCCGGTAATCACCGTGATCCGCACATCGGCGTTGGCGTCGGCCGTCTCGACCGCTGCCATCAGCAGGTCGAGCCCCTCCGGATCGAGGCGGTTGTGTTTGGCCGGATCGTTCAGCGTGATGGTAGCGCGCGGGCCGTCGATGGCGAGAAGAACGGTGTCGGACATGGGCCGGCAAAATACCTGAGCCGGTCGCCAAAAGCGACTGAGCACGCCATATTGCCGGCCGGAGGAAAGCCGATGACCTATACCGCACCACTCGCCGATATGCGTTTTGCGCTGCGCGAAGTGGCAGGATTGCAACAGATTGCGGCGCTGCCGGGCTACGAGCATGCCACCGACGACACGATTGATGCCGTCCTGGAGGAAGCCGCCAAGCTGGCCGGCAACGGCCTGGCGCCGCTCAACCGCGACGGCGACAAGGCGGGCGCCAAGCTCGAGAACGGCGTGGTGCGGACGGCCCCGGGCTTCGCCGGAATCTACAAGGAATTCGTCGCGGGCGGCTGGAACTCGCTGCCCTTCGATCCCGAGTACGGCGGTCAGGGAATGCCGTGGCTGCTTGCGGCGACAGTGCAAGAGATGTGGCAGGCCGCCAACATGGGCTTCGGCCTGGTGCTGCTGCTGAACCAGGGCGCCATCGACGCCATCCACCATCACGGGTCGGCCGACCAGAAGACGACCTTCCTGCCCAGGATGATTTCGGGCGAATGGACCGGGACGATGAACCTGACCGAGCCGCAGGCGGGCTCGGACCTCGCCCAGCTCAAGAGCCGCGCGGTGAAGAACGGAGACCATTACCTCGTCACCGGCCAGAAGATCTTCATCACCTACGGCGAGCACGACATGGCCGAGAACATCGTGCATCTCGTGCTGGCGCGCACCCCAGATGCGCCGGCCGGGGTGCGCGGCATCTCGCTGTTCATCGTGCCGAAGTTCCTGGTCGGCGCCGACGGCAAGCTTGCGGCGCGCAACGATCTGCGCTGCGTGTCGCTGGAACACAAGCTCGGCATCCATGCCAGCCCGACCTGCGTGATGTCGTTCGGCGACGGCGGCGGGGCCGTCGGCTACCTGGTCGGCGAGGAAGGCCGCGGGCTTTCCTACATGTTCACCATGATGAACAACGCCCGGCTTTCCGTCGGCATCCAGGGCCTGGCCATCGCCGAACGCGCCTACCAGCAGGCTGCCGCCTTCGCCAAGACGCGCGTGCAGTCCAAGGACGACGGCAGCGACAAGCCGCAACCGGTGTCGATCGTCCATCACGCCGACGTTCGCCGCATGCTGATGACCATGCGCGCCCAGATCGAGGCGATGCGGGCGCTGGGCTACTACACGGCGGCGGGTATCGACGGAGCGCTGAAGCATCCCGACCGGGCCGCCGCGAAAAAGATCCAGGACCGCGTCGATCTCCTGATCCCGATCGTCAAGGCGTGGTTCACCGACCTCGGCAACGAGATCGCCTCGACCGGCGTGCAGATCCATGGCGGCATGGGCTTCATCGAGGAGACGGGTGCGGCCCAGCATCTGCGCGATGCCCGTATCCTGCCGATCTACGAAGGCACCAACGGCATCCAGGCGCGCGACCTGGTGGGTCGAAAGGTCGCCAAGGACGGCGGCGAGACCATGCTGGCGCTGGTGGCCGAGATGCGCGCCACCGCTGAGGAGCTGAAGGCGGCACCGGGAGACGACCTGGCGGCCATCAGGATCGCCCTGGAAGCTGCCGCAGCGGCCCTGGAGGACGCCACCAAGTGGGTGGCCCAGTCGGTCAAGGCCGACCTCGTCGCCGCCCTGGCGGGCTCCGTGCCCTTCCTGAGGCTGGCCGGAACGGCCCTGGGCGGCTGGCTGCTGGCCAGGAGCGCGCTTGCGGCCCAGGGCAAGCTGGCCGGCCGCGACGGCGATCCGGCTTTCCTCGAAGCCAAGGTCGTGACTGCCCGCTTCTACGCCGAGGTCATCCTGCCGCCGGCCGTGGCCCAACTCGGCCCCCTCAAGGCGGCCGGCCGTACGGTATTCGCGCTGTCGGAGGCGCAGCTCTGAACCCAGGGCTCATCGAACTGCCGGCGGACGAGGCGGAGGCCTTCGCCCGCCGGTTCGATCTGGCGAACCTAGAACGCGCCTTTCTCGACGACCCCTTCCCCTACTATCACGCGCTGCGCCGGTTCGCGCCGATCAAGCGTTTGCCCGACGGCAGCGTGTTCCTGTCGCGCCATGCCGACGTCGCAGTCTGCTACCGCGACCCGGCCATGCGGTCCGACAAGAAGGCCGAGTTCGGGCCCAAGTTCGGCGCCGGCACACCTCTCTACAAGCATCACACCACGAGCCTGGTGTTCAACGACCCGCCATTGCACACGCGCGTGCGCAAGTTGCTGGCGGCGGCGTTCACGCCGCGCGCGCTGGCCGCCCTGCGGCCGCGCATCGAGGCCGTGGTCGACAGGCTGTTGGCCGAGCATGCCGAGAAGGGCCGCATGGACCTGGTCGAGGACTTCGCCTTTCGGCTTCCCGTCGAAGTGATCTGCGACATGCTGGCTGTGCCGCCAGGCGAACGCGCGCCATTCCGGCGCTATTCGCGCGCCATCCGCGGACCGCTCGCGCCGGTGCCCCCCGGCCCCGAGCGCCAGGCGGCGGGCAACGCCGCCGTCGCCGAATTCTCGGCCTACCTCGACGACCTTGTGGCCGAGCGGCGCAAGCGGCCGGCCGACGATCGCGATGTGCTCGGCACGCTGATCCATGGCGAGGTCGATGGCGAGCGGCTGACGCACGACGAGTTGGTGCAGAACTGCATTTTCCTGCTGACGTCAACGCCATACGAAAGTCTAGGGCGGAATGAGATCGGGTGGAACCGCTCAGGCATTCCACCCGATCTCATTCGCGCGCCCGGATGGTGGCTGTTTCACCGGACCCTTCATGCGTTGGCCCAAATGAAAACGCCCGGTCGATGACCGGGCGTTTCGATTGGCTGGTTCGCGTACCTTATGCGGCTTCCTGCTGCTCGGCAGGCTCAGCCGACGGACCGGAGTCCTGGCCCTTCGCTGCGGTGTCGCGCTCGACGAATTCGATCACTGCCATCGGCGCGGCGTCACCGAAGCGGAAGCCCGCCTTCAGGACCCGCAGGTAACCGCCGGCGCGCTTGGAGTAGCGCGGGCCCAGCGTCGTGAAGAGCTTGTCGGCGATGTAGGGATCGCGCAGATAGCCGATCGCCTGACGACGCGCGTGCAGGCTGCCCTTCTTGCCGAGCGTGACCAGCCTCTCGACGATCGGACGCAGGTCCTTTGCCTTGTGCAGCGTGGTCGTGATCTGCTCGTGCTTGATGAGAGCACCGGCCAGGTTCGAGAACATCGCCTTGCGATGCTCTGCCGTGCGGTGGAACTTCCGACCGCGATTTCCGTGACGCATGACTAAATCCCTTCCACCGGCCTAGTACGGCTCTTCCAGCCGCTTGGCCATCTCTTCGATGTTGTCCGGCGGCCAGCCCGGGATTTCCATGCCCAGGTGCAGCCCCATGCCGGCCAGCACTTCCTTGATCTCGTTCAGCGACTTGCGGCCGAAGTTCGGCGTGCGCAGCATCTCCGCCTCGGTCTTCTGCACCAGATCGCCGATGTAGATGATGTTGTCGTTCTTCAGGCAGTTGGCCGAACGCACCGACAGCTCGAGCTCGTCGACCTTGCGCAGCA
>JAEZIF010000450.1 GCA_023416135.1 Pseudomonadota bacterium
GCTCCTGGAGGCGCGCGGCATCGGCCGGCGCCTGGCGCTGCGGTTGGGCGGCCGGCCGCTCGCCCGGCGCATCGGGGCCGAGCACGAAGGCATCCGCCTGCTGCGCATCGGCGCCGCGCCCTCGCACCAGCAGCGACACGCCGACGAGCAGCAGGGCATTGACGAGGATGCCGACGACGAAGCCCTGGCCCACCGGGTCGAGCTCGGCGAACGGCGCCGGCAGATAGGGCTGCAGCGGCGCGACCTGACCGCCGCCCTTGGTCTGCTGCAACGTCGGCAGCAGGAGGGCGTAGAGCCAGACCACGAAGCCGCCGGCCAGACCCGCCACCACGCCATGGCGATGGGCCTGCCGCCAATAGAGGCCGAGCACGACGCCCGGCGCGAAATTGGCGACGGCGCAGAAGCTGATCATGCCGATCGAAGCGAGCGGCAGGTAGCCCGAGATGATGCGCTCGTAGGCGTAGCCCGCCATCAGGATCAGCACGACGGCGGCACGGCGCACGAATACGACGAGCGGTCCCATGTCCTGTGCGACGCCGGCGCGGCGGCGCAGCAGATAGGGCATGACCAGTTCGTTGCCGATCATGCCGGAGAGCGCCATGCAGGCCACGATCACCATGGAGGTTGCGGCCGACAGTCCGCCGATGAAGACGAAGGCGGACAGCCAGCTCTCGCCGTTGGCAAGCGGCAGCTGCAGCACGTAGAGATCCGGGCTGGTCTGCGAGCCGAGCAGCAGCAGGCCGCCGGCGGCGATCGGCACAACGAACAGGTTGATCAGCACGAGGTAGGTCGGGAACAGCCAGCGCGCCGTCCTGAGGCTTGCCGGATGGTCGTGCTCGACCACAGCGACGTGGAACTGTCGCGGCAGGCAGAGAAAGGCCATGCCCGAAAGCAGCGTGGTCACGATCCAGGTGAGCGGCGAGCCCTCGCGGAAGACGCGGTCGGCGACCGCAGGCACGCTCTCGACCTGGGCCAGCAGGTCGGCCGGGCCGCTGAACAGCACGAACAGCACGAACGGCCCGACGGTGAGCAACGCCAGCAGCTTGATCACCGATTCGAAGGCGATCGCCAGCATCATGCCGCGATGCTGCTCGGAGGCCTGCACGTTGCGCACGCCGAACAGGATGGTGAACACCGCCATCAGGGCGGCGACGATCAGCGAGGTGTCGGTATGGACCACGCCGGGCAGGCTGCCCGCCACCGGCGTGGGGGCGGCGATCGAGCGGAACGTCGAGGACACGGCCTGCAATTGCAGCGCGATGTAGGGCAGCACGCCTACCGTGGCGAACAGCGTGGCGGTGACGCCGACGGCGCGGCTCTTGCCGTAGCGCGAGGCGAGGAAGTCCGCGATCGAGGTGACGTTGTGCTGCTTGGCCAGCCTCACCATCTTGCGCAGCATCGGGTAGCCCGCGACGACCACCAAGGCGGGCCCGGTATAGATCAGGATGAAGTCGATGCCCGAGGTCGCAGCCCGGCCGACGGCGCCGTAGAAGGTCCACGAGGTGCAGTAGATGGCCAGTGACAGGCCATAGACGGCTGGGGCGACCGAGCTGGCCGACCAATCGCGGGCATATCGGTCGCCGAAATAGGCGATGGCGAAGAGCAGGCCGAGATAGGCCAGCGACAGCGCCAGGACGGTCGGTTCCGTCAGCATCCCTGAGCGTTTCTCCCGACCGTCATTGAACCCGAGCGGCAGGGCCGCCACAAGCGCGCCAACCCCATTTCACACCCCGACCCGACCGGAGCCGCCAATGGCCGCGTACCAGTACGTCGATGTGATATTGGTATTTATCTAACTGTTTGTTTTTGTTTAATTTATTCTGCCCATGAGTCATTTACAGACCCAACACAGCATACGATAATTCAAGGGCTTACCAGCCGCCGCGTACACAGAATCGACACGGATCGAAGGACCCTCCATGGCCTTCATGATTGACGCGCAAGAGCTAAAGCCCGGACTGGTCGTCTTCCGCCGCGCCGACGTGAAGCACAAGCGCTGGTATTGCCGCGTAAAGCTCCCCGACAGTACGCAATACAAGACGATTGCGCTGAAGACCGCCGACGTGGGCGAAGCGCGCGAGAAGGCCTACGACCAGGATGCGGACCTTAGATTTCGCATCAAACACGATGTCCCCGTCTTCGACCGCAAGTTTAGCGAGGTCGCCGCGCAGTTTTCCTCGTTCCAGAAGGAACGCGCTGAGATCGGCGCGATTACGCACCACCGCTGGCGGGTAATGGACTCGCACATCCGCACCCAGCTCAATCCCTATGTCGGCAACGTCCAGATCACGCATCTCGGGCAGGACCGCTGGACGGCCTATCCCGTATGGCGCCTCAAGAACGGCAAGGGCCGCTCCGGCGGGCGCGTGAGCGATGGCACGATCCGCGACGAGATGGCGACCCTGCGCTCAGTCATGCGCTTTGCCGCGAGCAAGCGCTACATCCGCGACAGCCAGGTTTTCACCGGCAAGCTTCCCGTGGGCCACGCGCGCCGCGAGGAGTTCACGCCCCCCGAGTACCGCAACCTGCACACCTTCGCCCGACGCTGGATCGAGGATGCGCGCAACGAGGCGAACGGATGGTATCGCCGGATCGCCTACAATTTCGTGCTGGTAATGACGAACACCGGCATGCGCCCCTCCGAAGCGAAGAACCTGCGCTGGCGCGACGCGGAGATACACCGGGACAAGGAGGGGCGAACCGTGGTGCGGCTTTCGGTGCGCGGCAAGGCGAAGTTCCGCACGCTTGTCGCGGCGGGCAATGTCGCGACCTACCTTGAGCGGATTCACGCCCTTAGCAAGGCTGTGAAGCCCGATGACTTCGTGTTCTCGACTTACGAGGGCAAGCCCGCCCGCACCCTTTACCACTCCCTGATCGAAGGCCTGCTGACGGACTCGGGGCTGCTCAACAGCTCGTCAGGCAGCCGCCGCAGCACCTACTGCTTCCGGCACACCTACGCCACGTTCCGGCTGACCGAGGGCGTTGATGTGTATTTTCTCGCGAAGCAAATGGGCACTTCGGTCAAGTTGATCGAAGACCATTACGGGCGCATCACGCCGGTCAAGAACGCCGAGCAGATTCTCGAAGGTTTGCCGGGCTGGGAGGTTGGCATCCCGGCGCCGCCATCATATGCGGGATAAATGCGCACCCGCCTGGGCCGCCTGATCCGCGATATCCGGCGCAAGATCGCCGGCCGCGAGCCCGTCGAGGCGGCCTTCGAGAACCCGCTCTCGCAGCCCCCCAGATCCGCTTGCAGCGCCAGCGCCAACGGGGCTGGAAGCTCTATTCCTTTCACGCATCGGAGGTCGAGTGCATCAGCAAGGACAAGGCCCGCGCGCCCTATGAGTTCGGCTGGCCAAACAGCCCTCGTGGAGAAGCTTGGCGTCGGTCGGGAAGGTGATGTTCTTTGTCTGCACCGCGGGATCGACGGTGACCCGCGCCAGGTCCTTGGTCCGCAGCGCCCCGCTTGCGTGAGCCACCCGCAGGCTCTCGGCCAGCAGCAGCTCGAGCCTCTCGCCCAGGCGCTTCCTCCAGTGGCTGAGGTCGGAGCGCTCGTGCGGGAAGCTGCGCTGGAAGAACTCTTCGCCGGTGAAGTGCTGGAAGTACGGGTCGTATACCCAGCGCTCACAGGGGCCTTCGTCGGGCAGCCCGAACATGTGCTTGAGCAGCAGCAGGCCCATCACGAAGCGGCCTCGATCCCCGGACGGCCCTTGTCGCTGTAGAGCGGCGCCATCTCGTCGTCGATCCAGGCCCAGTCGATCCTGCCGGCGAGCTGCACCAGCTCGTGCTTCAGGTTGATGATCTGGTCGAGCCTGGCCCGAAACAGATCGGCTTCTCCCGTTGCCTTGTGCTTCTTCGGCCGCATCGTCCGGCAAGCGAATCACAGCTTGCCGGCCGAGGGATTCCTAAAGCGAAATCGCAAGGTTCTGCAGCCTCAGACCGCCAAACCTTGCAAGCCAAAACCGGCTATCGCGACCAAAACCGATTCGCCTTGAATCGCTTAGCCGTTGTTCACGGGCGACTAAGTACTATTGGCAGCGCGAGTTTGCGGCCGCCGTGACCACGCCGGGACGCGGTCGAAATCGTCGGCGCGCTGACATCTGCATCGGCTGGCTGCGTAAGAATATGCACACCCACAAGTGCGGGAGGCCCTCGCATCAAGCCAGGCATGTCGAACCCGCAGCGGATTTCAGCCAACAGTGACGTTGTTCTTGCGCACGATTTCCTGCCAGACCTTCAGGTCTGCGCGAATGGTAGCGGAAAATTGCTCCGGAGAGATGTGGTCTACGTCGAGGAGGCTCATGGAATTCAGCCGCTCGCGGTAATCCGCCGACCGAATGATCGAACCGATCTCCCTGTTCAGCGTGTCGATCACCGGGCGCGGAGTTCCCTTGGCGGCGAAGATCCCGAACCATGCATCAGCATTGAAAGGGAAGCCCTGCTCGGTGAAGGTTGGCAGCTCCGGTAGAGCCGCGCTGCGCCGCGACGCGCTCGTGGTGAGGCCGCGAAGTCTGCCGCTCTTGATGAGCGGGACTGAGCTCGCGGCGTCCACCCAGGCGATCTGCAGGTTGCCGCTCTGCAAGTCCTGGTAGATCTGCGGAACCGTCTTGTACGGGACGTGGTGCAATTTCAGGTCCGCGTTGTTCATGAACCAGGACATGAGCAGATGCCCGGAAGATCCGAGACCCCAGCTACCGTAGTTGTACTTGTCGGGATTGGCGCGGACGAGGTCGATGAACTCCTTGAGCGTCTTCGCGGGAAAGTCCGGGGTGACGACCAGGTGACTGCCAGCCTCGGCCACCTTCGCGATCGGCAGCAGGTCGGTCGTGACATCGAAGGAGAGCTTGGGCTGCACCGCCTGGTTCACGACGGTCGACGACGAGGTCACCATCGTGATCGTGTAGCCGTCCGCAGGTTGATGCAGCAGGAACTCGATGCCCAGCACCCCATTTGCGCCGGGCTTGTTGTCCACCAGGACGCCCTGCCGAAGGTTGGTGGCGAGCTTGTCAGCGATCAAGCGGGCGACGATATCCGTGCCGCTGCCGGCACCGGTTGGGGCGACCATGCGGATCGGACGGCCCGGCCACCCTTCTTGGGCATGCGCGGCAAAGCCGACCAATCCGGCAGCTATCGCCACGACGCCCTGGCGGCGACCTATCAAAATGCTCATTCTCTCACCTCAAACAATGGGACAGTTTCAATGCCGGGCGTCGCGGCTCTCGAAGCGAGCGCGCTCGGCTTCGATCTCGGGATAGCCGATGAAGTCCTGAAAGCCAGGCACTTTCATCGTCGGGTGGGGCATCGCGGCGAACGACTTCGTTCGGCACAAGGCGGCCATGTTGTCCTTAATGGTCTGGGCGGCCGTCATCAGGGCGGCGAGCGGATACATCACGATGCCCGCCACAGACTCGAGCTCGGCTTGAGAGAGGTCGTAAGGCCCGCCTGGGTTGCACGGCAGACACAGCGGCACACGGCCTTCACTGCGGAGCGCGCGCAGATCCTCGATGCCCTTGAGTGCGCGGCCGATCGGCATGATCAGGTGTGCCCCCGCCTCCACATACGCCTTCGCGCGACGGATGACCTCGCCGAGCTCCAGGGCGTCGGTGCGGGCGATGATCGTCACATTGGGGTTAGTGCGAGCCGCGAGCGCCGCCTTGATCTTGGCCACCGCGTTCTCCAGCGGCTCCAACGGCAGGGGCGCCCCGAGCATGGGGCATTTCTTGGGCGAGAGCTGATCCTCGATGAACATGGCGGCGACACCGGCGGCCTCAAACTCACGCACGGTGCGCATCACATTGACGACACCGCCATAGCCGTTGTCGACATCCGCGATCAGCGGCACCGAAATGGCGCTCGCCATGTTGCGCACGACCGTGAGGTTTTCCGTCATCGTGTACAGCTCTAGGTCGGGCTTGCCGAGAACCGATGCCGCAATGCCATAGCCGCTGCTTGTCACGGCATCGAAGCCCGCAGCTTGAATGAGTTTTGCGGTGAGCGCGTCGAAACCGCAAGCGGTCCAGACGGTCTTCTGAGTGACCAGCCTCTGTTGGAACTCGGCGAAGTCCATGGCGCTGCAGTCTCCGAAAGCATCGTTGAGGGGCATGGGCATACCATAGTCGGCCGCATCGACCCTTCGCGGGGCGGAAGATACGACGCGACGCCGCACCCCCGCACCATCCGCGAGGTTCAGGCCGCCTGCACCCCTTGTTTCCTGCGAAGGTGGGCGATGAAGCCGCCCGCTTCGATGATCTCGCGGTGCCGCGCCGCCAGCACTTCGCACCGGAGCTCGTTGCCTGTCGAGTGATTGATGACGCGTCCGTCCCAGCCGACTTCGATGTCGTCCCAGCGCTTCACCGCGCCCAGGATGCCCGGACACGAGATCGGCGCGAAGCCCATATTGATCTCGTTCTGCCAAAAGCCGGGGGCAAACGACTCCGCCACGACGCAACGGATGCCGAGGTGCCGCATGTATCTCATTGCGGGGTAGTGCGGATGGCCGTACCCGAAGTTTCGTCCGCCGACGATGATGTCGTCCGGCCGGACCACGGTGGCGAACTCCGGATCGAATTGCATCATCGAGACGCGGACGAGGACGTCCATGTCCTGCTCGCCGCAGTTCTCGACGCCCACGATCTGGTCCACATCGAAATCATCGTCGGCGAAGACGAATGCGACACGGCCGCGAATCGATTGCAGTGCCACTTCAGGTCTCCAGGTACTTGCGAGGATCGGCGATGCGGCCTTCGATGGCCGAGGCGGCGATGGTCGCAGCGTTGCAGATGTACACCTCGGAACGGACGTCGCCCATGCGCCCTGGTACGTTTAGCGTGCCGGTGGACACCGCCCGCTGCTGCGCCTTCATCACCCCCATGCGACCATAACAATAGTCGCAGGTGGACGCGCCGATGAAGGCTCCCGCGTCCACGAGCACGTCGATCAACCCTTCGGCTGCGGCCTGAGCGAGGATGCGCTGGCTGGTGGGAACGACATTCAGCGTGAAGCCGGCCTTTACTTTCCTGCCCTTCAGCACCATGGCCGCCGCGCGAAGGTCTTCGAGCTTCCCTGACACGCACGAGCCGATGTAACCCACGTGCACCTGCAGGCCGAGGCAGTCGGCAAGGTCGCGCGTGTTCGCGGGGCTGGGGGGCGCGACGACGATCGGCTCGAGCGAGGAAAGGTCGACGGTGTGCCGTGCCGAGTATGCCGCATCGACATCACTCGTGATCCGCCCCAACTGCTTCCTTGCCACACGCTGTGATTGCGCAAAACGGTCGTCGTCTTCCGGATTGACGATCGCCGTCTGTGCCCCGATGAACATTGCCAAGCCTGTCATGGCCTGCAACCCATCCGTCGAGAACTGCGAAAGTCCCGGTCCGCCGAACTCCAGGACATGGAAGCGGCACGAACCCGGTCCGAGCAGACGCACGAGGTGATGGAACACGTCGCGAGCCATCACGCCTCGCGGCAACTCGCCCGTGAAGTCGACTCGCGTCGTATGCGGCACGGTAATCGTCACGGTCTCGCTCACGAACGCCTCGATCAGGCTGCGGCGAAGCCCGATGGCGAGCGTTCCCATCGCGCCGAGCTGGCTCACGTGACCATCGAAATGCACGACGAAGGCACCCGGCACCGCATAGCCGACCTCTGACGCGACGTGGTGGCCGATCCCCTTGTGCTCGAAGACCTCGATACCGAGCTCGGCGCACGACGCCCGGGTTTGTTCATGAAATTCAGCGTCCTTCGGCGACCCGGCGGGGGTCATATGGTCGATGAAGAGTGCGAATCGCGATGGGTCCTTCAGCTTGCGGACCCCGAAGTTCGTCGTAATCTCCTTGAAGATCACGTCTGTCTGGCCGGGCCAGTCGTACGCGAGGACGTAGTCGGGCCGCGCATCGATCTCTTCGCCTGCGCTCACTTCAGCCCGGCCTGCAGCCCGGGCGAGAATCTTTTCGGTAATTGTATGTCCCATTGAGTTTCTCTCAGCGATACAGTCGGATCGGAAGGCGATGAGGCGGAGGTCCTAGCCAAGATTCGGCAGAAACGGCTCGGCCACCGACCCAAATCCATAAGCGTATCTTGTCCAAACCTTCAAACGTATTCGCCGCCAGCACATGACCCTAAATCACTTTCGCCGAACGTAGACCCTTCACTTGCACCTGAGAGTCCCCGAGGGCGCGTAAGATTTCGTCAGTGTGATCGGCGAGCCTGGGGGCGGCGCGGAAACGAATCCGGCTGTGGCAGTCATTGTAACGACGGCGCCAAGCACCTTGATATTGCCCGCCTTCGGACGCTGCACGTCCACGACGGCGGTGCTGACCTGCTGCACGGCGGGGTCGGGAATGATATCCTGTACGGCGATGACGGTCTGGATACCCTTTACGGCGGGTCCGGTGCCGACACGTTCATGCTGGAAGCTACGGAGGCCTTCGACAACATAGATGTCATCAAGGACTTCAACATCGCGAACGACAATGACGTTCTGGACATCTCAACATCCTGGACGCCGCCGGTTCTTCCCACGGGGTACATAGCGCAACGCTGCCGAGGCCTTCGACACTCTGATGCCGTTGAGCCTCTGGCGGACAATTTCATCAAGTTGACATTGTGAAACGGCCTGACCCGCTCAAGGGGTCAGGCGGCGTCGCCGCACGTCACAAACTCGGCGCCAGGCGGCGATAGTGGCGCTGCGCATTTGCCCTGCCGATGTTTTGCAGGCTCGCAATTACCATTGCCCGGGCTGCCGTCCCGGGGGCCGTGGTAGCGAGCGCTTCCGCGGTGATCTGAAACAGGACCGCCAGTTCCACATCGGTACGGCCGGTCAGTTCGGTGTTGGTAATCGATCTCATTGTTCTTCTCCTCTTCGCTTTCAGGTCCGGACCACCCGGGCCTTGTGCCCCCACAGGTCAGAATCCAGGGGAAGGCCGGGTGAAGCCGCGGACTGAGAGCAAGAGAAGGGCGGTGTACGTTGAGAACCGGCGCACGAATCTGGCCGCGCCGGACGGATGGAAACGGAGAGAACCTGTTACGCGGGGAGCGCCCCCCACCCCAGCCGGAACGCCTGCGACCCTCGACTGGGGGCGCAAGACGCGCTAGACAACGGTGCGAAAGTCGGCGGGACCTACACAGCGTCTACACAGCCGCAAAACGCTCCAAATTCCTCAAGGAAACCAGAGCCTTGGCAGCTTATCAATACATCTACGTCATGAAAGGTCTTAACAAGACTTACCCGGGCGGCAAGCAGGTCCTGAAGGACATCTGGCTGTCGTTCTTGCCCGGCGCCAAGATCGGCGTGCTGGGCCTCAACGGCTCGGGCAAGTCGACCCTGCTCCGGGTCATGGCCGGCCAGGACGACAATTTCACCGGCGAGGCCTGGGCCGCCGAGGGCGCCAAGCTCGGCCTGCTCGAGCAGGAGCCCAAGCTCGATCCCAAGAAGGACGTTCTGGGCAACGTCATGGACGGCGCCGGCGAAATGGCCCGGATGCTGGCGCGCTTCGAGGAGGTGTCGAACGC
>JAEZIF010000163.1 GCA_023416135.1 Pseudomonadota bacterium
GCCGTGCGCGGGCCCGGTAACGCCTTCTTCGTCGATATGCCGGGCGAGCCGGTCTACAAGGTGATCGACACGCAATCGCCCGGCGGCGCGGCCTTCGCCTATCATTCCTACAGCCTGGAATATCGCCGGCTGTCCTTCGTGGCGCAGACGGCGCTGTTGCCGGCCGATGTCGACCTGCGCCAGCCGCGGGCCTACCTGCAATCCGCGCTCGACGATCGTGCGCAGCGGCTGGCCGGCGGCAAATGGACCAGCGTCAATTGGCGCGACATGCAGGGTGTGCCGGCCGCCGAATCGATCGGCTCGGTGCAGGGTGGCAACGTGCTGCGCCAGCTCGTGCTGCTGAAGGGCCGGCGCTACGTGTCGCTCGCCTATCTCGCGCCGGCTGACGCACTGCGGACACCGGAAGCCGATCGTTTCTTCGGGTCACTGAGGCTGGGAGCATGAGCAAGCCGCGTATCCATATCCTGGCGCTCGGAGGCACGATCGCGACACAGCCCGATGCCAGCGGCGTCATGCAGATGGGGGCCGGCGCCGACGATCTCGTGAAGGCGGTGCCCTCGCTCGCCACGCTGGCCGACATCGAGGCCGAGACCGTGTCGCGCGTCGGCAGCCATTCGCTCTCGTTCGACCAGATCCACGGGCTCGCGGCCAAGATCGCGGGCTCGCAGGCCGAGGGCGTGATCGTCACCCAGGGCACCGACACGCTCGAGGAAACGGCTTTCCTGCTCGACCTGCTGCTCGAACGCGACGTGCCGGTGATCGTCACGGCGGCGATGCGCAATCCGTCGCTCACCTCGGCCGACGGTCCGGGCAACCTGCTGGCTGCCGTTCGCGTGGCCTGCGATTCATGGATTCGCGATCATGCAAAGACGCTCGGCGTCATGGCAGTGATGCTGGATGAGGTCTATGCCGCGGCCGACGTGATCAAGGCGCATCCCACGCGACTCAACGCCTTTGCCTCTCCGCAGACCGGACCACTCGCAGCCCTCGTCGAGGATCGCATCGTGGCGCTCGGCCTGCCCGTGCGGGATGCGATCGAGGCAACGCGCAGGAAGTTGGGCACGGTCGATGGGACGGCCCAGCCGGTGGCGCTGCTATGGATGGGACTCGACGAGCCGGGGCGTCTGATCGACGCGATGCTGGGCGCGCCCGATCGCCTCGGCTATCGCGGGGCTGTCCTCGGGGCCATGGGCGGCGGCCATATCCCGGAGCGCCTGGCGGACGTCGCAGGGCGCCTGGCGTCGGCGATGCCGACGGTCGTGTCTCCGCGCGCCGGCGGTGGGCCGATGGTTCGGCAAACCTACGGCGGTCCGACGTCGGAGATCGGGCTGCGCAAGGCCGGCCTGATCTGGGGTGGCCGCCTACATCCCCTGAAGGCACGCGTGCTGCTTGAGACCTGTCTCAGGGCCGGCTTGCCGCGTGCGGCCATCGCCGACTTGTTCGACGCCTGGGGGTGACGTGCGTGCGCGCTTGGCGGCGGCGAAGCCGTGCATGCCGGCATGCCACTGCAGCGCCACCACCATGCCCTTGATGGGCTGCAGCAGGCCGAGCGACAGGATTAGCACCAATGGCAGCCAGATCGCCGCGTGCACCCAATAGGGCGGCGCCCAGGCCAGTTCGACGTACAGTGTCAGCGGTACGATCAGATGCCCGACCAGCACAATCACGAGGTAGGCTGGAAAGTCGTCGGCGCGATGATGATGAAAGGCCTCGCCGCAGCACTCGCAGGCGTCGGCTACCTTCATGAAACGCCGGAACAGATGGCCCTTGCCGCAGGCCGGGCATCGGCCGCGCAGGCCATTCAACAGGGCGAGACCGGCTTTGGGCTCCATCGAGTTTCTCCCTTCGGACACTTGTCCATATCCATACAATAGGCCATACATACAAGGGCAATAGAGGCATATTGTATGGATTGGGTCCCTACACTCGGTGACGGCAGCGCGCCGGTCTACGAAGGCATCGTGAGCGCGCTCGCCGCCGACATTTCGTCCGGCCGTCTGCATCGCGGTGATCGCCTGCCGACCCATCGCGCGCTCGCCAGGGCGCTGGGCGTCGACCTCACCACCGTGACGCGGGCCTACAACGAGGCGCGGCGGCGCGGCCTCACCGAGGCGCGCGTCGGGCAGGGGACGTTCGTCGCCGAAAGCCGCGTGCGCGCGCCACGCGCGGCGGCTGCCGGCATCGACTTCGACCTGTCGATGAACCTGCCACCGGAGCCGATCGAGGCCGATCTCGAAGGCCGCGTGTCGCGCGGACTGGCGGCCCTGCAACGCGACTATGGCATCTCCGATTTCCTGAGCTACCAGCAGGCCGGCGGCAGCGACTCCGATCGCGGCGTCGCTGCCGACTGGCTGCGCCGCCGTGTACGTACGGCCGAGGCGCATCGCCTTGTCGTATCGCCCGGCACCCAGACCGCGCTGATGGCGATGCTGCTGGCGACGACCAAGCCGGGCGACACGGTGCTGAGCGATCGGCTCACCTATCCAGGCTTCAAGGCGGCCGCGGCGGCGCTGGGCGTCGTGCTGATCGGCGTCGAAGCGGACGGCGAGGGCGTGATCCCGGCCGCTCTCGACGAGGCCGCTCGGCGGCACTCGCCCAAGGCCGTCTATCTCGTTCCCACCATCCACAATCCCACGACGGCGACCATGGGGGCGGTGCGGCGCGAGCAGATCGCGGCCGTTATCCGCCGGCACAACCTGCTGCTGTTCGAGGACGATGCCTATGGCAGCCTCGATCCCAAAGCCCAGCCGATCGCGACCCTGATTCCCGAACGCAGCTACCTCGCTGCCAGCCTGTCGAAGTGCATGGCGCCCGGCCTGCGCGTGTCTTTCGTGCTCGTGCCCGATCGCACCGCCGCGTCGACCATTGCCAATGCGCTTCGCACGATCTCGCAGATGCCGGTGCCGCTCACGGTGGCGCTGGCAGTACGCTGGCTGAAGGACGGCAGCGCCGACTCCATCATCGCGGCCATTGCCGCCGAGGCTGCGGCAAGGCAGAAGCTGGCAGCCAAGGTGCTTTCGGGGCATACTTATGCTGCGCACCCCAAGGGCCACCACATCTGGCTGGCGCTGCCCCCGACGTGGACCCGAGCGGAGTTCGCCGCGCATGTTCAACGACAGGGGCTCGCTGTGGTAACCAGCGACAGTTTCAGCGTCGACGGCAATCCTCAACACGCGATCCGCGTCGCGCTCGGGGCTGCGCGCAGTCGCTCCGACCTTGTGGGTGCATTGGATGTACTGACTGTGGCATTGAAAACGCCGGCCTATGCCTCACGTATAGTTTGAGACGGCACTCACATGCCGGGGGAGAAAGCCCATGCTCGAGTCATTGGACGCAACTCTGCTGGCCCGGCTGCAGTTCGCTTTCACCGTCTCCTTCCATTTCATCTTCCCGTCCTTCACCATCGGGCTCGCGAGCTATCTCGCCGTGCTCGAAGGGCTGTGGCTGTGGACCGGCCGCGGGGTCTATCTCGACCTCTTCAGGTACTGGCTGAAGATCTTCGCGCTCTCCTTCGGCATGGGCGTGGTGTCGGGCATCGTCATGTCCTACCAGTTCGGCACCAACTGGTCGGTATTCTCCGACAAGGCGGGCCCGGTGATCGGTCCGCTGATGGCCTACGAGGTGTTGACGGCGTTCTTCCTCGAGGCCGGCTTCCTGGGCGTCATGCTGTTCGGCATGAACCGGGTCGGCAAGACGCTCCACTTCGTGGCCACGCTTGCGGTCGCCGTCGGCACCTTCATCTCGGCCTTCTGGATCCTCTCGGCCAACAGCTGGATGCAGACGCCGGCGGGCTACACCATGGCCGCCAACGGGCAGTTCCTGCCGGCCGACTGGCTGGCCATAATCTTCAATCCGTCCTTCCCCTATCGGCTGGTGCACACGGTCTTCGCGGCGTACCTCACGACGGCGCTGGTGGTGGGCGCGGTCGGCGCCTGGCATCTGCTGCGCGAGCGCGCCAACGAGGGCGCGCGCACCATGTTCTCGATGGCCATGGGCATGATCACGGTGGTGGCGCCCTTGCAGATCCTGGCCGGCGATCAGCACGGGCTGAACACGCTGGAGCACCAGCCGGTCAAGGTCATGGCCATGGAAGGCCACTTCAAGAGCTACGACAACGGCGCGCCCCTGGTGCTGTTCGGCTGGCCCGATGAGGCCGAGGGCAAGACCCTCTACGCCGTGGAGATTCCCAAGGCGTCGTCGCTGATCCTGAAGCACTCGCTCGATGCGCCGCTGAAAGGCCTCGACACGGTCGACCGCAAGGACTGGCCGCCGGTGCTGATCGTGTTCTGGGCCTTCCGCATCATGGTCGGCCTGGGAATGCTCATGCTGCTGCTCGGGCTGGTGAGCCTGTGGGCGAGGGTGCGGCGCCGGCTCCATGACTGGCCCTTGCTGCATCGCTTCGCCATCGCCATGGGACCGGCGGGCTTCGTGACGGTGATCGCGGGCTGGGTGACGACCGAGGTCGGTCGCCAGCCCTACACGGTGCACGGCCTGCTCCGTACCGCCGATTCTGTCTCGCCCCTGCAGGCGCCGGCCGTGGCGATTTCGTTGCTGGCCTTCATCGTCGTCTATTTCATCGTATTCGGCGCGGGCGTGCTCTACATCCTGCGGCTGATGAGTCGCGCGCCTCATCATGGCGAGGAGGGGCCGGAGCGCGACCAGCCGGTGCGCGCGGCGGGCATCACGCCCGCGCCCCAGGTCTCCGAAGGAGGGAACTGATGCTCACCTTCGATCTGCCCACCATCTGGGCTTTCATCATCGCCTTCGCGATCTTCGCCTATGTCGTGATGGACGGCTTCGACCTCGGCATCGGCATCCTGTTCTCGTGGATCCCGGTGGGCCGCGAGCGCGATACGGCGATGAACACCATTGCCCCGGTGTGGGACGGCAACGAGACCTGGCTGGTGCTGGGCGGCGGCGGTCTCCTGGCGGCCTTCCCCTTGGCCTACGCCACCATCCTGTCGGCTCTCTATGCGCCGATCGTCGCCATGCTGCTGGCCCTGATCTTCCGTGGCGTCGCCTTCGAGTTCCGCTGGCGCGACCCCGGCCATCGTCCGTGGTGGGACTTTGCGTTCAGCATCGGCTCGATTGGCGCGACTTTCGCCCAGGGCGTCACGCTCGGCGCCCTGCTGCAGGGCATTGCCGTCGACAACCGCGTCTACACGGGCGGCTGGTTCGACTGGTTGACGCCGTTCAGCGCTCTGGTCGGCGTCAGCCTGGTCGTCGGCTACGCGCTGCTGGGCGCGACATGGCTGATCATGAAGAGCGAAGACACGCTGCAGGCGCGCGCCTATCGCATGGGCTTCGGACTCGGCATCGGCACCATCGTGGCGATCGCTGCGGTGAGTGCGGCGACGCCGTTGCTCAGTCACGCCTATTGGGAGCGCTGGTTCGCCTGGCCTCAGGTCCTGTTCACCGCGCAGGTGCCGCTGCTGGTCGCCATCGCCACGGCCGTCTTCTTTGTGAGCCTGGCGCGGCGCCATCACTACACGCCGTTCCTGATGACCCTGGCGATCTTCACGCTGAGCCTGGCCGGCCTGGGAATCAGCCTGTTCCCTTATGTCGTTCCGCCCAAGATCACCATCTGGGAAGCCGCGGCGCCGGCGGCGAGCCTGAAGTTCATGCTGCCCGGCGCACTGGTCATGGTGCCGATCATCCTGGCCTACACCGGCTATTCCTACTGGGTGTTCCGCGGCAAGACCGGACCCGAGGGCTACCATTGAGGAGCTGTCCCTGATGCCGAAGGCGGGGCAGTGGCTATGGTTCGTCGGTCTGTGGGCCGCCGGCGTCGGCGTCACCGCGCTGGTGGGTTACGCGATCAAGCTGTGGCTGATGGCCTGATGCAATGAGGCGGGCCTGGAGGCCGGCGCTCCCTTACGTCGTCCGTCGCAGCGGCCGGCAGTTGAAGGCAATCGGTTTGGCGGTGCCGCTTTCGCGCAACGATGCAAGATCGTCACGACCGACCCACTCGTTCGCAGAGTCGACGTAACGGAAGCCGCTGCCGCTCGGCTGGTACTCCATGCGCAAGGTCCTGCCGTCCACGGTCACCGATGCCCGGTTCTTGGCGTAGACCACACTCACTTCCTTGCGGCCGTCACAAATGTAGGCAATGCCGGTCGGCGTCGGATCGTCCGGTGCCGGCCGCGGAATCAAGGTCGTCACCGGCTGCTGCTCCTTGGTGCAGCCGGCAAGCAGAAGGATCGCCAGAATCGACAGGCGCTTCATCGTGCGCTTTCCTTTCCTCCCCTGTCACTATAGCGGAAAGGGATTCGATGCCACACATCAAGCTCCGGGACGGCGCTGAGCTCTACTACGAAAGCTGCGGGAAGGGACCGCCTCTATTCCTGGTTCCAGGACTGGGCGGCGACGGCCGTTTCTGGGACTCGAACATCGCCGGACTCGCCGAACATTTCACCGTGGTCGTGCATGATCATCGCGGCACGGCGCGCAGCACCCTGTCGAAGATCACCTACTCGGTCGTGCAGATGGCCGATGACGCCCTGCAGCTCATCGATGCGCTGGGCTACGACAAGGTGCACTGGTGCGGTCATTCGACCGGCGGCGCCATGGGCCAGGTGCTGGCCATCGAGCATCGCGAGCGCATCGACCGGCTGGTGCTGAGCGCCACCTGGGCCAAGACCGATGGCTTCTTTCGCCGCCTGTTCGAGGTCCGCTCCCTGATGCTGAAGGAGCTGGGGCCGGAGGCCTATCTCAAGAGCAGCGCGCTTGCCCTCAACATGCCGTCATGGGTGCGCGACCACGAAGCCGACCTTGCCGCCGCCGAAGCCAAGGCCGCCGAGACCATTCCCATTCCGGAGATCGTACTGTCGCGCATCGCCGCCATCGTTGGCCACGACCGGCGCGAGCAGCTCCAGAAGGTGCGGTCCCCCACGCTCGCAATCTGCGCCCGCGACGACATGGTTACCCCGCTGTATTTCACCGAAGAGCTGGTGCGCCTGATTCCTGACGCCCGGGCCTATGTCCTTCCCGATGGCGGCCACTTCTTTCCGAACGTGCATGGCGCCGAATTTCGTCGTGTAATGACGTCCTTCCTTCTGGAGCCGCGATAGCCACATGAAGATCGAACCGAAGATTGCCGCCTCCTCCGCCGAGCTGACCGCCATCCGGCGCGACATCCATGCCCATCCCGAGCTCGGCTTCGAGGAGGAGCGGACGTCGAAGATCGTGGCGACCAGGCTCAAGGAGTGGGGCTGTGAGGTCACGACCGGCATCGGCAAGACCGGCGTGGTCGGCACCATCCGCGTCGGCAACAACC
>JAEZIF010000188.1 GCA_023416135.1 Pseudomonadota bacterium
GCCATCGGCGTCGCCGAGCGCGCGCTCGAGATGGCGATCAAGCGCGCCAAGAGCCGCGTCGCCTTCGGCCAGCGCATCTCGGAGATGGGCGTCACCAAGGCCCATGTCGCCGACATGCGCATGGAGATCGACATGGCCCGCCTGCTGGTGCTGAAGGCCGCCTGGGCGATGGACAAGTACGGCAACAAGGAAGCCCGCCAGCAGATCGCGATGATCAAGGTGGCGGTGCCCAACATCAGCTCGAAGGTCGTCGACCGCTGCCTGCAGCTGCACGGCGCGGGCGGCGTCAGCCAGGTCTTCAAGCTGGCCAGCATGTACGCCCACCAGCGCACGCTGCGCCTGGCCGACGGCCCGGACGAGGTCCATCGCGACCAGGTCGGCCGCATGGAGATCGCCAAGTACAACTAAGCCATCCTTGACGGCAGGAAACAGGGCGCGATCCTGCGGGTTCGCGCCCTTCTTCTTTGTGCCGGGAGGCTACAGTGGACAATCCCCTGAACCGCCATGTCAGCGATCACCTCGCCAACGAACGGACCCTGCTGGCCTGGATCAGAACGTCCATCGCGGTGATCGCATTCGGGGTGGCGATCAACCGCTTCAGCCTGTTCCTAATGGAGATCAACCAGGCCGTGCCGGAGGTGCGCCTCGCCGCCAACCGCCACGTCGCAGCGCTCGGCGCCGGCCTCGTCGTGCTGGGCATCGTGATGATGGTCGGCGCGCTCTGGCACTATCTGCGCGTCAGCCGCTCGATCGACGCCGAAGCCTACCGCCCCTCGACGCGCATCATGGTGGCGACGTCGGCCGCCATCGTGGCGATGGGCGTCGTCGCGTTGGTCTGGCTTTTCTGAAGCCTGGCGACGCGCTCAGCGCCGGGCCGAACCGAGCGGCGCCGGCGGACCGTCGGGGATGTTCATCAGGTCAACCTCGGGCATGCCCGCTTCGTAGGCGGCGGCCAGGGCCGCGGGATCGAACGCCACCCCGATGGGATTCTTGCGGAAGGCGTCGGTCGTGAAATAGGCCGAGCACTCTTCCTTCGTCTTGTAGCGATCGACCTGCAGCTCCACTGAATTGCCGTCAGGATCGCGGTAGTACAGCGAGATCGTCGGGCCGTGATGGATCGGCCGGTAGGGCTCGATCCCCTCGTCCTTCAGGCGACGCCAGGTCGACAGCAGCTCGCCTATGTCGCGGAACGTGTAGGCGACGTGCGCCAGGCCCCACGCCTTGTCGTCGGGCTCGTGCAGGCCCTCGACGTTCACCACCGCCAGCCGATGGTGCTCGTCGTCGTAGGTCATGAAGCAGATGAAGTCGTTGCGCTGCACGACATGCATGTCGAGCACGGTGCAGTACCAGTCGACCATCTTCGCCATGTTCGACGAGCGCAGCACGAAGTGCGCGAACAGCGACGGCGCGATCGGCCTGGGATCGAGGGTGCGTGACTGCACGATGCTATCCATAAGCGGACCTCCAGATGGCCCCCCAGTCTACGCCCCCGCGCGCTGGCGCAACAGCCGTCCGCTGGGCCGCGCCGGCGCCTGGCCGGGCGGCGGCAGGGGCTCGCCATTGACGATCACGGCATGGATGCCGCGCGGGTGGGAAATCAGCCGGTCTTCGCCGGCCGGCAGGTCGTTGACCCGCTCGAGCGGCGAGGCGCCGATGGTGGCGGGATCGAACACCACGATGTCGGCCGGCAGTCCGACAGCGAGGCGGCCACGGTCGTTCAGGCCGAACAGCGCCGCCGTCGCGCCGGTCAGGCGATGGACGGCCTGCTCCAGCGTCAGAGCCCCGTCCTCGCGCACCCAGTGTCCCAACAGGTGCGTCGAATAGCAGGCGTCGCAGAGCTGGCTGAGATGGGCGCCGCCGTCCCCCAGCCCGATGATGACATTGGGGTCCTTGATGATCTCGCGCACCTCGTCCTCGACGAAGTTGAGCAGCGAGGCGCGCATGCGGGTGTCGAGATCCTCCAGCGCGAGGTCGAACATCAGGTCTACGGCATGCATGCCGCGTTCCTTCGCGACGTCGACGAGGGTGCGCTCCTTCATCGACGGATCCTTGGCATGGGCGATGACATAGCTGCGGAAGGTCGCGCGGCGCGTATCGCCTTCGAGCTCCTTGCCCATGAAGGTCGCATCGTCGGGGCCACGTCCGTCGGCCTGCCGTTTCACGCGCGCCCGGAAGGCGGGATCGGCGTAGACTTTGCGCCGCGCCGCGTCGTCCGGCGCCGCACGCATCGCCTCGAACGACGCCCAGGTGTCGAACACGACCGGCGAATGGAAGTCGAACTCGATCTGGATCGGCCGGCAGGCGCCCTGCGGGTAGATCGGCAGGCCGCGCGCGATCTGCTCGCCCGCCTTGGCGAGCTGCGGACGGTGCGAGTTCGGTCCCAGCGCTCCAGCCAGCAGCGCCGTCCAGACCAGCGGCCGGCCGGACTTGGCGTGCAGCGCCTCGTACTCCTCCCAACGCGGGTCGCGGCCGACATTGTACTGGATGATGCCGTGGCCCGACTTGCCGACGGCGTCGGCGATCTCGAGCATCTCGCCGAAATCGGCCAGGCGGCTCGGCACCGGCCGGCCGGAATAGCCGATATGGATCTTGGACACCGAGGTGGCAAATCCAACGGCGCCGGCATCCATCGCCTCGGCCGTCAGCCGCTTCATGGTGGCGATCTCGTCGGGCCGCGCGGCGCGCTCGGTGGCTTCCTCGCCCATCACCGACAGGCGCAGCGGCGTGTGTCCGAACAGGACCGCGACGTTGATGCCGAGCGGGCGCGCCGCCACGGCGTCCATGTATTCCGGGAAGCTGACGAAGGGCCAGTCGGCGCCGATGCCCGCCTCCAGCGCGGCAAGGCTCATGGCCTCGACCCGCTCCAGCGTGCGCAGGATCAGGCCGCGATGTTCCGGCCGCGTCGGCGCGATGCCGAATCCGCAATTGCCGACCACCACCGTGGTGACGCCGTGCCACGGCGAGATGGTGAGCATGGGATCCCAAAGCACCTGCGCATCGTAGTGCGTGTGGATGTCGACGAAGCCCGGGGCCACGACCTGGCCGCCGGCATCGATGGTGCGGTCGGCCGGGCCGGGCACGTCGCCCAGCGCCACGACCTTGCCGTCCTTGATGCCGACGTCTCCGCGGCGGCGCGGGGCGCCGGTGCCGTCGACGATCTCGCCGCCGACGATCTTGATGTCATATGCCATGGTACGCTTACTCCACTTTGATGCCGGTGTAGTCGATCATCTTCTTCCAGTAGGCGAGGTCCGCCTTCTGGCGCTCGGCGAGAACTTCGGGCGTGCTGCCGAGCGGATCGAAGCCCAACGTCTTCCACCGCTCCATCGATGCCGGCTCGAGCAGCGCCTTGTTGATGTCTGCGGAAAGCTTGTCGACGATCGGCCGCGGCGTCTTGGCCGGCGCGAAGATGCCGTACCAGCCCTCGATGGCGAAGTCGGGGAAGCCCGATTCCTCCATAGTCGGCAGGTCGGGTGCCGAGGGAGACCGCTTGGCGCAGGTCTGCGCCAGCGCCTTGACCTTGCCTGCCTTCGCCGCCGGCAGCGCCGAGGGCAGGTTGTCGAACATGAAGGAGACCCGGCCAGTCATCAGGTCGGGCATGGCGGCCGCGCTGCCGCGATAGGGGACGTGCGTCGCCTTGATACCGGCGCGCTTGACCATCAACTCGGCGGCGACGTGCTGGGAGCTTCCCGGCGCGGCCGAAGCATAGTCGATGCCGCCGCTCTGCTTCTTGGCCCACTCGACCAGTTCCCGGGGCGTATTGACCGGTATGTTGGGGGCGACCACCAGGGCCATGCAGGCCGTGCCGATCAGGGACAGCGGCTGGAAGTCCTTGAGCGGGTCGTAGGGCAAGTTCGGGAAGAAGATCTGGTTCGAGACGTGCGTGCTCTGCGTGCCCAGCATCAGCGTGTAGCCATCCGGCGGCGCCTTGGCGACGAAATCGGTGCCGATGGCGCCCGAGGCGCCGCCCTTGTTCTCGACGACGACGCTCTGGTTCCACATGTCGGCCAGCCGCGCCGTCAGCACGCGCGACAGCGTGTCGGTCGGCCCGCCGGCCGGAAAAGGCACCACCCAGCGCACCGTGCGGTTCGGATAGGCTTCCTGTGCCGAGGCCTGCCCCGACAGTGCGACGGCACCGGTGACGAACACGGACATGATGAAACGCAGCATTGAACCATCCCTTCCCCGTTTTTCGGGAGCCCGAACCTAACGAAAGCGGACGCGAAAACAATCGACGGTGCCGTCGCTGCGAAACCGGTCGCTTGACCGTCGCGCGGCGGCGGGCAATCCCGAAAGCCATGTCCGCGCCCGCCCCAGACGCGTCCGATTCGCTCTCGCGGTTGATCCCGTCGCGCGTGGCGCGCGGCTTCTTCCTCGCCGTGGTGGCGGGCGTGTTCTTCAATTTCCTCAACGTGTCGGCAAAGGAGCTGGCGAGCGAGCTGCCGCCGCTCCTCGTCTCGTGGGGCCGCTGGGTCGCCGGCGTCGCGCTGATCGCGCCGTACATGCTGTGGCGCGCCGGCCCGAACGGCATGCGCACGCGCAACCTCAAGCTGCACTGTCTGCGCGGCCTGTTCCACACGCCAGGCTATGGCCTGTGGTACGAGGCGGTCGCATGGCTGCCGCTCGCCACCATGGCGGCGCTGGGCTTCACCGGCCCGATCTTCGTCACCCTGGGTGCCGTGCTCTTCCTGCGCGAGAAGGTGCACTGGCGGCGCTGGGCCGCAGTCGCCGTCGGCTTCTTCGGCATGCTGGTGATCGTGCGGCCGGGCCTGGTCGCGATGAACCCCGGCATCGTCATGATGATGATCGCCGTACCGCTGATTGCCGGTTCCAACCTCTTCGCCAAGGTCGTCGCCGGCCGCGATCGGCCCGAAGTGGTCGTCCTTTGGCAAAGCGTGGTCGGCGCCATCTGCTTCGCGCCGTTCGGCCTGTGGCTCTGGCAGACGCCGACGGGCGAGCAGCTCTTGTGGTTCCTGGCCTCCGGCTTCTTCGGCACCCTGGGCTACTTCTTCGTCACCTGGGCCTATCGACTGCTCGACATTTCCGCCCTGCAACCCATCACCTTCCTCGGCATCGTGTGGGCCGCCTTGTCGGACGTGGCGCTCTGGGGCAAGACGGCGGACGGCTGGACGTTCGTTGGCGCTGCGATCATCGTGGCGGCGACGAGCTATATCGCCCATCGTGAAGCCAGAGTAGGAAGGAAGAAGACATGACCGATCGCCTTGCAGGCAAGGTGGCGCTGATCACCGGGGGCGCATCGGGCCTGGGTGCCAACGCTGCTGCCCTGATGGCGCAGGAAGGCGCCAAGGTCGTGGTCGCCGACATCGCCGCCGACCGTGGCAAGGCGGTGGCGGACAAGCTGGGCTCGGCCGGGCACTTCGTGAAGCTCGACGTCACCAGCGAGGACAATTGGAAGGCGGCCATCCAGGAGGCGGTCGACAAGTTCGGTGCGCTCCACGTGCTCCTGAACTCGGCCGGCATCGGCCTCAGCAAGACGGTGGAGGAAATCCAGCTCGAGGAGTGGCGCAGGGTCCACGCCATCGACCTCGACGGCGTGTTCCTGGGTTGCAAGCACGGCGTTGCCGAGATCAAGAAGCATACGCAACGTCTGGGCGGCTCGGTGATCAACATCTCGTCGATTTCCGGCATCATCGCCGGCGCCAACATGGCGGCCTACAACTCGGCCAAGGCGGGCGTGCGCCTGCTCAGCAAGTCGGTGGCGCTGCATTGCGCCAAGTCGGGCTACAACATCCGCTGCAACTCGGTACATCCGACGTTCATCGATACGCCGATCCTCGACAAGTACCGCGACCGCTTCGGCAACGAGGTGATGCAGCAGAAGCTCGGCCGGCAGGTGCCGATCGGCCGGCTCGGCCGGCCCGAGGAAGTCGGCTGGGCCCTGGTCTTCCTCGCCTCCGACGAATCGAGCTTCATGACAGGCTCGGAAGTCGTGATCGACGGCGGGATCTCGGCAATGTAACCCGCTGTCACCCCGAGCGAAGCGAGGGGCTTTTCGGGCAGCGGGAAAGGTCCCTCGCTTCGCTCGGGATAACAGCAAGTTTGGAGACCAACCAATGCTGCTCTCTCTCAACGGACGGAAAACCTACTTCGATCTCGCCGGCCCGCAGGGCGCGCCGACGGTGTGCTTCACCCATTCGCTGAACGCCGACGGCGGCATGTGGGTCGAGCAGATGGTGCCGTTGCTGGCGGCGGGCTATCGTGTGCTGCGACTCGACATGCGCGGCCATGGCGGCAGCGCGCCGGTCGACGGCGACTACACGATCGATGCGCTGGCGGCCGACGTGAAG
The DNA here is from genome assembly GCA_023416135.1 of Pseudomonadota bacterium. Classification (GTDB taxonomy): domain Bacteria; phylum Pseudomonadota; class Alphaproteobacteria; order Reyranellales; family Reyranellaceae; genus Reyranella. Next base: position 6,309 of record JAEZIF010000188.1, read on the forward strand.
GGCGCGCTCGACGTGCTCGAGATCAAGAAAGTGCATTACATCGGCCTGTCGATCGGCGGCATGATCGGCCAGGGCTTCGCGCTGGCGAACCCCGGCAGCCTGCTGTCGCTGACGCTCTGCGACACCCAGCCGTCTACGCCGCCCGGTTCCGCGGGCACCTGGGAAGAGCGCAAGGCGACCGTGCGGACCAAGGGACTGGCGGCGCTGGCCGACGGCACGATGGAGCGCTGGTTTACCGACGAGTTCAAGAAGGTGAATCCGGTGCGCTGGCGCGAGGTCCGCGATACGATCAGCAACACCACGCCCGCAGGCTCGGCGGGCTGCATGTCGGCGATCCAGAACTTCGACTACCTGGACCGCCTGCCCACCATCAAGATCCCGACGCTGGTCATTTGCGGCGACGAGGACCAGGGTACGCCGCCCGACCGCAACCAGCTCATCGCCTCCAAGATCCCGGGCGGGCGATACGAAGGCATCGCCGCCGCGCGCCACCTGCCCAATGTCGAGCGGCCGGATCAATTCAACCGCATCATGCTGTCGTTCCTGGCAGCGAATCGCTAAGGCATCATCATGGATTTCGCGTTCTCAGAAGACCAGATCGCCATCAAGGACAGCGTCGCCAAGCTCTGTGCCCAGTTCGACGACAGGTACTGGCTGAAGAAGGACAAGGAAGGCGGCTTCCCCGACGACTTCTATCGCGCGATGGCCGATGCCGGATGGCTGGGCATCGCCATGCCCGAGGAATATGGCGGCGCGGGGCTCGGTATCACCGAGGCGGCGCTCTTGATGCAGACGGTCGCTGAATCCGGCGCGGCCCTTCAGGGCGCCTCGGCGATCCATCTCAATATCTTCGGACCCAACCCGATCGTGGTGTTCGGCACCGAGGAGCAGAAGAAGCGCATCCTGCCCGACATCATCAAGGGCAAGATCAAGGGCTGCTTCGCCGTCACCGAGCCGGACGCGGGGTTGAACACCACGGCGCTCGATACCAAGGCCGAGCGCGACGGCAACGGCTACATCGTCCACGGCAAGAAGACCTTCACCACCACGGCCTCTGTCGCCGACAAGATGTTGTTGATCGCGCGCACGACGCCCAAGGAGAAGTGCAAGAAGCCGACCGACGGCCTGTCGCTGTTCTACACCGACTTCGACCGCTCCAAGATCGAGGTGACCGAGATCGACAAGATGGGGCGCAAGGCGATCGACACCAACCAGGTATTCATCGACGGCCTCAAGGTTCCGCTCGAGGACCGCATCGGCGAGGAAGGCAAGGGTTTCCATTACCTGCTGCACGGGCTGAACCCCGAGCGCGTGCTGATCGCGGCGGAGGCGATCGGCATCGGCAAGGCAGCGCTTGCCAAGGCCACGCAGTACGCCAAGGAGCGCATTGTGTTCGGCCGGCCGATCGGCAAGAACCAGGCGATCCAGCATCCGCTGGCCGAGAGCTGGATGGCGCTCGAAGCCGCCAACCTGCTCGCCTTCAAGGCGGCATGGCTCTACGACATCGGCAAGGAATGCGGCGCGGAGGCCAACTCGGCGAAGTATCTCGGCGCGCGTGCCGCCTACGATGCATGCGAGCGGGCGATCCTGACCCATGGCGGCTACGGCTATGCCAAGGAGTTCCACGTGGAACGCTTCCTGCGCGAGGTCCTGATCGCGCGCATCGCGCCGGTCAGCGAGCAGCTGATCCTGTGCTACGTGGCGGAGCGCGTGCTGGGCCTGCCGAAGAGCTATTAGACGCCGCGCCGCCCCCAGCGAATTGCGGCGCCAATGTGGGTGAGTTTGTATCCAAGGGGCAACCAGGACACGCAGAACTGCGTTTGTCAGGTAACAGACCTTGGGAGCCAACCATGACCAACAGCCGGGTGCACGCCGCCATGGCGCTCGGTGGCGCCTTGACTCTCGGCGCCTTCGTGGCCTTCGTGCCGCCGATACCGCCCGCCTCTGCGGAAAGCCAGGCTCAGCGTATCTGTCGCGAGCAGGGTGTCTCACCGAACGGCGACGGTTATGAGTATTGCCTGTCGCAGGCGACCCGCGCCTTGTATTGGGGCGAGCCTGGGCTGGCGCGCAGCTTCGCCCGAGTGGCCGCCAGCGCCCGCGAGGCTTGCCTGGGCTATGGCCTGCAGCCACAGACGACGGGTTTCCAGACCTGTTTCGAACGCGAGACATATGCGCGTGGGCTGATGGTGCACGCTGACGCGGCAACGCCTGATTATGGACCGCAGATTGCTGATCATCCGTAGCGGGCATTTAGAGCTTCATTCGCAACGGTAACTGGCCCTGCTACCCGGCGTTGCTCTCTTGACGAAGCAACGGACTGGAAAGGAGGAAGGCCGTGCTACGCTACAACCTGCTCATCCTCGCGGTAGGCGGCCTGACGATGGCCGCCATCGCCTCTCGCGAACAAGTCGACGCCCAGTCGGGTCAGGCTTTGGCCTTTGCCGAGCATGCCTGCCTCGAGTATGAGGTCACGCCCGGAACGCGAACGTTCGAGCAATGCGTCTTGAACGCCGCCAAGGCGTTCGACCGAGGCGAGCCGGACATCGCCTACAGCGAGGCGCGCGTTGCCCGTGCTTCGCGGGAAGCATGCAACTCGACGGGCAATGCGCCGACCGCGACCGCCGCCAATGGCTGCGCCGACGGCCTGCCCGAACAATAGGACGCCGGAGCTTTAGGACTGCCCTTCGCAGGGAGGGTCACGTAGGCTGCGGGCATGCAACCGCTTGCCTCCTCCGTGCTTCCTGCTGGCGTCCGCGCCCGCATCCTTCCCGGCATCAACGGCCTCGACATCCATGTGCTCGAGGCCGGCTTCGAAGCAAAGGGCCGGCCCGCCGTGCTGCTGCTGCATGGCTTTCCCGAGCTCGCCTACAGCTGGCGCAAGGTGATGCCGGCGCTTGCCGCCGCCGGCTATCACGCCATCGCGCCCGACCAGCGCGGCTACGGTCGCACGACGGGATGGGATGCCGACTACGACGGCGATCTCTCGGCCTTCCGGTTCATGAACCTGGTGCGCGATGCCATCGGCGTGCTGTTCGCCCTCGGACATCGGACGGCGGAGGCGGTCGTCGGTCATGACTTCGGCGCCTCGGTGGCTGCCTACGCCGCGCTGATCCGGCCGGACATCTTCCGGCGCCTGGTGCTGATGAGTGCGCCGTTCGGCGGTCCACCGGCCATCCCTTTCGACACGGCCGACAAGCCCGCCACGGCCAAGGGCTACGACATCCACGCCGCGATGGCGACGCTGCCGCGGCCGCGCAAGCATTACCAATGGTATTACTCGACGCGACCGGCCAACGAGAACATGTGGAAGGCGAAACAGGGAGTGCACGCGTTCCTGCGCGCCTACTACCACCATAAGAGCGCCGACTGGAAAGCCAACAAGCCGTTCGAGCTCGTGTCGTAAGCACATGAGTTGTCCGGGTTAGGTAGCACACGAGTTGTCCGGTTTTAGAACGGCTCCAGGGAGCTGTTTCGATGAACCGGACGACATGGC
>JAEZIF010000211.1 GCA_023416135.1 Pseudomonadota bacterium
AGCCAGGTCGCGCAGCTCGAGTACGAGAACGCCGTCCTCTCGCGATTGCTCCGCCAGGAGTACCAGCAGCGCTTCGATGCCGCGAAGGTGCTCCCGGCCCGCCAGGACGTGGTCGCGCAGAGCGTCAGGAAGATCCTGGGCAATCGCGCCCGCTACGAGGGCATCACGAAGTCGATGACGATGCCCTGGTACTTCCTGGCGATCATCCATGGCCTGGAAGCCGACTTCAGGTTCGACGCTCATCTGCACAATGGCGATCCGTTGACCGGCCGCACGGTTCGCGTGCCGGCGGGGCGGCCGGCTCAGGGCAAGCCGCCGTTCAGCTGGGAAGAGAGCGCGATGGATGCCATCGCGGTCAGTCGCTACGACAAGTGGAACGATTGGAGCATTGCCGGGATGCTCGTTGCCTGGGAACGCTACAACGGTCTCGGGTATCGGCAATACGGCATCCATTCGCCGTATGTCTGGTCGTGCACCGACCTTTATGCAAAGGGCCGCTACGTTGCCGACGGCAAGTTCGAAGCCAATGCCGAATCCCGGCAATGTGGCGCCGTGGCACTGCTCAAGGGACTGATCGCAACCGGCCTGGTGTCGCCGCCGCCAGGTCCGAAATAGGCTGCTACGGCAGAGCCGGTCGGCATCCTCTCGCTCACCTCGCCAGGAACAGCGCGAACTGGGGCACGTAGGTCGTCAGGAACAGCACGATCAGCATCACCAGGATCATCGGCCATATCCGGCGCGAGACCGCCCCGAGGCTCAGCCCGCTGATCGCCATGCCGATGAAGAGGCAGTAGCCGATCGGCGGCGCCGCCATGCCGATGGCCACGTTGGTGACGATGATCGCGCCGAAATGGACGGGATCGACCCCGAAGCGGCTGGCGATGGCGATCAGCATCGGGCCGAAGATCACCATGATGGCGATCTCGTCCATCACGGCGGCGAGCAGGAAGAAGACGGTGTTGAGGCCGGCCAGGGCGATCCAGCGCTGGTCGACGCTGGCGGCGAGCCATTCGGCGAACTTCACCGCGATCTGGTCCTGCGCCACCAGCACGCCGAAGCCGGTCGACACCGCGACGATCGCCGTCACCATGGCCGACGTCCGCACCGCGCGCAGGAACAGGGCCGGAAGCCCGCGCAGCGTGAGCTGCCGCTCGACCAGCAGGCCCACCAGGATGGCATAAATGCAGCTCACCCCCGCCGCCTCGGTCGGCGTGAAGACCCCGCCGTAGATGCCGCCCAGCACGATGACCGGCGACATCAGCGCCCATTTGGCGTCCCGGAACGCCGTGGCCGTCTCGCGCCAGGTGGCGCGCTCCTCCAGCGGCACCTTGTGGCGGCGCGCATGGAAGTAGCAGACGACCAGCAGGCCGGCGGCGATCGCGAGCCCGGGCACCACGCCGGACAGGAACAGCCGCCCGATCGACTGCTCGGCGATGACGCCCCAGATGACGAAGGCGATTGACGGCGGGATCAGCGGCCCCAGCACGCCCGAGCTGACCGCGACCGCGGTGGCAAAGGCCTTGTCGTAGCCGGCGCGGATCATGGCCGGGATCATGATCGACCCCATCGCCGCCGTGGTCGCCGGCGCCGAGCCGGAGATGGCGGCGAACACGGCCGACGCGATCACCGTCACCATGGCGAGGCCGCCCGTGCGGTGCCGCACCAGCACGCCGGCCGCGTGGACGAGGCGGCCCGACAGCCCGCCTGCCGTCATCAGCTCGCCGGCCAGCATGAAAAGCGGGATCGCGAGCAGGCTGAAGGACTGCGAGCCGGTGACCATCTGCTGCGCGAAGAAGGCCGGCTCGATGTCCGCCACCACCACCACGGCCATGGTCGCGAGGCCGATGGCGATGGCGAAGGGCACGCTGATCGCGGCCAGCCCGACGAAGGTGGCCACCAGCACGATCGCGCTGGCGCTCATGGCGGGGGCGACGCTCCAGCCTGTTGTGCGCCGGCAGCGCCGGCCACGATGCGCATGGCCGCGAAGAGGCAGACCAGCGCGCCGGCGAGCGGGGCCATGCCGTTCACGATTTCGATGGGATAGGCGATCGCCGCCGACACCGACCCGCGCGTGAACTCGACGAAGCGAAGCCCCGACCAGACGAGGCAGCCGCCGAACACGGCCGCGATCAGGTCGATGCCGCGCTCCGCCCAGGCGCGTCCCGCGACGGGCAGCGCGTCCAGCGCCACCGTCAGCCGGACATGGAAGCCTTCGTGGATCCCGAGCGCCAGGCCGCCCAGCGTGGTCCAGGCGAACATCAGGATCGCCACCTCCTCGGACCACGAGGGCGTCTTTCCGAACACGTAGCGCATGACGACCTGGATCGCGATGCAGGCCAGCATCACCGCCGCGGCGGCGATCAGGCTTGCCCGCAGCAGCCAGGCGACGGCGCGGACGATGCGCCGGATAGCCTCGATCGCCGGTCGTCCGCCCGCGGACTCCGCCGCCATCGCCTACTTAACCGCCGTGAGCACGTCTTCCATGATGTCCGGCCCGATCGACACCTTGAACTGCTCGTAGACCGGCTTCACCGATTCGCGGAAGGGAGCCATGTCGGCCACCTTGTTGACCTTCATCCCCTTGCTCTCGAGCGTCGCGACCACGC
>JAEZIF010000263.1 GCA_023416135.1 Pseudomonadota bacterium
GCGTTAGAGGAGGAAAGAGATGGTCGTCTCCATCCGCCAGGTCGGGCCGTGCTTCGCAGGCGCGGTCGACGGCATCGACATGCGCCGCCCGCTGACCAGGGAAGAAGCCGCGGCGATACATGCCGGCATGGACCGGTACGCCGTCCTGGTGTTTCGCGACCAGAAGATCAACGACGAGCAGCAGCTCGCCTTCACGCGGAGCCTGGGCGAGATCGAGCATGCGATCGGCACCAGCCTGCGCGCCGCCAACGAATACCGCCTGCCGACGACCTTTGCCGACGTCTCCAACCTCGACAAGGACAACACGCCCTTCAAGCGCGACGACCGCCGACGCCTGTTCGCCATCGGCAACCGGCTGTGGCACTCCGATTCCTCGTTCAAGGTCGTGCCGGCCAAGTACTCGCTGCTGCATGCGATCTCGATCCCGTCCAAGGGCGGCAACACCCAGTTCGCCGACATGCGCGCGGCCTACGATGCACTGGACGACGAGACCAGGGCCGAGGTCGAGAACATGGTCTGCGAGCATTCGCAGATGTACTCGCGTCAGATCATCGGGTTCTACGACTTCACCGACGAGGAGCGCGAACGCTTCCGGCCGGTGCGGCAATGCATGGTGCGCGTCCATCCGGTGACGGGGCGCAAGTCGCTCTATCTCTCCTCGCATGCCGGCAACATCGTCGGCTGGCCGATGCCCGAGGCGCGCGGCTACCTGCGCGACCTGATCGAGCACGCCACTCAGCGCGAGTTCGTCTACACCCACAAATGGCAGGTCGGCGACCTCGTGATGTGGGACAACCGGCAGACCATGCACCGCGCCCGGCCGTTCCCGGCCAACGAGCCGCGCGACATGCGCCGCACGACGCTGGCCGGCGACGGACCGACGGCGATTCAGGCGGCGGCTTGAAACCTCAGATCAAGGCTTGCCCGGGCAGGTCGTGGTGACCTTCTGTGAGCATTTCCCTTTTGCCGGTATGCATCCACGGCCGCACGGGATTTCATTGGGGCGGCAGTGCCGCGTGCAATAGTCTCCCGGATGGCGCTGCCCCGGGCCGGTTTGCGACCCTGACCCGGACCCCGCCCCTGACCCTGACCCTGACCCTGAGCCCAAGGGCTGCTGCTGTTGTGGCTGCTGTGCCATCGCGGGGATGACAAGCCCTGCCAAGCTAAACAGGACGAGCAACACGGCCAGCACGCGCATCGACGACTTCTCCTCATCTTCACCAGCGGTCTTCGCCGGCGGAAAATAGCAGGGACGCTCCTTGTATTCAGCTATGGCCGCGAGCGTTGCGCCGCAAGCGCGGAACGTCATGATGGTCCCGAATTTTCGGATTGTTGCGGGCCGCATGCAGCACAGCTCCGTTTACACCTTGAGCAACGCCGCCATGATTCGCTCGCGAGTGAGCGGCATGTCGTGAATGCGCACGCCCAGCGCGTGGTTCACGGCATTTGCAATGGCGGCGGCGGTCGGGCCGACCGTGCACTCACCGACGCCCAGGGTCGGATTGCCGGCGCCGTCGACGAACTCGACCTGCATCTCGGGCACCTCGCTGAAGCGCAGGATCGGGTAGCTGTCCCAGTCGCGCGAGGCGATGCCTTCGGGGTCGAGCTTCACTTGCTCTTTCAGCGTCCAGCTCACAGCCTGGACGATGCCGCCCTCGAGCTGGTTGCGGGCGCCGTCGGGATTGACCACCAGGCCAGCATCGGCGACGCACCAGACGCGGTCGACCTTCACCGTCTCCTGCACGGTGACGGCGGCCGCCACGGCGGCATAGGCGGCGCGGTTCTTGTAGCGAGCAACCGACAAGCCGAGGCCCTTGCCGGTGCCGGACGGACCGCGCGAGGCCCAGCCGGCGCGCTCGGCCACCAGCTCGACGAGGCGTCGCGCGCGCGGCTCGGACAGGATCGACAACCGGTAGGCCACGGGATCTTCGCCGGCGCGCAACGCGAGATCGTCGATCAGCGATTCGATGGCGAAGACATTGGGCAGCGCGCCCAGTCCGCGCAGCGCCGAGGTGCGCACCGGCGGACGCATCACGAGATGGTGCAGGATGCGATGCGCCGGCACGTCGTAGAGCGGCACGGCGTTGCGCGTGCCGCCGCCGCCGCGCTCTTCCGACGGATCGAACGGCGCGATCTCGGGCGGCGGATCGGCCAGAGCCTCCGACGCCAGCAGGTAGCCGCTGCCGGTGCCGGGTCGTTGGACGTGGGTGGGGCTCCAGATCTCGGTCGTCCAGTCGGCGGGGCGACCGCGCTCGTCGAGATCGACATGCAGCGTCACCAGCATGGCGGGACCGACCGGCTCGAAGCCGAACTCTTCCTCGCGGCGCCATTGCAGGCGGATCCAGCGGTTAGGCATGCGCATGGCGACCAGTGCGGCGTCGAGGGCGGCATCGTCGGCGCCGTTGTGGCCGTAGCAGCCGGCGCCGTGCAGGTGCTGGGCCGTGATCGCCTCGACCGGCAGTCCGAGCACGGCGGCGAGGTTCTTCCGAAGCGGATGCATGCCCTGGCCGTGGGAGCGCACCGTCAGATGCCCGTCGCGGAACTCGGCGAGCGCGCAGGACGGCGACATCGACGCGTGCGCAATGTAGGGCCGCGAGATCGTGATCTGGGCAAGACGCTCGGGTGGTATCGCCGGCGCAGGCCAGGCGCCGATGCGCCGATCGTCGCTCGGCTGGCCTCGCAGCCAGGCCGCTTCCTGCTGTGCGGCGTCGAGGCGGCGAACGTTGTCCCACCTGGCGTGTGCCGGCGCGGCAGCGGCGGCCGCGTGGGCGACGCCCTCAACCGGGCTGACGAAGGCCACGAAGTTGGCTTCGCGGACGATTTGCAGCTCGCCCTTTGCCGCCCGGCGGATGGCGGCCTCGTCGAGCGACACCAGGGTGGCGCCGCGATTGGGCTGCCGCAGCGTGCGGGCGTGCAGGACGTCCTTGGGCAGCATGTCGTGCACGAAGGCGGCACCGCTCAGCTTGGCCGGCAGGTCGATGCGCGGCACGCTCTTGCCGACGACGCGATACGATGACGCCGGCTTCACCGGCGCGCTCCCGGTCACGGCCTGTGTCAGATCGATCTCGCCCGCGACCGTCCAGTAGTCCTGTCCCGTCGTGGCGCCGTTCTGCAGGAACTGGCCATCGACGACGGTGAGATCGTCGCGGCTGCAGTTGAGGCGAAGCGCTGCGCGCTCCAGCGCCTTGGCGCGCACCTCGGCACAGACCAGGCGCACCGAGCCGCCGGACACTTCGACGGATAGCGACGATGTCGTGTAGAGCTCGTCCGGCCCGTTGATCGTGTCGCCCGACAACACGACGACGCGATCGAGCGGCAGGTCGAGCTCCTCGGCGGCGATCTGGCCAATGGCGGTGACGACGCCCTGCCCCATCTCCACTTTGCCGGTGGCAATGCGCACCGTGCGGTCGGGCTGGAAATGGATCCAGCGGTCGAGCCGCGGATTGTCGATCAGGCTTGCCGGCAGCGGACGCACGTTCATGCCCGGCCTCCATTGCGTAGCGTGGCCGCGGCACGTTCGACCGCGCGCAGGATGCGCTGGTGCGCGCCGCAGCGGCAGAGATGCCGGTCGAGGGCGGCGACGACGTCGCCGCGGCTGGGCGTGGGGTTGCGGTCGAGCAGCGCCTTGGCCGACATGACGATGCCGCTCAGGCAATAGCCGCACTGGCCGGCCTGCTCGTCGAGGAACGCCTGTTGCAGGGCATGCGGCTTGGCCGGCGTGCCCAGCCCTTCGACGGTCGTGATCCTGCGATCGGCCACCGTGCCGACCTCGCGGGTGCAGGCATGGGTCGGCTGGCCGTCGACCAGCACCATGCAGCTGCCGCACTGCTCCAGGCCGCAGCCGTAGCGCGTGCCCATCAGGCCGAGATGATTGCGCAGGACGTCGAGGAGCGTTGCCGACTCCGCCACCTCGACGCGCTTCGGCTCGCCGTTGACCGTGAATGCGATGGCCATCCGGTCCTCCCCTCTTTCAAGACCTTATAGAAGGTCGGCGACGGCCTTGCGATAGCGCGTGATGGCGTCGAGATGGTCGGCGTAGCTCTTGCCGGCAATGCGCTTGTGATGGTTGCTGACGTAGGTCGTATGGGCGGTGACGTGGGTCACGCCCGCGTTCTTCCAGAAGGCGAATTCCTTGCGCCAGTCGTCGGGCGTGCCGATCCCGGGCGAGACCCAGACCTCCAGCCCGACCGAGGCCGGGTCGCGGCCCTCCGCCTTTATCAGGCCGCGCAGCTTGTCGAACGCCCTGAGCGCGGCGTCGCCCGCCGGATACTGCAGCGGCATGAAGCCGTCGCCGTACTTTGCGGTGCGCCGGAAGGTCGCCTCGGCGTGGCCGCCGAACCAGATCGGCACGCGGCCCGACTTCGGCCGCGGGTTGATGCCGCCGTCGTCGAGCTGGTGGAACTCGCCCTTGAACTTGACGTGCGGCTCGGCCCACAGCGCCTGCATGAAGCGCACCTGCTCGGCCGAGCGCTTGCCGCGGGTGTGAAAGTCCATGCCGAGTCCCTGGAACTCGATCTCGTTCCAGCCGACACCGATGCCGAGGCGAAAACGGCCCTCGCACAGCTCGTCGAGGCAAGCAGCCTGCTTGGCGACGAGGGCGGCCTGGCGCTGCGCCAGGATCACGACGCCGGAGGCGAAGCCCATCTTCTTCGTGACGCCCGCGAGGAAGGCGAACACCACGAAGGGATCGTGATAGGCCGTGGCCGTGGTGCCGACGCGCTTGCCGCCGTAGTCGACGCCGGGGTTGCCGCCCAGCACGTGGTCGGGCGCCAGGAGGTAGGTGTAGCCCAGCCCCTCGGCGGCTTGCGCGTAGTCGCGCAGGACGGACGGGCCGGTGCCGATGTCACCGACCGGCAGGGATGCGCCGAGAATCATGGGTGGTTCTCCCCTCTTTCATTGCTGGGGGCGCGCCACGCCAGTGGCGGTCCGGAAGACATGACGCACCACTGGAGTGGCGCGCGCCCAGCGATTACTCCGCTGCCGCCGCCTTGGCGGGCTTCAAATCGGTCGAGTACTTCAGGTGCACCGGTGCGTTGGCTTCGAACGGGCTCTTGAGGTCGAGGCTCTTGGCGATCTCGCGGATAGCCGGGAAGACCTCCTGGCCCATCAGCCGGATGCAGGTGAGCGAATCCTCCTGGCTGACGAAGCCGTCGTTGCCCCATAGCGCCAGGATGCCCGGACGGGTCTGCTCAAGAATGCGCTTCAGCTTCGCCACCACCTGGTCGGGCGTGCCGTAGATGATGCGCAGGTCCTCGACCTGCTGCTCGAAGCTGGTGTTGCCGCGCGGATTGATGGCGCGGCCGGCGGCGAATTCGACGAACGCGCGGCGGTTGGTCGGCGAGCCGTAGCCCGACGGCGTGCTCCACACCGGATGGGCGAGCCCGGTGAACTCGCCCTGCATCCAGCGGAACTGCTTGGCGTTCTCGCGCGCCTTGTCCTCGTTGTCGGAGATATGGACCTGGATCAGATAGCCGCGATTCTCCGGTCCACCGACGTAGCCCGACTGCAGCGCCACCTGGTCGTAGAGCTCCCAGATCTTCTTGGTCTGCTCGATCGAGGTGTTCAGCGCGATGTAGGGATAGCGCTGTTGCGCGGCCCACACGATCGTCTCCTTGCTGATCACGCCCGGGATCCAGACGCGCGGATAGGGCTTCTGCAGCGGCACCGCCCACGGGTTCACCACGCGATGCTGGTAGTGCGTGCCCTCGAAGCGGAACGGGCCGGCCTTCGTCCAGGCCTGCGTGATCAGATCGTGCGCCTCCTCGAAGCGTTCACGGTTGAAGGCGGGGTTGACGCCGGTGGCAAGCTGCTCCTGGCCGCCGCCGCGCACGAAGCCCGAGACCAGCCGGCCCTTGGAGATCATGTCGATCATGGCGAGCTCTTCGGCGAGCCGGATCGGGTTCTCCGCAAGCGGCAGCGGATTGCCCAGCATGACGATCTTCACCTCCTTGGTCATGCCGGCGAGGATGGCGGCGAAGATGTTTGCCTTGGCCTGCATGCAGAACGGCGCGTTGTGATGCTCGTTCAGCATGATGCCGTCGATGCCGACCTCCTCAGCCAGCATGTACTGCTCTATGTAGTTGTTGTAGAGCCGCGAGCCCGCGACCGGGTCGAAATGCTTGTTGGGGAACATCAGCGCCGTGGCGCCGAAGTCGCGGCCGGCCTTCTCGTCGTAGGCCGACATGGGCTGCTCGGTGAAATACATCAGGTGCATGGCGTCTACTCCCGACCGATGAAGTTGCTGACCAGCTTGGCGAGGGCTTCGGGCTGCTCCATGTCCACGGCATGCCCGCTGGCCTTGACGATCTCCAGCTTGGCGTTGGGCAGAGCCTCAACGTAGCGCTTGCCGGCGCTCATGGGCACCACCTTGTCGTGCTCGCCCCACACCACCAGCGCGGGCGCGCGCATGGTCTTCAGCAGGTGCGGCAAGGTCTGGCTGTACATGTAGGGCTTCCAGGCGATGCGGAAGCTCATCTCGCGGCAGATGTCCCACATCTCGAGCTGGTCGACCGAGGGCTCGGCGCCATAGACGCGATCGAACGCCTTCTGGTCGTGGAAGCCGGCGCGCGCATAGTCGATATAGCCAGTGATGGCGAGATCGAGAATGTCGCCCTGTGGCGGCTTGAGACCCATGGCCCCGACCAGCACCAGGTGCGAGAGGTCGGCTGGCGCCATCGTGGCCATCTCGGCCGCGATCCAGCCGCCGAAGCCCAGACCGACCAGCGCCGGCTTGCCGACCGCGAGCTCGCTCAGAAGGTTGCGATGGACGACAGCGATGTCGCGCGCGCTGCGCATCCACTCGGGTCTCTCCGACCGGCTGTAGCCGGGATGATGCGGCACCAGCACGTCATGATCTGCCGCCAACGCATCGTAGAAAGGCAGGTCGTCGAGAGTGCCGGTCTCGTGATGCAGGACCATGAGCGGACGGCCCTTGCCGGCACGCCTGAGGTGCACCTTGGTCCCGCCGGCCTCCACGGTGGAGGTCTTCCATTCCACTCCCGCCATTGCCGATGTCCTCCCGTGCTTGTCGGGATGGTTGCAACCGCCAACTGGCGAGTCAAACCGCTGAGCCGCAAGGCGGGATTTCGCAGCTGGGGCAACCAGCTTTCCTGTGGAGACGCGTCCGGGCGGCGCCACTGCGCGTCTGAGGCTCGTCCATCCCAGCATGAGGCGCGCCGTCTCGCGCGAGGCCGCCTCGATAGATCGAACAGGAGCTGATTGTACTTCGCCTGGTCGGCGCCGTATCTCATCCACAGCGTGCCGTTGTCGTTCAAGTTGGCGAGTTGCTGTTGCCGTGGTCACCGATGGGCCCACCGGAGGCCGCTGCGCCAGCTCGCGAGGTTCATGAACCGCTTCTCCAGTACCCATCATGAACAGCAGCCAGGCCCCGGCTCCCAGCCAGGACAGCAAGCCGAGCCAGCACAGCGACCAGAAGGCCACGACGACTCGCTTGCCGTTCTTGTTCCAATAGGTGTCGGGATAGCCAGCACCTGCAGAATTGTTGCCAAAGTACCGGCGGCCGGGCGGCCCCCTTTCTCTGGGTGAGGCAATTGCCGAACGAGCCGACTTGCCGCACAGTCGCCGTTCCATGGAAACTTTCGACTATGTCATCGTCGGAGCAGGATCGGCCGGAAGCGTATTGGCCTCCCGGCTGAGCGAGGACGAGAACGTCACCGTCTGCGTCCTCGAAGCGGGCCCGTGGGACTGGCACCCGTTCATCCATATCCCGGCCGGGTTCATGTACACCCTGGTCAATCCCAAGGTGAACTGGCTCTACAAGTCCGAGCCCAGCGAATGGACCGGCGGTCGCGCCATTGCCGCGCCGCGCGGCAAGACCCTGGGCGGATCGAGCTCGATCAACGGCCATATCTACAATCGCGGCCAACGGCTCGACTTCGACGGCTGGGCCCAGCGCGGCAATCGCGGCTGGGGCTATGCCGACGTGCTGCCCTATTTCCGCCGGAGCGAACGGCGGGTCGGCGAAGCCGATGAGACTTTCCGCGGCCGCGACGGCAACCTGCCGATCACCGATCTGGAATGGCGTGACCCGATCTGCGAAGCGTTCATCGAGGGCGCCGTGCAGATGGGCATCCCGCGCAATCGCGACTACAACGGCACCATGCAGGCGGGCGTGAGCTACGTGCAGCGCATCATCCAGAACGGCATGCGCAGGAGCGCGGCGCGCGGCTACCTGCATCCCGCCATGAAGCGCCGCAACCTCACGGTCCGCACCAACGCCCATGCCACGGAAATCGTGCTTGAAGGCAAGCGCGCCGTCGGCGTGCGCTACAATAAGGGGGGCCGCAACGGCGCGCCGGTCGAGGTTCGGGCACGCAAGGAGGTGATCCTGAGCGGCGGCACGGTGAACTCGCCGCAACTCCTGCAGGTCTCGGGCATCGGCTCGGCATCGTTGCTGAAGTCACTCGGCATCGTGGTGAAACACGACCTGCCCGGTGTCGGCGAGAACCTGCGCGACCACTACGCGCCGCGCTTCGTGGCCCGCGTGAAGGGTGCCGAGACCATCAACGAGAAGTCGCATGGGCTGAAGCTGGTGAACGAGGTGCTGAAGTACGCCTTCACCCGCAAGGGCATCCTGGCGCTCAACCCGACGCTGATCTACGTCTTCTGGAAGTCCGACGAACGGGTCGACAACTACGACCTGCAGCTCACCTTCACGCCGGCCTCATACAAGGAGGGCGTGCAGTCGACCCTCGACGACTTCCCGGGCATGACCATCGCCTCCTGGCAGCAGCGGCCCGACAGCATCGGCTATGTGCGCGCCCGCTCCGCCGATCCGTTCGAGCATCCGGTCATCCAGCCCAATTACCTTGCCGCGGAAAGCGACCGCCGTGTGCTGCTGGCCGGCATGAAGCTCGCCCGCCGCCTGCTCTCGTCCCAGGCGCTCAGCAAGTACTACGACCGCGAGGAATTTCCGGGGCCGCAGGCCCAGTCCGACGACGATCTCCTGGCCGCCGCCAAGCAACGCGGCACGACGACCTTCCACCTCATGGGCACCTGCCGTATGGCGCCGGACGGCGATCCGACGGCTGTGGTCGACGACCGGCTGCGGGTACGCGGCATCGAGGGATTGCGGGTGGTCGACGCCTCGATCATGCCGACCATGCCGTCGGCCAATCTCAATGCCTCCGTCCTGATGATCGCCGAGAAGGCCGCCGACATGATCCGCGGCAAGCCGCCTCTCGAGGCGGTGGCGTTGAAGGATTGAGCGGTTGAGCGACGCCGACAACGAACCGGCTCTCGACATGGTCAGCCGGCTCGTGTCGGCGACGCTCAAGGGATTGCACGCCCTGGAATTCGCCGGCCGGCATGTCTCGCCGACGACATTGCCGCAGCTGATCGATGCCATGAGGGGCCGCGACGACGCGGTCAAGTCAGCGCTCGTCGACTCCCGTGCGCTCACCTGGCCCGATCGCCTGCAGCCGGTGAGGGCCTGCCTCGAGCCTGCGGCCGAGGCGGTCGCGGAAGGGATTGCGGCCCTGCGCTCGGCGACCGACGAGCCGCAGCCGATCGTCGCCGCCTATCGCGGCCTGCGCAATTACGCCCGCGCCGCGCAGGCGATCTATCCCCTGGCGGTCTTCTTCCGGCCGATCAGCCAGTTCTTCCTGGAGCAGGCGGCGCGAGACGATACCGACCTGCTGGCGAAGCTCGCCGCCGCCGATCCGGGGCGCGAGAAGGTGGGCGTGATGCATGCCGGCGGGCCGCCGGGCACCCGCGGTGCGTTCTCGGTCTATGTGCCTGAGACCTATGATCGGGGCAGAGCCCATCCGCTGGTGGTGGCGCTCCACGGCGGAAGCGGCAATGGCGGCGCCTTCCTGTGGAGCTGGGTCCGCGAAGCGCGCACGCGCGGATTCATCGTGCTGGCGCCGACGGCGATCGGCTCGACCTGGTCGCTGATGGATCCTGACACCGATGGTCCCAGCATCGACCGCATGGTCGATCAGATCGCCGGTGAGTGGAACATCGACGCCGGCCGTCAGCTCCTGACCGGCATGAGCGACGGCGGCACGTTCAGCTACGTGCTGGGACTGCGCGGCGGCTGTCGGTTCACCCATATCGCGCCGGTCGCGGCAGCCTTCCATCCCATGATGCTGACCTTTGCCGACGAGGGCCGCCTGCGCGATCTGCCCGTCTACATCGTGCACGGAGTCCAGGACTGGATGTTCCCGGCCGAGCTCGCGCGGCAGGCCGAGCAGACTCTGGGACAGGCCGGCGCCAGGGTGACCTACCGCGAGGTCGAAGACCTCTCGCACACCTATCCGCGCGATGAGAACGGCGCGATGCTGGATTGGTTCATGTCTTGACGACAGCGCCGGCCGGCAGACTATGAGCCTTTGTCCCGCTCGTCCGTCCGGTTGGTGAAGCGGGCGTTGCCGAGGCCCGTTCCGACGGTGAGCACCCCCCAATGCTCGACGTCGGTCATGTTGGGGACTTCGCTCAATCCCTGGACCACGGCGTCGTTGTGCATGACGACGACGGGCTCGTGCCCTTCGAGGCGCGGCAGGCGGTGTGTGAGCTCGTGCGCAAAATTGAAATTCTCGCCTTCCCAGTTGCCCGGCAGATTCTGGCCGCCGCTTACGATCACGCCGCGCTCGTCGATCAGGCCGGGGCAGCCGACGCCGACGAAGGGTGCCAGCTTCAGCTTCTCGGCAGCGGCCAGCTCGATCAGTTCCCTGGCCATCTCGGCCATGCGTTCCAGGGCTTGCTCACGCGTCGGCTCGTCGTCGCGATGGCGCCAGTGCAGGTGTTTCCACACGGCGGCCTTCGAGACGTCGCCCTTCTTCTTCATCTTGAGATCGACCACGCCGATGCGGATGTTGGTGCCGCCGATGTCGGCCGCCAGAATGGCGTCGTGACCGGCCAGCACCCAGCTCGGCGCCAGTTGCACCGCGCCGATCAGACCGGCCTTGTCGGGATGGTTGGTGATCGTCTTGAGCTCGACGGAGATGCCTTCGCCGGCCAGCAGAACGGCGGCACGGCCCATCGCCAGCTCACCGATGTGGCTGGCGCTCAGCCCGCCGCCGACGGCGATACTCTCTGTGCCGTGCCAGTTCTTCAGCCTCAGGAAACGGCGTACGACGGTGGCGAGCTCGACGGCAAATTCCTCGACAGCGCTGTGGACCAGGCCGGCCGCCAGTGGATCGCCAGAGGCCAGCACCTTGTCGAGCCTCGACTTGGAGATCTCGCGGGTCGGCACGCCCTCGAACGGGTCCTCGCCCTGGGCGCGCAGCTTGTCGCGCCAGTCTTCGAGGATGGCGCGGAAGGCGCGACCGCTGGCGCGATCGCCAACGAAGCCGTCCTCGTCGCGCAGTTCCTCATTGTAGGTGTCGACCGTCACCGCCGGCAGCACCCGAGCACCGTGGCTCAGCACTGACGACGGAGGAGCAGGATGGGTGCTGTCTTGCATGATGCTACTGTCAGGAATGCCCGCCTCCTGCCACGCATCACACAGCGTGGTCACGGTGTGTCAACGGAACGGAGGGGCTTCGGTTGCCTCAGCGGCCTCATGACCTTGCGGGCCTGGCGTACCCGTTCACGATCGATGGGCCTTGTCCCGAGCTCGGTCTTGCGCGCCGCCATCCGCTCGCCTGTGCCCAGAAGGTCGAGGCGCGAGTGGCGCAATCGCGGAAAGAGCTTCTCTTCTTCCTGCTTCATGAGGCGGGCAGCCTGCTCCGCCAGCACCGCCATGGCGGAGTCGAACGAGGGATCGTTGGCCGGCGTGTTCTCCACCTTCTCGATCAGGTCCTGTATTTCGTCATGCTGCAGTTGCGACTTGCCGAGCAACTCCTTGTCCTCGCCTGTCAGCACCGCATCGGCGGCCGGGTAGAGGACCTCGTGCTTGATCGCCGCGTAGACCTCGAATGCATGGCAAATTCGCAGCGCCGCCTTGCCCTTCTCCACGGTGTCGCCTGCCTGCCGTTGGCGCTCGAACTCGCGGACCAGCTTGTCGATCTCGTTGTGGTCGGCGGTCAGTAGGACCAGGGCGTCATGATCGGCCTTGCCTCGCCGCGCTTGCGCGGCCCTCTTGCGCGCAACAGTCATCACTCCCTCCGCTGGCTGGCGGGAAGATAACGGGACCGGCTGGCGAAGGTTGCGGCGCGGGAACCTGCATGCAGCGACACCGTTGTGGCATAAATGATCGTCATCCCTTTGACCCGCCAGGAAGAAAACGCGCTCCGGTTGATCGCGCATGGCACCTGTCCGGTCGACCTCGTGCAGCCATGTGACCTCGACCAGCTCTGTCGTCTGGGCTTGGTCGCTCAGCGGGAGGGGCAGGTCGCGCTGACCGGGTTGGGACAGGTTCGCCTGGCGCAGGCCAAGGAACTGCAGCTGCGGTCGATGATCCACGCGGCCCGAGAACGTCAGCCGCAGTATCACGGCTTGAAAGATTAGGCCTTCTCCGGCGCCGCCGGCTCGCCCAAGGACAGCATCAGGCGATTCGCCCAATTGAAGAACGAAGCGGCGTTGATGACGTCGACGATCGATGCCTCGTCCAGGCCGACGTTGCGAAGCGCATCGACATGCTCGGCCCCGAAGGTGAGCGGCGTCGAGGTGAGCGCCACGGAAGCGGCGACGATGGCGTTCCAGCGGGCGTCGAGATCTGTCTCCACGCCCTTGTCGAGCAGGCGGTCGACATCCTCCGTGCGCTTGGAATAGGTCGCGGCGAAGCGGGCATGGACCGAGGCGCAGTAAATGCAGCCGTTGAAGCGCGAGGTGGCGGCGGCGGCGAGTTCACGCTCGGCACGCGGCAAGCCGGCTTCAGGATTGTAGAAGATATCCTTGTCGGTCTTGGTGCGGTGCTCGAGCACCTCGGGGTCGCGCACCAGTAGGCGGAAATAGGCCGACTTGGCGCGCGCCGCGTCGACCAGCCCCGCCATGTGGCGCGCCGTCAGATCCTGCTCGGCCATCGGCTCGAGCCAGGGCAGCCAGTCGAGCATGTCGCGCGTGAAGACCACGGGCTCGACATGCGGCGGCGTCGAAAGGACCTTGTCGGTCATGCGGGCCTCGCTTTCAGGACTCGCAAGCCGGCGACGACCCTGATCTGGTAGGACAGGAAGGCGACGAGCTGGGACACCACCACGATGCCCGTGGTCGACCAGCCGGCATCGACCAGCGCCTGCAGGTGACGCGGCGCGGCATCGCGCGGATGAAACACCAGCATGTGCGTGTGCTCGAACGCCGCGGCCAGACGCGCGCCGAGCGCGCTCTTTTCGGCAGCGCCGACCTCGAACACGGGACCTGCCTTGTCCTCGGCGCTGAGCGGCCCCTTGGGATAATGACCATACGGGCCGCGGCCCTTGGCCGATGCGACAGCCCCGGCAATCGCGCCCTTCCAGGCAGCCGGCGCACCGGCTTCGGCCAGCGCCGTGCCATAAAAGGTCTCCATCTCGGGCCGGCCGTGCAGGCCGGCGACGAAGCAGGCGATGGCGATGCGCTCGAGCTTGGTGGCATCCGCCTCGGTCAGCGGCTTGAACAGCGAATCGTAGCTTGCCTGGGCGTGCGTGCGCGCCTGCAGGCGCTGGTTACGGATCGCATCGAGCGGCGATCCCGGCGCAATGCCGACCAGCGTGTCGATCACATCGGACATCGTTTCCCTTCCCGGATTGCTTTCAGGCGACGCGGCGCTCGGCAGCGGCGTCGTTGCGCACCCAGCCCAGGGCCGGCGCCACCTGTTCGGCCATCAGTTCGATCGAGCGCAGGATGAACGGATGCGGCGGGTCGATGGAATGGACCTGCATGGTGAGATCGGTGGCGCGCCGCAGCGTGTCGTCGGCCTGCAGCGAGGCAACCACCTGCTCGGGCGTCCCGAGATGCACGTCGAAGGCCGCTATGAGATCGCCGACCAGGCTGCCCGACGACAGGTTGCCTGTGGCGGCGAGCCGATGACGCATCCGGGTCGCTCCGATCTCGGCCAGCCGCATCGCCTCCTTGGCATCGTCGGCAATGAACACCGTGCGCGAGGCGAGGATGCGCGGCTGACGTCCCTTGGGCAGCGCCTCGAGATAGGCGTCGATCATGGGATTCTGGATGTCCGACAGCAGCGCCTTGGGCGCTTCGGGCGGGCGCGGCTGGGTGCGCGACAGCATCAGACCGTCGCCGGCAAGACCGGCGCGGCGGGCACCTTCGATACTGAAGGTCGCCTGCCAGATGCGATCGACCAGGGTCGGGCTCGCGGGATAGAGCTTGTCGCCGCCCGGCAGCGCGCCGCCGCCCCAGGCGGTGCGCATCAGCTCGAGATTGCCGTGCATCAGCTTGTGACGATCGTTGGCATCGAGGCCGAAGGCGGTGAATGCCGTGAGGTTGCCGCCCGGGCCGACGCCGACTTCGAGGCGACCGCCCGACATCAGGTCGGCGACGGCAGCGTCCTCGGCCACGCGCACCGGCAGCTCCAAAGGCAGGGTGACGATGCCGGTGCCCAGCCGAATGCGCGAGGTCCGCACGGCCGCCTGCGACAGGAACACGAACGGCGCCGGCAACCCGCCCTCGCCTTCGTGAAAGTGATGCTGGGCGATCCAGGCAGAATCGAAGCCACAACCCTCGGCATGCTGAATCTGCTCGGTGGCCAGCCGATAGCGCTCGGCAGCGTTCGCCTGGTCAAGCAAACGGGTGAAAAAGCCCAGTCTCTTGGGCGTCGACGTCGTCATTGGCCCACCCTATCAGGCAGACCGGGGGCCTATGCAAGTCGATCGATCAGGGCCCGCAGCCGCACGCAACGGGCGTCAGCGGGTGAATACCACGTCCTTGAGGTCGGTGCGCTGCTCCCAGTGATGGCGCTCGAGTTCGGGATCGAGATGCTCTTCGGCGGGAAGACCGAGGCAGAGATAGGCGACCAGGCTCCAGTCTTTCGGGACATCGAGCGCCCTGACGACCTGGGCGGGATCGAGGATTGACACCCAGCCCATGCCGATGCCGTCGGCGCGCGCCGCCAGCCACAGGGTCTGGATTGCAGCGACCACCGAGTAATGCAGGGTCTCCGGCATGGTCTGCTGTCCCAGTCCGCTGCCGGTATGCGTGCCGTCAGCCGACAGCACCGCCAGATGCACCGGCGCTTCGCGCAGGCCTTCGAGCTTCAACGTGGTATAGGTCGACCGCTTCTCGCCGGCATAGCCTTCGAGCGCGCGTTGATTGGCGTCGGTGAAGCTCTTGATGACGGCAGCGCGCCGTTCGGGCGATTCCACGTACACGAAGCGCCAGGGCTGGCTCAAGCCCACCGACGGCGCGTGGGTGGCGATCTCGATCAGCGCGTCGATTCGCTCGCGTGGCACGGGATCGCGGCGAAAACGCCGGACGTCGCGCCGCCACAGCACGAGCTCGCGGAACTGCGCGCGAAAGGCCTGATCGAACAACGGTTTCATGTCTGCAATCCATCAATGGCATGGAAGAACGTGCCGCTCACCGAGCCGTTGCGCGCACCGGCCTCTGGCACCGCCGCCCCAGTCGCATCGCGGCAATCGACCAACGGCTCATCGCCGACCTTCAGCACGCCGGCATAGTGGAATTCATGTCCCATGATCACTCCGCCGGCCGGTCCGAGCGGACCATCCGCCAACAGGCGCGCACGGCGATAGCCGATGTGCAGCCGGCGCTTGGCGAACGAGGTCTCGACCTGCAGCAGCCCGGCCATGGCATGGCGACGGCCGGCGCCATCCTCGATGCCCTGCCCGAGCACCATGTAGCCGCCGCACTCACCGTGGATCGGCACCGACCGAGCAGCGAGCGCGCGCAAGCCTTCCCGGAACCGCCGCGCCTCCGCCAGCACGCCGCCGTGCAGCTCGGGATAGCCGCCGGGCAGCCAGACGACGTCGGCCCGCTGGTCCGGCGCCTCGTCGCCGAGCGGCGAGAACGGCAGGATCTCTGCGCCGGCCAGCCGCCAGTCCTCGAGCAGATGCGGATACATGAAGGAGAACGCCCGATCGCGCGCGACGGCGATGCGCTGGCCCGGCGGCCGCCGCGA
>JAEZIF010000330.1 GCA_023416135.1 Pseudomonadota bacterium
CCCGGGGCGCGCGCCCGGGGGGGGCGCGGCCGGGGTCCAGGGCCACGATCTCGAGGTAGACCGAGTTGCCGAGCTGGAGCAGGTGGTTGTGGCTGCCCATGTAGTCGTGGCGCTGGCCAAAGGGGACGTCGATGTCGATGCACCTCCGCACGTGCGCAACCCCTTCCGCCAGGGTCGGGGCGACGATGGTGAGATGGTCAAGCGCGAGCACGATGCCCTCGCGATATGTCAATGAACATATTATATGATGGATGACATATCATGCCCCAGAACCCCGCCCGAACCGCCCGCACCCGGGCCGAGATCCTCGACCACGCCGGCCGCCTGTTCCGCCTGCGCGGCTATGCCGGCGCCAACATCGACGACGTCATGCTGGCGGCCGGACTGACGCGCGGTGCGTTCTATGCGCACTTCAAGTCGAAGGACGACCTGTTCACCGAGGCGGTCATCGCGGGCACCGGCCTGCGCGCGCGGCTGCGCGGCGCGGAGCCGGCTGCGGTGCTGAAGGCCTATCTCGACAAGGCCGAGCTCGTCGCCAGTGCGCCGACGTGCGTGCTCGCCGCCCTCGCCTCCGACGTTGCCCGCGCGCCCCTGCCGGCCAGGCTCGCCTATGCCAACCTGCTCCACGCCGTGATCGGCGAACTGGCCGGCGCGAAGAGGCGCAAGCTCGCTGCCGACGCCACGGCCGCGGCGATCCTGGCGGTCGGTGCGGTCGCGCTGGCCCGTGCGTCGGGCGACACGCGCTTGAGCGACTGGCTGGTCCGGTGCGCGCATCGGGCCGTCGTCTCCCTGCTCAGGCCGCGAGCTTTGCCAGGGAAGAAACGATCGAGGTCACGCCGGAAAGCCGCTGGCGCCCGTCGTTCCAGGCGCGCTGCACGATCACGCGGTGATCGGGCCGCAGCCGCACCAAAGGCGCGTTCTTCTGCAGCCAGGCGATGAGCCTGTCGGGCTTGGCGAACTTGTTGTCGTGCAGCGACAGCACGACGGCCTTCTCGCCGGCATCGATGCGGTCGACACCGGCCGCGCGGCACAGCACCTTCAGCGCCACGGTGTTCAGCAGGAACTCGGCCTCAGGCGGCATCTTGCCGAAGCGATCGACCATCTCGGCGGCGAAGGAATCGATGTCGGCCTGGTTGGCCAGCGCGCCGATGCGCCGGTAGAGGCCCATGCGCACCGACAGGTCGGCGATGTACTCCTCGGGCAGCAGCACCGGGATGCCGAGATTGAGCTGCGGCGACCAGTCGGCCTGCTCCGCCTCCTGCGCCCTGCCCCGCGCCGCGTCGACCGCTTCTTCCAGGAGCTGCTGGTAGAGCTCGATACCGACTTCGCGGATGTGGCCGGATTGCTCTTCGCCCAAGAGGTTGCCGGCGCCTCGGATATCGAGGTCGTGGCTGGCGAGCTGGAAGCCCGCGCCCAAGGTGTCGAGCGTCTGCATGACCTCGAGCCGCTTGGAGGCCGCTTCGTTCAGCGCCTTGCCCGGCGGTACGGTGAGATAGGCATAGGCCCGCATCTTACCGCGGCCGATACGGCCGCGCAGCTGATAGAGCTGGGCCAGGCCGAACATGTCGGCGCGATGGATCACCATGGTATTGGCATTGCGGATGTCGAGACCGCTCTCGACGATGTTGGTCGCCAACAGCACGTCGAACTTGCCGTCGACGAAGTCCTGCATGGTGTTCTCGATCGTGGTCGGCGGCATGCGGCCGTGCGCCATGGCCATGCGGATCTCCGGCACCAGCTCACGCAGCCGGCCCGCGACCTCCGCCAGGTCTTCGATGCGCGGGCAGACATAAAAGCTCTGCCCGCCGCGATACTGCTCGCGCAGCAGCGCCTCGCGCACGGTGACCGCGTCGAAGGGGGTCACGAAGGTGCGCACCGCCAGGCGATCGACCGGCGGCGTGGCGATCAGGCTCATGTCGCGCACGCCGGTCAGCGCGAGCTGCAGCGTGCGCGGGATCGGCGTCGCCGTCAGGGTCAGCACATGGACATCGGCCCGCAGCTCCTTCAGCCGCTCCTTGTGGCTGACGCCGAAATGCTGCTCCTCATCGACGATCAAGAGGCCGAGATCCTTGAACTCGATGCTCTTGGCCAGCAGCGCGTGGGTGCCGCAGACGATGTCCACGGTGCCCTCCTTGATCGCCTCCTTGGTGGCCTTGGCCTCCTTGGCGCCGACCAGCCGCGACAGGCGTCCGATCCGCACCGGCAGGCCCTGGAAGCGCTCGCTGAAGGTGCGGTGGTGCTGACGCGCCAACAGCGTGGTCGGCGCGATGACCGCGACCTGCTTGCCCGACAGCGCCGCGACGAAGGCGGCGCGCAGGGCGACCTCGGTCTTGCCGAAGCCGACGTCGCCGCATACCAGCCGGTCCATCGGCTTGCCCGAGGACATGTCGTCGATCACGTCGGAGATGGCCTGGAGCTGATCGTCGGTCTCGGCATACGGGAAGCGGGCGCAGAACTCCTCGTAGGCGCCCTCGGGCGGGCTCATGGTCTCGCCGCGCCGGATGGCGCGTTCGGCCGCGATCTTGATCAGCCGGTCGGCCATGTCGGCGATGCGCTGCTTGAGCTTCGCCTTGCGCGACTGCCAGGCGACGCCGCCCAGGCGGTCGAGGGCGACGCCTTCCTCCGCCGAGCCGTAGCGGGACAGCACGTCGATGTTCTCGACCGGCACGAAGAGCTTGTCGCCGCCTTCATAGGTAAGGCGCAGGCAGTCGTGCCGCGCGTTCTGGATCTCGAGGGTGATCAGGCCCTCGTAGCGGCCGACGCCGTGCTCACGGTGGACGACCAGGTCGCCGTCGCTCAGCGCCGCCGCTTCGGCGATGAAGCGCTCGGACGGCCGGCGCTTCTTGGCCGGGCGCGACAGGCGATCGCCTAAAATGTCCTCTTCGCCGATCACTTCCAGGGCATCGAGCACGAAGCCGTGCTCGACCGGCCAGACGGCGATGCCGAGCGCGCCGGGCGGCAGGCCCTGCACCGTCGCGAAGTCGGCGGCGGGAACCGGCGTCGTGGCGCCATGCTCCTGCAGCAGGTGCTGCAGGCGGCTCGCCGATCCCTCGGTGTAGCCCGCGATCAGCACGCGCCGTCCGGCGGCATTGGCCGCCTTCACATGCTCGGCCACCACGTCGAACAGGTTCACGCCTTGCGCGGTGCGCGCCCGTGCAAAGCCCTCGTGACGGCGGCCGGAGAGATCGATCGTGTTCGGCGCATCGGGCGCGGCGTCGAAGGTGGTGAACTGGCCGACGGCATGACCTTCGAGCAGGCGATCCCATTCCGACGGCTTCAGGTAGAGCCGTTCCGGCGGCACAGGATTGTAGTCGGCGCCGCCGCTCATGCCGCCCTTGGCGCCGGTCTTGAGGCGGGCGTCGTAGTAGTCGGTTATGAGGTCGTGCCGGGCCTCGAAGGCTTCGGCGATCTGGTGATCGGCCGTGACGACCGCCTGCGGGCAGTAGTCCAGAACCGTCTCCAACCGCTCATGGAACAACGGCAACCAGTGCTCCATGCCGACATGGCGCTGGCCCGCCGATATCGATTCGTAGAGCGCATCGTCGGTGGCGTTGCCGAACAGCTCGCGATAGCCGCCGCGAAAGCGCGCGATGCTCTCCTTGGTCAGCAGCACCTCGCTCACCGGCAGCAGCACGACCTCCTCGCGCGGGCCGGTGGAGCGCTGGCTCATGGGGTCGAACGAGCGGATCTCCTCCAGCACGTCACCGAACAGGTCGAGCCGCAACGGCTCGGGCGTGCCGGGCGGGAACAGATCGACCAGGCCGCCGCGCACGGCGAACTCACCCGGCTCCATCACGGTCTCGGAGCGGCCGTAGCCGTTCTCCCCCAGGAATTTCATCAACCAGTTGACGTCGAGCGTCTGGCCCTTCCTCAGCATCACCGCCGACTCGGCGTAGAGGCTGCGCGGCGGCACCTTCTGCAGGGCAGCGCCGACCGATGCCAGGACGATGCGCGCCGGCGCTCCGGGCTTCTTGGGCGCTGCGAGCCGCACCAGGGTCTCCAGGCGCTCGGCGACGATGTCGGGATGTGGCGACATCCGGTCGTAGGGCAGACAGTCCCAGGCCGGGAAGATCAGCACCTCGCGCTCGGGGGCGAAAAAGCGGAGGCCGTCCTGCAGCCGCTCCAGCCGCTGGCCGTCGCGCGCCACGTGCAGAATGTCCTGGCCACCGGTGCTGCGGGCGAGTTCGGCCAGCGCCAGGGCGTCGGCGCCCTCGGGCAGGCCGGCGACCGTCCAGCGACCGGGCTTGCGGGGGATGACGGACAGGGTATCGGAAAGCGACGCCACTCCTAGAACCTCACACGAAATGCCTTGAGCCTGCGCAACACCGCTGTGTCCTCCCCGGGAGGGACCTCCGCCTGGCCGGTGACCCAGTCGAAGATGTCGTTGTCGCCGCGGGTCAGCAGGCGCTCGTACTGGTCGAGCTCGTCGGCGCCGAACTCGGCGATATGGGCGCGCGCGAACTGGCCGAGGAGAATGTCGTTCTCCTTGTTGCCACGATAGATGCTGCGATAGAGCAAACGCTTACGCCGCGTCTCGAGATCCATCTCGCGCGTCATGTTTTCCCCAGAAGGCGGCGTAGCATATAGGTGTCGGCGATGGTGAAGTCACGTGGCCAAAAAGCCCAGAAGCGATGCGTCCGCAGAGCCTGACACCCCTGTTCGCCCAGACCACGTCGCTGCCCGGGATCGGGCCGCGACTGGGCAAGCTCGTGGAGAAACTTGCAGGCCCGCTGGTCGTCGACCTGCTGTGGCACCTGCCCTTCGCCGTGGTCGACCGGCGCAACGCACCCGAGGTAGCGCAGGCCAAGGCGGGCGACATCGCCACCCTCACCGTGACCGTCGACGAACACCTGGTGCCGCGCAATCCGCGCCAGCCCTACCGCGTGTGGTGCAGCGACGAGACCGGCCGGCTCTGCCTCACCTACTTCAACGGCCGCGAGGACTACCTGAAGAAGCTGCTGCCGCCCGGCGAGGTTCGCGTGGTGAGCGGCAAGGTCGAGGTCTACCAAGGCGAGGTGCAGGTGACGCACCCCGACCATGTCGTGCCGCTCGACCAGCGCGACCAGATCCTGCGCGTCGAGCCCGTCTACGGCCTGACCGCCGGCCTCACCCAGCGGCCGGTGCAGAAGGCCATCGCCGCCGCCGTCGAGCGCGCGCCCGCATTGCCCGAATGGCAGGACGCGGAGTTCGTCAGGCGCAACAAGTGGGACGGCTGGCATGCCGCCCTGGCACGCGCCCATGCGCCGGAAGAGCCGACGGACCTCTCGCCGATGCACCCGCCACGCGCCCGCCTCGCCTTCGACGAGCTCTTGGCGAGCCAGCTCGCCATTGCCCTGGTGCGCCATCACAACCGCACCGTCGCGGGCCACGCCACCAAGGGCGACGGCCGGCTGCGGGAGAAGGTGCTGAAAAGCCTGCCGTTCGAGCTGACGCCGAGCCAGAAGGGCGCGATCGCCGAGATCGAGCTCGACCTCGGCAAGCCCGAGCGCATGATCCGCCTGCTGCAGGGCGACGTCGGCAGCGGCAAGACCCTGGTCGCCCTGCTCGCCATGCTGGTCTGCGTCGAAGCCGGCGCCCAGGCCGCGCTGATGGCGCCGACCGAGATCCTGGCACGCCAGCATCACGCCACCATCGCACCGCTGGCCGAGGCGGCCGGCATGCGGCTCGCCCTGCTGACCGGCCGCGACGGGCAGAAGCAGAAGAAGGAAACCCTGCGGGCCCTCGCCGACGGTTCGATTCACCTCGTCGTCGGCACGCATGCATTGGTGCAGGAGGAGGTCGAGTTCTCGGACCTCGCGCTGGCCGTGGTGGACGAGCAGCACCGCTTCGGCGTCCATCAGCGCATGGCGTTGTCGTCCAAGGGCCATGCCGTCGACCTGCTGGTGATGACGGCGACCCCTATCCCGCGCACGCTCATGCTGGCGGCCTATGGCGATCTCGATGTGTCCAAGCTCACCGAGAAGCCGGCCGGTCGCCAGCCGATCGACACGCGCACCATCCCGCTGGAGCGCGTCGCCGAGGTTGCCGACGCCGTCGGCCGCCAGATTGCGGGCGGGGGGCGAGTCTACTGGGTGTGCCCGCTGATCGAGGAATCCGAGGACGTCGACCTCGCCAACGCCGAGGAACGCTTCCGCCAGTTGAGCGCGCGTTTCCCCGGCAAGGCCGGGCTGGTCCATGGCCGTCTGAAGGGCGCCGAACGCGAGGCGACCATGGCGGCGTTCGCCGACGGGCGATTGTCGATCCTGGTCGCGACTACGGTGATCGAGGTCGGCGTCGACGTGCCGGCTGCGACCGTCATGGTGATCGAGCACGCCGAGCGCTTTGGCTTGGCCCAGCTCCACCAGCTGCGCGGCCGCGTCGGCCGCGGCGCCGCCAAGTCGACCTGCCTGCTGCTCTACGCCCAGCCGCTCGGCGAGACGGCGAAGGCCCGTCTCGCCATCATGCGCGAAACCGAGGACGGGTTCCGCATCGCCGAGGAGGACCTGCGCCTGCGCGGCGCCGGCGAGCTCCTGGGCACCCGGCAAAGCGGCCTGCCCGACATGCGACTGGCCGACCTCGCGGCCCATGCCGAGCTCCTGCAGGCGGCCCGCGATGACGCGCGCCTCGTCATCGAGCGCGATCCCGACCTGCAGTCCGAACGCGGCGCGGCTCTGCGCGCCCTGCTCTATCTCTTTCGCCGCGACGATGCGGTAAGGACGCTGCGGGCGGGATAAGACGCACCGTATCGTGTTCGCGGGGCGTCATAGGACCAGCCTCCAACCCCTTGATGATAGTTCGAATTGACTGTCGGCGATACCTTTGGCCTGTCGCATGAATCGCGACCGTTGCGACATTCGTCTTCCCGCCCTTGGTACGAGAGCGCAGGCCCGATCGTCGTTGGCAGGTACGGCAGCCCGTCCAACTGGACTCAGCCGGACGGACCGACCGCTTCGGGGGAGAAGTGGTCCGGCAACATGGTCGGAAAAACGATGGATCGAGCGATGAGCCACTACACTCTGTCGTAAACTTCAGTGTTTGTCAATGACTATAGTTTTTATCAAACAGTCAGTAGGCGGGACCAGGTGATTTCACCTGGCCCTGCCATGCCTTAGCCGAGCTGCGCCACGTAGGTGCGTAGCACCTCGCGGGCCGCCTCGACACCCTTCTCCGCGTCGACACGGCGCTTGGCGATCGCTTCGAGGTCCGTTTCCTGCTTATCGAGCGTGGCGAGGTAGCGCCGCTGCAGGTCGCTGTTTGCCGGCACGCGCGCGAGGTTGTCGCGGAGGCGTGCCTGCTCCTGCACGATCTGCTGGCGCTCGGCGTCGGACTGCGTGACCTTGCGTTGGGCGTCGCTGACCGCGGCCTGCAACTGCAGGATCCTGGTCAGCGCCTCGCGCGTCTTGGCGTCGAATTCGCGCGCCTGGGCATAGACGCGGATCTGGTCGGCCGAGCCGTCGACCAGGCGCAACTCCTGCTGCTGCGTCTGCTCCTGCACGACCTCGAAGGTCTGGGTCTGGTCGCCGCCCGGCAACTGGAAGGTGACGCGGTAGTTGCCCTCGCTCAGCTCCACGCCCTTCGGATCGGGCTTCACCAGCGTCCAGCCCGGGAGCCGGCGCTGCACGACCACGAGCTGGCGCGGCTCCTTGGCCGGGCCCTTCACGCGATAGGTCATGGTCTGGCGCATCACGCGCGACAGGCGCAGCGCGCCCTGCGCGATCGTGCCCGTGGCAATGCGGTCGGTCTGCGCGGCATCACGCTCGATCACGATCTTCTCATCGAGCGCATAGGCCAAAAGCCGAGTCTCGCCGACCGGAAAACCCGACAGGCGCGCATCGCCGACATAGGCGACATAGCCCGCCTTGTCGCGCTCGTAGAGGGTGATCAGACCGGCCGGCAGGCCGCTGTCGCCGTCGTTGGTGATGCGGATCGCCGCCAGGGGATTCCGGGGCGCCGTCTCGGCCTGGTAGAGCGCGAGCCGCTGCACCGGCATCTGGCGATCGATGATCGGGATCGAGAGCGTGCGGCCGTTGGTGACGGTGACCGGCCGCGGAAAGCGAAACGG
>JAEZIF010000340.1 GCA_023416135.1 Pseudomonadota bacterium
TTAGGTCTGCCGGACCTTCCTTCATCTCGTCGACGCCGGCAGCGACTCGGGGTCGATCCAGGGACCGGCCTTGGTGTTCATCTGCGTCTTGGTGAAGAACGGATCGTTGTTCACGACTCGTAGCGAAACTGAAGATTCCCGAGTAACAAGTAGGGGGTACGGAGGAACGCATGCCCACCTTTCGCGAATCCCGCGATTTCCTGCTGGCCAGCCGCACCGACTACGCCAGGGCGGTGGCGGACTTTCGCTGGCCCGAGCCGACGCCGTTCAACTGGGCGCTCGACTGGTTCGACGCCGAGCTGGCGAATGCCGCGAACAAGGACCGCTGCGGCCTCTGGATCGTCGACGTGGCGAGCGGGCACGAGACCAGGCTCACCTTCGGCGAGCTGTCGCAGCGCTCCAACCAGGTCGCCAACTGGCTGCGTCGGCAGGGCCTCGGGCGCGGAGACCATCTCCTGCTGGTGCTGAACAACGTGGCGCCGCTGTGGGAGATCATGCTGGCGGCCATGAAGCTCGGCGTGGTCGTGATCCCGGCCACGACCCTGCTCACCACCGAGGAGCTTTCGGACCGCGTCGAGCGCGGCCGCGCGCGCATGATCGTCACCGACGACGACCAGGTCGCCAAGTGCGCCGGCCTGCCGAAGGATGGCGTGACCTTCGTCAGCATCGGCGCGAAGCCGATCGCCGGCTGGCAGTCGCTCGGCGATGCCTACAAGTGCCCGACCGAGTTCGCGGCGGACGGTGCGACCAACGCCGACGATCCCCTGCTGCTCTATTTCACCTCGGGCACGACGGCCAAGCCCAAGCTGGTGCGTCACAGCCAGCGCAGCTATCCGGTGGGCGCGCTGTCGACCATGTACTGGCTCGGCCTCCAGCCCGGCGACGTGCATCTCAACATCTCCTCGCCGGGCTGGGCCAAGCACGCCTGGAGCACCTTCTTCGCGCCGTGGAACGCCGGCGCCACGGTGTTGATCGTCAATCAGGCGCCGTTCAACGCCAAGGCGCTGCTGGGCGTGCTGGAGCGGTGCAAGGTCACGACCTTCTGCGCGCCGCCGACGGTGTGGCGCCTGATGATCCAGGAGGATCTCGCCGCGTCGAAGGTCTCCCTGCGCGAGGTCTGCGGCGCGGGCGAGCCCTTGAACCCGGAGGTCATCAACAAGGTCCAGGAAGCCTGGAGCCTCACCATCCGCGACGGCTACGGCCAGACCGAGACGACGGCACAGATCGCCAACTCGCCGGGACAGACGGTCAAGCCGGGCGCGATGGGCCGGCCGATGCCGGGCTATCGCGTGCTGGTGCTCGATCCCGACGGCATGCCGACCGACGAGGGCGAGATCTGCCTCGATCTCAACGAGGAACGTCCGGCCGGCCTGATGCAAGGCTATGCCGACGCCGAGGGCAAGCTGTCGGGCGCCAACGACAAGGTCTATCGCACCGGCGACGTCGCCAGCCTCGACGCCGACGGCTACCTGACCTTCGTCGGCCGCGCCGACGATGTCTTCAAGTCGTCGGACTACCGCATCAGCCCTTTCGAGCTGGAGAGCGTGCTGATCGAGCACGATGCCGTCGCCGAGGCGGCCGTCGTGCCAACTCCGGACGACATCCGGCTCAGCATCCCGAAGGCGTACATCCTGCTGACCGCCGGCACGCCGCCCAGCAAGGAGACCGCGCGGTCGATCCTGGAATACACCCACCAGCGGCTGGCGCCGTTCAAGCGCATCCGCCGCCTGGAGTTCGTCAAGGAGCTGCCCAAGACGATCTCCGGCAAGATCCGGCGCAACCAGCTTCGCCGCGTCGAGTACCAGGGCAGCGCCGCCGACGTCGCGCGCGGCGTGGAGTTTCACGAGAAGGACGTACTGTCTTGATTCCCAGGCCCGGCATCACCCAGAACCTCGCCCGCTTCGTCGTCGACACCGGATGGGAGGACGTTCCCGAGCGGGCACGCCATGAGGCCAAGCGTGCGCTGCTGAACTTCTTCGCCGTGGCCATCGCCGGCTGCCGCACCGAGCCGGTCGAGCTGGCGCTGAGAACCCTGGCCGATTTTTCCGGCGGCAAGCAGGCGACGCTCGTCGGCCGCAGCGAGCGCATCGACGCGCTCAGCGCCGCCTTCCTGAACGGCGCCGGCGCCAATGTCTTCGACTATTGCGACACGCACCTGCCGACTGTGGTCCATCCGACGGCGCCTCTCGCGCCTGCCCTGCTGGCGCTGAGCGAACTGAGGCGCGTGAGCGGGCCGCAGCTGCTGACGGCCTTCGTGCTGGGCTTCGAGATCGAATGCCGGGTCGGCGCCGCGGTGTCGCCCGGCCATTACCCCAAGGGCTGGCACATCACCTCGACCTGCGGCGTGTTCGGTTCGGCGGCCGGAACGGCCAAGCTGCTCGGGCTCACGGCGGAGCAGGTCGTGTGGGCGCTGGGCAATGCGTCGACGCAATCCGGCGGCTTGTGCGAGTGCCTCGGCTGGCCGGCCAAGAGCGTCAGCGTCGGCAACGCCGCGCGCAACGGCCTGCTCTCCGCGCTGCTGGCGGAGAAAGGCTTCTCCGGTCCGGCCGAACCGATCGCCGGCGCCCAGGGCTGGCTGGCCGCCATGGGCGAGCCGCCCAACTGGGAGGCCTTCGAAGGCCTCGGCGCGACCTGGGAGGTCCTGGACAATTCGCTGAAACCCTACCCGGCGGGCTTCGTGATCCATCCTCTGCTCGACTGCGCGCTCGACTGGCGCAAGCAGAATCCCGACGCCGTCGTCGAGCGCGTGGCGGTGCGCGGCAATCCGCTGCTGGTGCAGCGCACCGACCGGCCCGAGGTCGCGACCGGCCGCGAGGCGCAGGTGAGCCTGCAGCACGCCACGGCCGCCGCGCTGGTGCTGGGCAAGGCGGGCCTGAAGGAGTTCACCGACGCCTGCGTCAACGATCCGGCGGTCAAGGCGATGCGGCGCAGGATCGAGGTGGCGGCCGATCCCGCGATCTCGACGATCGCCATCGAGGTCGATCTGTTCACGTCCGACGGCAAGAAGCACAGCGCATCGACCAAGGCGGCACGCGGCTCGTCGGCCAATCCGCTGAAGGACGCCGAGATCGAGCAGAAGCTCGTCGACGAAGCGAAGAGCTGGCGGCCGCAGCACGACGTCCGGCCGCTCATCGACACCGTATGGTCGCTGGACAAGAGCAGCGACGTCTCGACCCTGGCGGCGCTGACCGTGCCCAAGTAGTCATCCCTCGCCTGCGCTCAGGACGACCGAATCACGCGTCGACCTTCTCCGCCTTCTTGATGTTGGAGCGCTTGATGCGGTCGAGGTTGGCGCCTTCGATGCGCACCAGCTTGGTGAGCCCGTCGCGCCTGGGCGAGTGCACGACGCCGACATCGTAGAAATGCGCGTCGCCCGGCTTCAGCACGTAGGTCCGCTCCGGCTCGACCAATGACGGCGCCGTCGCGTCACCCTTGCGGACGATGCGCCAGTCGGTCATCTCGGTATCGCCTACCGCCAGGCCGTAGATCGCCCAGCTCGAGCCGTGATCGTGCGGCTCGCCGTGCGCCGGCTTCTCGTAGACATGGCCGCAGACGCAGAAGCCGAGCTCGGGATCCTCGTACAGCACCTTGCGCGGCTTGCAGTCCTCGGCGCGCAGATGCTTTTCGACGAACTCCTTGTCGAGCAGCACCTTGGAGACGAGCTTGACGACGGCCTGCTTGCCGCCGACGCCGGGATCAGCCTTCAGGGCGATGCGGATGTCGTCGCTGAGCTGTTCGAGTGTATAGCCCATGGCATTCCTTCCTTGGCTTTGGCGCGAGTTCTCGGGGGTGGAGCTTACTGGACGAAGGCGACGACTTCGAGGGTCCAATGCCATTGGTTGCGGGGAACCTTGCAGTCGGCAATGACGATGTCCTCGCACGTTCCGGGTGGCGAGTCGGTCTCGAGTCGATAGAGCAGCGTGGTCTCACCCTTGGTGAACCCCTTTTGTGTGCTGTAGGGCCCGTCGGCATCGTAATCTTGCACCCGGGTCCATGCCGTGAGCGAGCGGCCGAGCTTGTCGTCCAACGCGTCGAAAGCGATCGCCAATCCGATCGCCTTGCCGGAAAGCAGGCAGGCGTCGCCCTTCACGTTATTCGGAAAGGCCGGCCTTCCGGTCGTGGCCGAGAGCGGGATGCCGGCGACCTTGCCGAGCGTTTCGGCCAGCGCCCGGCATTGACCCGGCGGCGCGGGCTTGATGTTGCGGTCGGCGGCAAGCGCAGGACACAGCGCCAACGCAAAGGCGACGGCGGGGCCGATCATTCTGTTCATGCAATTCCCTTCTGCGTCATGGGCCGGGCTTGTGTCCCACCACGCAATGCATGGGGTGGGCCATGAACAGCAGACCCTGCCTTCCTGCAACGTCGCGCGCGGCCTGCCAGGCGGTGAGTTCCGCCGGCAAGAGCTGCGCCGTCAGGTGATCCTCGCGGTAGCGCCAGATGGGCCCCTCGGGCCGATCCAGAGTCACCAGGGCGGGAAAGCAGGTCAGATCGCGCAAGCCTGCCTGCCGGACACGGCGATAGAGGCTGGCGTCGGCAACGCCCTTGGCGCCGACCGACTGCGGCGGCGTCACGGCCCGCTCGCGCAGGGCGTCAGGCATGTCGACGCTCCACCATTGCGGCAGGTCGATCGACCGCACGATCACGCCGACGCGCCCGGCCGGCCGCGCCACGCGCATCATCTCGGCGAGCGCGCGGTCGGCGTCGCACTCTTCGAGCACCGTCACCGAGAAGATACAGTCGAACGATGCGTCTCCGAACGGCAGCGTTTCGGCATTGCCCGGCGTGAACCGAATGAGCCCGTCGAGGCCATCGGCCCTGGCCAGCGCCTCGGCCTCGCGCAG
This sequence comes from Pseudomonadota bacterium, assembly GCA_023416135.1. Classification (GTDB taxonomy): domain Bacteria; phylum Pseudomonadota; class Alphaproteobacteria; order Reyranellales; family Reyranellaceae; genus Reyranella. Next base: position 4,842 of record JAEZIF010000340.1, read on the forward strand.
CAGGAATCCATTGGTATCGATTGCCGTGATCGGGTTGGCCTTGCCCAGCCAACCGGCCAACAAGCGATCGAGCGAGCCCGCGCCGCAGCCGACATCGAGGATCGTCTCGCCTGCCTTGGGCGCCATCAGGTCGATCAGGGTCCTGAACATCGCCTGGTAGGTCGGCGCCTGGGCACGGTCCTCGAGCGTGGCAACGCCACCGAGATGCGCGCCGCCCAGGGTGATGACCGTGAACTGTTGAGCGAGGCGCGCGACCGCCGGCGCCCATTGCGACGGCGCCAGGAAGAACGGCAGCAGCATCAAGGCCGGACCGGCGCCTTCGATGCGGTAGGAGATGCCGGCGTGACTGCCCTCGCGCGCCTGGCTCGTCGGCGCGTCGGCTGTGAACTTGCCCAGGAAGCCCGACATCGCCGGCACGATCTCGTCCGTGCGATCGGCCACGACGTCGGCCCAGCCGGGCGCGTCGTAGCCCGCAAGCACGATCCGCCGCGAGCCGGGCAGCCGCGCCTCGGCGCGGGCCGTCACATCCGCGGTCATGCCGCCGTCGCCGCAGATCATCAGCAGGCGCCCGGGCACCGCACCGAAGGAAACCGGATCGAGCCGGGTCGGCACGCACAGCACGACCCCGGCCAACCGCGAGCCGAAGCCGGCCGCAAGACCTGCGATGTCGCCGGGCATCTGCGTCGCGACATGCGTGGCGCCGATGCCGAGATGATCCCACAAGGCGAGCAGGCGTTCGGTGGGCGTCATGTCACGCGCTCCCGTTACGACCGTGCTTGCGGAAGGCCGGCCGCGCGCTCAGCCGCTCATAGTAGGCCTCGACTTGAGGAAAAGCCGGCCGCTCGAACGGCGTCATGAACCAGCGGTTGACCGACAGGCCGATCGGGATGTCGGCCAGCGTGAACGCGACGCCGGCGACATGGCCGCCGGAGCGCGCAAGCTGGCCGTCGAGGATCGCCACCATGCGCGTCCACTGTTTCTTCGAGCCCTCGACCTCGCGGGGATCATCGAAGGTCTGGTTGCGGCGCACGATCGCCGAGAAGGCGTAGCGCCAGGCGCTGTTGAATTCCGTCGCCTGCCAGTCGATCCAGCGGTCGACCTCGGCGCGCGCTCGCGGCTCGGTCGGCAGCAGCATGTGCGCCGCCGATTTGCCGGCGAGATAGCGGATGATGCTGTTGCTCTCCCACAGCACGAAGTCGCCGTCGACGATCACCGGCGCCAGGCCGTTCGGGTTCTGCGCCATCTCCGGACCGTCATCGGCGCGGCTGTAGGCGATGCCGATCTCCTTGCAGGTCCACAGGACCTTGCGCACGTTGATCGACGAGGGCTTGCCGAGGATGCGTATCACAGGAACGACATGCCTCCGCTCAACGCCACGGTCTGTCCGGTCATGTATTCGTTGCCGATCAGCATCAAGGCGACCTGGGCGCATTCCTCGGGTGTGCCGAGGCGGCCGAGCGGGATGCGCGAGGCCGACGAGGCCACGGTGCCCACCATGTCGGTCTGGATAAGCGACGGCGCCACCGCGTTCACCGTGACTCCGTCCTTCACCAGCCGCGCCGCGTAGCCTCGCGTCAGGCCTTCCAGGCCGGCCTTGGAGGCGTTGTAGTGCGGCCCCACGCCGCCTGCGCCACGGGCCGCGCCGGAGGAAATATTGACGATGCGGCCCCAGCGCCGCGTCCGCATGCCCGGCAGCACGGCCTGGGTGCAGAGGAAGACCGACTTCAGATTGACCGCGATGGTGAGGTCGAAGTCCTCCTCGGTGAGCTCGTCGATCGAGCGGCCGATGGCGATGCCGGCATTGTTGATCAGCACGTCGATCGGCCCCAGCTCGCGCTCGACGCCGGCCACCATGCCCTTCACCGACGCGGCCTGCGAGACGTCCGCGCCGACCGCGATCGCCCGGCCGCCCTGACCGTGGATCGCCGCCACCACGGCCGTCGCCTCGGCCGACTTGGTCATGTAGTTCACCGCCACGGCGGCGCCGGCTTCGGCCAGCGAAATCGCAATGGCGCGGCCGATGCCGCGCGAACCGCCTGTCACCAGCGCAACCCTGCCCTTCAGCGCCATCATTTCATCCCTCCGGTTGTCGACCCCGCCGGTCCGGCATGTTACCCGTTTACCAACGAACAGGAGCATAGACATGCCTCGCATGGGCTTCGGCGCGTTCCTCGCGCCCCATCATCCGATCGGCGAAAACCCCACCCTGCAATTCCGGCGCGACCTCAAGTTCGTCGAGCATCTCGACGAGCTGGGCTACGACGAGTTCTGGTGCGGTGAGCATCACTCCTCGGGCTGGGAGATGATCGCCTCGCCCGAGATGTTCCTGGCCGCCGCCGGCGAGCGCACCAAGCGCATCAAGCTCGGCACCGGCGTGATCTCCCTGCCCTACCACCATCCCTACAACGTGGCCCAGCGCATGGTGCAGCTCGACCACATGACGGGCGGGCGCGCGATCTTCGGTTCGGGCCCCGGTGCGCTGCCGTCCGACGCCCACACGCTCGGCATCGATCCCATGACCCAGCGCGACCGCCAGGACGATGCGATCGACGTGATCCGCCGCCTGTTCCGCGGCGAGCGCATCAGCAAGAAGACCGAGTGGTACACCTTGCAGGACGCGGCGCTGCAGCTCCTGCCGCTGCAGGAGGACATGGAGTTCGTCGTGGCCTCCCAGGTCAGTCCCTCCGGCATGACGCTGGCCGGCAAGTACGGCATCGGCATCATCTCGCTCGGCTCGATGTCGGCGCAGGGCCTGCTGTCGCTGCCGACGCAATGGGGCTTCGCCGAACAGGCGGCCGCCAAGTACGGCCAGAAGGTCGACCGCAAGAACTGGCGCGTGCTGCTCTCCTGGCACGTCGCCGAGACGCGCGAGAAGGCGCGCGAGGAAGCCCGCCACGGCCTGATGCGCTGGCACAACGAGTACATCGTCGGCACCCTGCAGCGGCCAGGCGACAAGCCTTTCGGCTCGCCCGACGAGGCGGTCGACAAGACGGCATTCGTCGACGGCGCGTCCTCGGTGATCGGCACGCCCGACGACCTCGTGAAGGTGATCAAGTCCGTCTACGACAAGAGCGGCGGCTTCGGCACGGTGGTCGGCTTCGTGCACGACTGGGCGAACCCCGAGAACACCATGCGCAGCTGGGACATGGTGGCGCGTTACGTGATCCCCGAGATCAACGGCTACGTCGCCAAGCTCCGCGAATCGCAGAGGTTCCTGATCGAGAACCGCGCCGTGTTCGACCGCGCGGGCCAGGCCATCATGGCCAAGATCATGGAGAACAAGGACGCGGTCGAAGCGCTCAAGGTCACCACCGCGCCGCGCTTCGCCGCCGCCAACGCCGCCCTGCCCAGGCTCCTCCAGGAGCAGGAGGAACAGGAGAAGAAAGACAAGCCGCAGGCGGCGGAATAGAGCACCCGGGCCCGCGGAATAGGCGAACGGGCGCGCCGCTCAGGCGGCGCGCGGCACCCCCGAGGTCGGCGCCGGATCGTCCAGCGCTGCCAGAGCGGGATGGCCGGGTTTGTGGCTCATGATTGCCGACAGCATCTGATCGGCGAGCGCGAAGCCGACGGAACGGTGCACCTCGAACTTCTCCTCGCTGTAGAACTGGTCGAGCGTCGATTCGTTCGGGAAATCCGGCGTCTTGCCCTTGTAGCCCAGCAACTCGAGATCCATCGTCTCGACGACGGCGGCCTTGAGATAGATCAGCACGCCGGTCGACCCGTCATTGTAGGTTATGTCGGCGACGGCGTAGCCGCTCCGGGCCAGGGCAACACCCGCCGGATAGCGCGGCAGTGCGCCCGGATCGAGGTGAGGCAGGGTCAAGTCGAGGGGCGCCGGCACGCCTACGAGAGTGGGCGCGACCGCGCCGGCCGGCTGCGGCCGATCGAACCGGATCGTCGCCCCGAAGTCCTCGCGCAACCTCGGCAGCAGCGTCAGGAGGTCACTGAAGGCAAAGCCGGCGTCGGCGGTGCCGTCGGAAACGACGATCAGGCTGACCTTGCGGCGAACGAGCTCATACAGCCCGAGATTGTCGAAGTGACCGCCATCGGTCAGCGCCAGCATGGGCGAATCTTCGCGGCGTCCCCAGCCCAGCATCTCGGACAGTCCGGGGAAGAAGTGATTCGGCACCACGAACTTTCGGGCGCCGAGCCTCGGATTGGGCATCCAGCAGCCCAGCCGCAGGTTGAGCATGGACATCAGGATCGAGACCAGCTGGTTACGCATTGGCCCGACGCCGCCGGTTCCCGTGCCCGGATTTGCCGCGGCGCCTGAAATCGCCATGGCGGTCGGCAGGCTGAGGGAATCCTGAAGCCAGCTCCGCGTCGCGATCCAGCCCGTGGCGGAGCTGCCGCAGTAGCGCGGCGCAAGGACGAAGCTGTCTCCTCCTCTCAGGTTCCAGACCCGCGTATCGGAGTTGTTCAGCATCACGTTGCAGTTGATGAGATGGTACGGGCCGTACGCCCGCTCCGGGTCGCACGCGTCGGCGAGGCTCATCCTGTCGGACTGCATGGCCGGCCCGGTCTTGCCAGCCACCGCCCGTCCCGCATCGGGAAGGAACGTCTCCATCAGACGATCCCGATAGTAGCGGTGGATGCTCGTGTAGTTGAGGTTCGCGATCAGGCCGGTGAACAGCGCGAGGCCCGCGACACAGAAAAGCGCCAGGACCACTCCTGGTTGGGCCTTCGGCCAGTGCACGAGCCACGCCGCGACGATGCCCTTCACGCCGTCGACCACCGAGCCGGGAACCGCCAGCCAGGCGATGCCGGGATGGCCGTGGGCTACCGCATGGGCGACCTGGTAGGCAAACAGCGCCGTGCCATAGAGGATCAGGAAGGCGCCGACCGGCGCCACCAGGGCGGCAGCAAAACCTGGCGGCCGCCGATCCTGATGACGCGACTGCCAGAACGTCCACAGGCCGGTCGCTGCACCACCCGCAATCGACCACAAGCCAACGGATTTGACCCATCCTCCCAGGAGATGGTCGATGACAGGTACCAGCCCGATCGCCAGGAGGATGGCGCCGATGATCAGGAGCAGCGGAACGACGCGGTCGAGGCCCTGCCGGAGGGTGTAGTCCCCGAAGGCCGCCGGCGCCACGGCGGTCAGCACCGAATAGACAACCGCCACGCCGCAGAACAACAGGCCGATATATTTGCTGCCCAGGATGGCCCAGCAGAAGAAGCCCGGCATCCGGACATTGTCGGCCAGCCTGCAATCTTCGGGCAGGGCCAGGATGGCCACGAGGAAAATGGCCGCCATCAGCGTCACCCAGATGAACAGGTTGACGGCGATGCCACGCAGGACGACGGCGACTGCCGCCAGAATGTTTATCCCCTTCAGGGGATGAACGATGCTGAGGCCCTTGGTCGGCTCGAGGTAGTTGGCATGGTGACTGAGGTAACGGAGCAGGTGCTCCGACAGGTCGAGGGGATGACCGGGCGGCGTCATGGGCTTGCGAGTGCCGAACGGGAAGACCGGGACCTTGTCCCTACCGTTCCCGGTACCGAACTGCTTCGGTTTGCCATCGATCGTCCATTCACGCGACGTGAACCACGTCAATGCCGAGCCGATGTAGCCGCCACCCGACACCGTGGACAGATAGTCGAACTTGTGGAGCTTTCGCCTCGCCGCCAGGGCCTGCATCACACCGAGCGCGATGCTCGCCGACCGGATGCCGCCACCGGAGAGCGCGAGGCCGAGCACCGGGTCCTCCGGCAGGCGCCCGGTGTTGCTGCGGTACCGGTCGATGTAGACCCTTTCGTCATCGATCATCTTTTGTGGCGCCGCTGCCCGTGCAGTTTGGTGGCTCGTCGCAAACAGGGATTCGGGCTGCATCGGCGCCAGTCGATCGTCGCTCGCCGGCTGACGGTTCAATCGAGACATTGGTCATCTCCCCGACTTCCTGGCCTGGGCCGCCGCCAGCATTGTATACCAACTCGATTGCCTTCGTAAGACAAATACAACTGGTGGTTTTACCGAGGGGCCGCATCCCTCGTGGATCGGCGCAGGTGTTCCCGTCCGGCACAACTCGGAGGATATTCGGCCGCGAGGAATGCAATTTCGCGGATGTCCGGCGCCTGCCCGAGTTGCTAAGCGTTCGGGTGCTCTTCAGCGGGAGGACGTCATGAGCGGGAGCATCGACGACGGAAAGAGTACGCTTGCACGGCTTGGCGTTGCGTTCGCGGTCATTGGCCTTGCCCTCTCTGCCTGGACTTCAACGGCCAGGAGCCAGGACATCAGGCCGGGATTCGTCACGTTCGTGAACCGATGCGCGAATGACCTGACTTTCGTCTCGACGGGTTCGCCGGTCGGCGGGCTGCTCGGCACATTGCCCAAAGGCACCGGGATCAAGCCCATCTCCCTGGCGGCCTTCAAGCAGGGCGGCCCAAACCTGATCATCCCGTACCAGATCAACATGTCCGCCGCACAGTGCCCCAACTGCGACGGCTGGACGGCGCTCGGCGGTCCCCCGGGCACCACGCAGCGCGAAGGCTGGATGTGGGAAGGACCGAATGCGACCTTCGCGCGCTACTGCAATCCCAATCTCAGCGGGCGCGCGATATGCGCATTGCAGGGAACTTGCTGCGGCCCCGGCATGACACGCGACGGGACTTTCGGGACGCATGTCGAGCTGACGCCGAGAGGCGGATCGTCCAACGACTACATCAACCTCAGCACGAACTACGGCTCGGGTCCGCGCAACCCGCCTCGCCTGTGCGGTCCGGGCGTGAACCCGGACGACTGCGTCAGCAAGGCCGCCAACATCTTCTTCAACATCCCGGTCGAGTGGCGGACCAACCTCGATTGCTCCTTCACCTCGAAACGCATCCAGGTGAAGGGCGGAAAGTGCCTGACGCCGAGCTGCCCCGATGCCTACACGCATCCCACCGACGACAAGCAGGCGGTCTGCCCCACCAATGCGAACCGTGGCTACATGGTGACGTACTGTCCGCAGTAGCGCCCCCTGCGTTTCAATCTGCGCGCAACCAGATTGCCGTGTCGTGGAAGGCGGCTCCGCCGTTGGGCGGCACGGGGTCGGCGCCGATCAGGGTGTTGATGCCGGCGCCGTCGAGATAGGCGCCGCTCGGCCAATTGCCTTCGACGATGACGACGCCCTGCCGCGCCGTCTGCGACGGCCGTGCCTTCACGCGCACCTCGCCGCGCGCATTGCCCAGCCGCACCACCGAGCCTTCCGTCAGGCCGAGCTGCGTCGCATCCTGCTCATGGATCAGCGCCCGCGGCTCGCCCTCCCGGCTGATCGAGCCCGGCGTTTCGGTGAAGGTGGTGTTGAGGAAGGCGCGGGCCGGCGGGACGACCAGCCGGAAGGGCGTCGCCTCGCTCTCGCGCTCGTAATTCTCGAGATGGTCGGGCAGAGGCTTGAGGCCGCCATGGTACGGACCGACGGCGCTCCAGTCGGGCTTGAAGTGGAAACGGCCGTCGCTCGACGGGAAGCCGTCGAGGAAGTGCGAGGACTGGAAGCCGCCGGCAAAGTCGATCCAGCCCTTCGCCGCCGC
>JAEZIF010000385.1 GCA_023416135.1 Pseudomonadota bacterium
TGTGAAGCTAACACGACTCGCTCGTGCGACCTGGCGGATTCCACCTCTTGCTGTCGGTGCATTAGGTGGAAAACGAACATAAGATCGGGTCGCTCGCATTTGTTGTAGGTGCGCTGACACGCAACACAACGTCCTGCAACCGGACGCGCACGAACGATTTCCAGGTGCACCGGTGCACCCGACTCATCTCTGAATCAGGCTCCTCTCCCCCGCTAGGGGGAGAGGTTTGGGAGAGGGGGAGGCGCACATCGCTGCCCCCTCTCCTACCCTCTCCCCTTAACGGGGGAGAGGAACATGAGCTGTGTCGACTCCAAAGTAGGGTACGGAGAAAGCTACGCGGCCTTGGGCAGCACACCCGACACCTGGCGGATCGTGACGTTCACCCTGTTCCAGAAGTTGATCAGGGCGATGCTGAGGACGAGCTCGGCCAGCGCCTTCTCGTCGTAGTGCCTGGCCGCTTCGTTCCAGACCTCGTCGGGCACCGCATCGCCGCGGTCGTTCAGGCGCGTTGCCGCTTCGGTCAGCGCCAGCGCCGCGCGCTCGGCGTCGGTGAAGTAGGGGGCCTCGCGCCAGGCGGCGACGGCGAACAGGCGATCGTCCTTCTCGCCTGCCTTGCGGAGGTCGCGGGCATGCATCTCGACGCAGAGGCTGCAGCCGTTGATCTGGCTGGCGCGCAGCCGCACAAGCTCGAGAGTGGTGTTCGGCACGCCGCCCTTGGCGATCGACGTCCCCAGGGCATTGAGGGCCTTCAGTGCCTCGGGAACCACGAAAACGGGGTTGGTCATCCGTGATTGCATGATCATCTCCTTTGTCACATCGGCTGGGTCTCGGCCGTCATGGGCATGACGAAACGCGACCGGGGAATGTGACCGATGGAAAAAGAAAAATGGCTGGCCGAGCAGTTCGAGACCCACCGCGACCATCTGCAGCGGGTCGCCTACCGCATGCTGGGTTCGACGGGCGAGGCGGATGACGCCGTCCAGGAGGCCTGGTTGCGGCTCAGCCGCTCGCAGCCCGCAGGCATCGAGAACCTTGGCGGCTGGCTGACCACGGTCGTGGCCCGCGTCTGCCTCGACACCCTGCGCTCGCGCAAGTCGCGGCGCGAGGAGCCGCTGGACGGCGAGCCGCAGCCGGCCCCAGGCCATGAGCGCTCGCTCGATCCCGAGCGCGAGGCCGAGCTGGCCGATTCCGTCGGCCTCGCGCTGCTCGTCGTCCTGGAAGCGCTGGCGCCGGCCGAGCGTGTGGCCTTCGTGCTGCACGACATGTTCGACCTGCCGTTCGAGGAGATCGCTCCCATCGTCGGGCGTTCGCCGACCGCTGCCCGTCAGCTTGCCAGCCGTGCCCGCCGCCGCGTGCGCGGGGGCAGGACGTCGTCTGACGTCGCCAGCCAGCGCCGGGTCGTCGATGCCTTCCTGGCGGCCGCCCGCAGCGGCGATATCGCGGGACTGCTGGCCGTCCTCGATCCCGACGTAGTCCTGCGGGCCGACCGCGCCGCCGTCCGCCTGGGCGACGTGACCGAGCTGCATGGCGCCGAGGCCGTGGCCGCCAACTTCAAGGGCAAGGCGCAGGCTGCGCGGCCTGCCCTGGTCGACGGCGCACTGGGCGTCGTCGTGGCACCGCAGGGCCGCCTCCTGCTGGTGCTCAACCTGACGTTCGCCGGCGACAGGATCGCGGCGATCGAGGTGGTTGCCGACCCCGACCGGCTCGGGGCGTTGGACCTGTCCACCTTGCCCTAGCCTCGTCGGAGCGATGGCTCAGCCGTTGGCCAGCCGTGTGCAGATATCGGTGATCAGGCCGCGCATCCAGCGTTGGGCCGGCACCGCGTCGTGGCGCAGATGCCAGTAGAGTTTCCAGTCGAACGTGCCGCCGCCAATCGGCAGCGTCTGCAGGCGGAGCTTCTTGCGGCTATCGAAGTGCCGCGCGATACGCTCCGAGACCGACAGGGCCAGGCCGCTGCCCGCCACGACATGCAGCGCCACCAGCCAGTGCGGGATGGTTGCCACGACATTGCGTTCCAGACCGCGTGACCGCAGCGCCTCGTCGATGAACCGCACGTCCTCGGCATGCTGCGTCACGCGGATATGGCGAAGCTTCAGGAAGCGGTCGAGCGTAAGCGGCCGGCGGGCCGCGGCGTGGGTCCGGCTGATCGCGCACACCATGCGGTCCTTGAAGAGGTTCGACGACCGCACCGATTTCGAATGCGACAAGAACGCGCTTACGGCGAGGTCCACCGAGCCGTCCTCCAGCGCCTTCAGCGTCTCGGCCGCGGACAGATGCCGGATGACGACCGAGATTCCCGGCGCTTCCTTGTCGAGCTCGGCCAGGATCGCCGGCAGTAGCAGGAGCTCGTTCGAATCGCTGATGCGGATCACGAAGCTGTCCGTGGCCTCGCGCGGCGAAAAATGCGGCTTGCTCTGAAACACGCCCTGCACCTGGCGGATGGCATCGCGCACTGGGCCGATGAGCTCGAGCGCGCGCGAGGTGGGCTCCATGCCGCGCGCCGTCCGGATCAGCAGGGGATCGCCGAAGCGGTGGCGCAGCCGGCCCAGCGCATGGCTTACCGCGGACTGGCTCAGCCCCAGCGACTTGGCGGCGTTGGTGACGTGGCCCTCCGTCATCAAGGCGTCGAAGACCAGCAGGAGCTGGACGTCCATGGCCCTCGGGTTCACGGCCGCCCCGCGAAGGGCTGGGCATCATTATGAAGCGGCATGATGATCGGATGCTCTGCATGCATTGGACGACAGATTGCTCGGGACCATAGCATCGATCGTGAGGAAACGACGCAAGCCCCGGAAGCGGAAGATCCCTTGATAGACCTCTACTATTGGCCCACGCCGAATGGCTGGAAGGTCACGATCATGCTGATGGAGTGCGGCCTGCCGCATCGCGTCGTGCCCGTGAACATCCGCCAGGGCGACCAGTTCGCGGCCGAATTCGCACGCTGGAGTCCGAACAACAGGATCCCGGCGATCGTCGACCACGATGCCGGCGAGGGAGACGAGCCGCTCCCGGTGTTCGAGAGCGGCGCCATCCTGGTCTATCTCGCGGAGAAGACCGGCCGGTTCCTGCCGACCGCCCCGCGGGTGCGCAAGATAGTGCTCGAATGGCTGTTCTGGCAGGTCGGCGGGCTGGGGCCGATGGCGGGGCAGAACGGGCACTTCCTGCTGTATGCGCCGGAGAAGATCCCCTACGCCGTCCAGCGCTACGGCGAGGAGGTGCGGCGCCTCTACCGCGTGCTGGACGGGCAGCTCGCGCGGACGGGCGCATTCGTGGCCGGCGATTATTCGATCGCCGACATCGCCATCTTTCCCTGGATCGTCACGCACAAGGCCCAGGGCCTCAGCCTGGCCGATCATCCTCACATCCAGCGCTGGTTCGGCGAGATGCGGGCGCGTCCGGCCGTCGCGGCCGGCATGGATGTGCTGCGCCAGTCGAGAACGCTGACGGCGAAGAAGGAGGAACCCCTCGTGGCGGCCGGTTCGGCGCGCGACGCGCAGGGATGACGGGCGAGCACAAGAAGCAAGGCAAGGCAACGAGACCGGAGGAGACCACAGACATGCCTGGACATCGCATTCGTAGACGCGCCGTCCTCGGGACGGCCGCGGCTTTCCTGCTGCCGGCGGGGTCGGCGGGCGCGCAGCCGGCCGCATGGCGGGCGCGGCCGGTGAAGATCTTCGTCGGCTTTCCGGCGGGCGGCGGGGCGGACGCCGTCGCGCGGGTGATCGCCAAGCGGCTGTCGGAACTCTGGGGGCAGCCGGTCGTCGTCGACAACAAGCCCGGCGCCAGCACCATGATCGCTTCGGAGGCCGTGGCGCGCTCGGCGCCCGACGGCTACACGCTGCTGCTCGCCGTCAGCAATCACACCAGCAATCCGGCGCTGTTCACCCGCGTGCCCTATGACACGCGACGGGACTTCACGCCGATCATCATGATCGGCGCCGCGCCGGCGGTCCTGGTCGTCAATCCCGGTCTGCCGGCCAAGTCGATGCCTGAGCTCCTGGCACTCCTGCGCGAGAAGCCGGGCAAGCTCACCTATGCCTCGGCGGGCAATGGCAGCATCGGCCACCTGGCTGGCGAAACGCTGAAGCAGAAGGCCGGCGTCGACATGGTGCATGTCCCGTACAAGGGGACGGCGCCTGCCGAGACGGACCTGATGGGCGGCTTCGTCGATGTCATGTTCACCGGTACCGTCACGGCGCTTCCGCAGATCAAGGCAGGACGGATGCGCGCCATCGCGGTCGGCAGCCGGAAGCGTCTGGCCTTGCTGCCCGACCTTCCGACCGTCGACGAGGCGGGTGTGCCGGGCTTCGAATCCGGCATCTGGTACGGCCTGCTCGGTCCGGCCGGCCTGCCGACCGGCATCACGGAGAAGATCAATCAGGACGTCGTGAAGGTCCTCCAGGAGGACGAGGTCAGCTCGCGGCTGCTCGCGCTGGGCGCGGCGCCGATCGGCAATTCGCCCGCCGAGTTTGGCCGCCAGATCGAGGAGGAGATCGTGAGCGTCGAGAAGCTGGTCAAGGCCGCCGGGATCAGCGGGGAGTAGCAGGATGAGGACGCTCGAGTTCTTTTTCGACTTCTCCAGCCCGTGGACCTACATGGCCTACACGCAGGTGGAAGCGCTGGGCCGTGATACCGGAGCGGCGCTGGTCTGGCGTCCATTCTATGTTGCGGCCGTGTTCCGCGGCATCAACCACAACGTGGCGGCGATGCGTGCGCAGCCGGTTCCGGCCAAGCTTGCCTACTACCGGATCGACATGAGCCGCTGGGCCGACCGTCTCGGCATCCGGATCGGCCGCCCGCCGGTCTACGGCAACGGCTCCAAGCCGCTCAACAGTGCCCGTGCCCTGCGCGGCGCGTTCCATGCCATCGATCATGGCCGGATCTCCGAATATGCCGGCGCGGTGTTCCGGGCCTACTGGGAAGACCTCGAGGACGTATCCGATCCCGCCGTTCTCGCGGCCTGCGCCAGGAAGGCGGGGCTCGATCCGGCGGCGTTCGCCGCGGGCCTCGACGCGCCGGAGAACCGGACGAGGCTGGAGCAGAACACCGGGGAGCTGATCGGCCGCGGCGGCTTCGGCACGCCGACCTTCTTCGTCGACCGGACCGGCATGTTCTTCGGCAACGATCGATTGGATTTCGTGCGCGAGGCGCTCGTCAGCCCCTCCGTCGACAAGGGAGCGTGAGCGATGCTGCCGCTGTCAGGCGTCAAGGTGCTCGACCTCAGCCGCGTGCTGGCGGGGCCGTACTGCTGCTCCCTGCTGGGTGAGATGGGTGCCGAGGTGATCAAGGTCGAACGTCCGGGAGTCGGCGACGAGAACCGCAAGTGGGGCAAGCTGTGGCACGGCCGCAGCCTCGACTTCATGAACGTCAACCGCAACAAGCGCGGCATCACCATCAACCTCTCGCAGGCGGAGGGCCAGGAGATCGTGCGGCGGCTGGCGGCCGGGTCCGATGTCCTCGTCGAGAGTTTCATTCCCGGCACGCTGGAGAAGTACGGGCTGGGATACGAGACGCTCGGGCCGCTCAATCCACGCCTCGTCTACTGCTCGATCTCCGCCTTCGGCGATCGCGGTCCGTTGCGGCAGAAACCGGGCTACGACGGCAGCATCCAGGCCTTCAGCGGCCTGATGGACATGACCGGCGAGGCCGACGGCGGCCCGGTGAGGAGCGGCGCATCGGTCGTCGACATGGGCACGGGCATCGCCGCGTACGGCGCAGTGGTCACCGCCCTGATGGCTCGCCACGCGACCGGCAAGGGGCAGAAGGTGACGGCATCGCTGCTGCAGACGGCGCTGGCGTTCCTCGGCTCGCATGCCGCCAGTTCGCGCATGACCGGCTACCGGCCGGCCCGCGCCGGCGCGGGCGTCAGCCATGTGGTGCCCTATGGCGCCTTCACGACACGGGACTCCCACGTGGTGACCGGAGCGCTCAACCAGCAGAGCTGGCGCAGGCTTTGCCAGGTGCTGGGATGCGAGGAGCTCTGTGCCGACCCGCGCTTCCGCGAGATCGGCGATCGCGTCGCCAACCGCAAGGCTCTCGACGCGATCCTGAACGGTGTGTTCGCGCGGCGCACGACCGAGGAGTGGGTGGCCCTCTTCGATGAAGCCGGCCTGGTGATCTCGCCGGTCAACACCCTGGAACAGGTGCTCGCCCACCCGCAGGTCGATGCCAACGGCATGATGGTCGGCGTCGATCACGCCTGCGGTCCGCTCGACCTCGTCGGTGCGCCGATGTCGTTCGCTCAATGGGATTCGAGGCCCCGGTCCGCGCCGCCCGACCTCGGAGAGCACACCGACGAGATCCTCGCGTCGATCGGCTACGCCGCCGCGGACATCGAGTCCCTGAAGGCCGGCGGCGTCGTGTAGCGCTGGCGGCTGGATCGCCGCGATCGAGGTGGTTGCCGACTCCGGCCGACTCGGGGCATTGGACTCGTCCATCTTGCCGCAGCCGGAGAATTGCCGTGCGCCTCTACGTTACGCCTGCCTCGCCCTGGGTCAGGAGGGTCAGGGTCGCGATCCTTGAGCTTGGAATCGAGGACCGCTTCGAGTTCGTGCAGACCAGATGGTCGCACAGATAGGCGACTCGGGCCGTTGAGCACCGGCCCGACTTCCTCGAGGCCACGCCCGTCGTGCGCATCCCCGCCCTGGTCACGGCCGACTCCACCCTGACCGACTCCCATTCGATCTGCGACTACCTCAACGGCGAGCTCGGCGGCTTTCGCCTGCTGGCGCGCGAAGGCGCGGCGCGCTGGCGTGCGCTGGCCGACATGTCGATCGCCTGCGGCATCATCGAAGCCCACATCTCGCCGCGGGCCGAGCTTCTGAGATCGGAAGACAAACGGTCGGACGACTTCATCGGCAAGATGCGGGACCGCGAGCTCCGCTGCTTCGCCGCCCTCGAGAAGCGGGTTCCGCATTTCGGCGCCGCGTTCGACCTCGCCCAGATCACGACCGCCGTCGCCTGCGGCTACGAAAGCTGGCGCTACGGCGACGAATGGCGCGGCGTCGCCCCGAAGCTGGCCGCCTGGTACGACGGCGTGGCGCAGAGACCGTCGATGAAGGAGACCGAGCCGGCCGAGACACCGCAGGCTTAGAGCAAGTGAAGAGGGGGACTCGCCAATAATTGAGCACCTTGAAAGCACTGCTGGCACTCGCGTTCAGCTGGAGCAAGGTTTCGTGGTCGTCCAAAACGACAAGGGCGACCTTCGTTAGCGGACGGCGCCGCCGCCGACCAGCAGCCCGCCCTTCCACTGGCGCGCCAGCAGTACGATCGCCGCCATGCCGACGACACTCACGACGAACATGCCTAAGAACGCCTTCTGGCCATGGGCACCGTAGAGCACGCCGGCGATCTGGAAGATCACCGCCTGCGCCGCACCGGTGCCGATCGCGTAGTAGACGCTCTGGCCCAGCGCCATGCCCGAGGCGGGCAGCGCCCGCTGGAGGAACGCCATGGCGCCGAGATGGCAGGCGGCGAAGGTGCCGGCATGCAGGGCCTGCAGCAGCACCAGCGCCCACAGTTCGGTGGTGAAGGCCATGCCCAGCCAGCGCACCATGCCGCAGGCGAGCGCGAAGGCGATCATGCCCGTGGGACCGAGGCGCGCCAGCAGCCAGGGACTGCCCAGCATGAGAACGATCTCGACGGCCACGCTCTCGGCCCACAGCAGGCTGATGGTGACGTCGTCGATGCCGGCGGCGCGCCAGGTGAGGGTGCCGAAGCTGTAGAGCACGGCATGGCTCGCCTGGCACAGGCCGGCCGCGACCATGAACAGCACGAACGGCCGCGAGCGCAGCAGGTCGATGATGCCGAACGGCGCGTGCTTGGCCGCATCGCGATGCTGCGCCTCGGCCTTCGGCAGCAAGAGGCCGAGCGGCACGAGCAGGCCGATGCCGATGAAGCCGACATAGAGCACCCACGCGGGGCCGTTGCGGTCGACGGCGACGCCGCAGACGATGGCGCCCAGGATGAACGCCACCGAGCTCCAGACGCGCAGCCTGCCGTAGTTGATGCCGCGCGCGCGGGTCTCGTTCACCAGCACGCCGTCATAGAGCGCCATGGTCGGCGCCCACACGCCGCCCCACACCAGCGACACCGCCAGGATGGCGAGGAAGCCGTAGGAGAATTGGTAGCCCGTCATCAGGATCGTGGCGGTCGCTGCCAGCGCCAGAATGACGCCGCGCACGTTGCCGACGCGATGCGCGATCCAGCCGATCGCGAGCGTGGCGCCGACGCTCACCAGCTGGCGGCTCATGAACAGCGTGCCGATCTCGGCGTCCTCGACTCCGCGATCGCGCAGCCAGACCGGCCAGTAGCTCATGAAGGCGCCGGAGGCGAAGAAGTAGGCCGCGCCGTATCCGGAGAGCCTGACGCCGATGAGGAAGCGCGGCATCGAGCTCGACGGTGTGGCCATCTAGGCGGCGAACTCGCGCCGCACCTGTTCGGAGTGCTGGCCCACCGTCGGCACGTCGCCCAGCCGCTCGGGCTCGCCGTTCCATGACGCGGCGAGCGCCGGCATCGAGACGTCGCCGGCGGTCGTGCCGAAAACCACGCGACGCAGCTGCGGATGGCTCGCGAGATCGTCGACCGAGCTCACGCGCGCCCAGGCAATCTGGGCCGCGTCGAGCCGGGCGGCGAGATCGCTGAAGGTCTGGCCGCCGAAGCTCTTCTGCACGATGGCGTTGGTGTCGTCGCGCCGCGCGTTGCGTTGCTTGTTGGTGGCGTAGTCGGGATCCTTCTCCAGGCCCGGCCGGTCGAGCACGCCGTGACACAGCCGCTCGAACTCGCGGTCGTTCTGGATCGAGATCAGGACGGGCACCTTGTCGGCGGTCTGATAGACGCCGTAGGGCGCAATGAAGGGATGGGTGAGGCCGAGGCGCGGCCAGTCGTAGTCCGAATAGTCCTTGGCCAGCACCGGCACGGTCATCCACTCGGCCATGGCCGAGAACAGCGAGACCGCGATGGCGCGGCCTTCGCCGGTCTTCTGGCGGGCCAGCAGCGCCTCCAGCACGGCGGCGTGGGCGTACATGCCGGTGCCGATGTCGGTGGCCGAGATGCCGACGCGGCCCGGGCCTTCGGCCGTGCCGGTGATCGAGGCGAGCCCGCTCTCGGCCTGCACCAGCAGGTCGTAGGCGCGGCGGTTGCGGTAGGGGCCGTGCTCGCCGTAGCCCGAGATGTCGACGGTTATCAGCCGCTTGTTCCTGGCGCGCATCGCCGCCGCGCCGAAGCCCGCGCGCTCGGCTGCTCCCGGCGCCAGGTTCTGGATCAGCACGTCGGCCTTGCCGATCATGCGATGCAGCAGCGCGAGATCGTCCTTGTCTTTGAAGTCGAGGGTGACCGACTGCTTGCCGCGGTTCAGCCAGACGAAGTAGCTCGACTGGCCGTGCACGTAGGCGTCGTAGGCGCGGGCGAAATCGCCTTCCGGCCGCTCGATCTTGATCACGCGCGCGCCGGCGTCGGCCAGGCGGGCCGCGCAGTAAGGCGCGGCCACGGCCTGCTCGACGCTGATCACCAGCAGCCCTTCAAGCGCTCCAGACATCTGTCACTCATTTCCATGGGTAGTCGCTTCAACGCATCTATTAATATGTCGTCCACGGAATTGCTGCTACCGTCTCGTCCCAGAACTGCAGTTCGAGGAGGCGTGACATGGCGAGCTCTGATCCAGCGGAATTATATGCATCCAGGCTCACGACGGCGGCCAAGGCGGTTGCGTCGATCGCCGACGGCGAAACGGTGTCCGTCGGTATGGCGATCGGCCAGCCGCCGGCACTCCTGGCGGCGATTGCCGACCGGTTGCGCGCCAACGACCTGAAAGGCATCCGGCTCTATTACAAGATCGCCATGGAGCCGTTGGCCGAGTCGCTGCTGGCCGAGGACGTGATCGAGAAGGTCGATGCCCACAGCTTCTTCATGGGCGCCCCGGATCACGCGATCGTCAGGCGCCAGACCAAGACCGGCAAGAAGGTCGTCAGCTTCGTGCCGGTGCATTTCAGCCAGATCCCGCGGCTGTTCGAGGAGATCATCGCTCTCGACACGTTCGTGATCACCGTGTCGCCCATGGACAGGGCAGGCTACTTCTCGCTCGGCACCAACAACGACTACGCCGCTACGGCCGCGCGTCGCGCCAAGCGGCTGATCGTCGAGGTCAACCGCAACATGCCGCGCGTGTTCGGCGAGAGCCACATCCATGTCGGCGAGGTTGCGGCCGTCGTCGAGAATCATGTGCCGCTGATCGAAGCCGGCGCGGCCGAGCCGTCGGCCGAGGGCCGTATCATCGGCGGCCTGGTGGCGCCGATGGTGCCCAACGGCGCCACCATCCAGCTCGGTATCGGCAAGATTCCGTCGGGCGTGGCGGTGTCGCTGGAGAAGCATTCCGATCTCGGCATCCACACCGAGCTGTTCTCGCCCGCCATGGCGGACCTGATCCGCAAGGGCGTGATCACCGGCAAGGCCAAGACGCTGCATCCGCGCAAGCATCTCTACACCGTGGCGTTCGGCACGACCGAGTCCTACGCCTTCATGAACGACAATCCGGCGTTCGAGAGCTACGCGTCGTCTTACATCAACGACATCCGCGTCATCGCCCAGCACGACGATTTCATCTCGATCAACACCGCGATCGAGATCGACCTCTACGGCCAGGTGAATGCCGAGTTCATCGGCGACCACGAGTACAGCGGCTCGGGCGGCCAGTTCGACTTCGTCAAGGGCGCCTCGCTCGCCCGTCGCGGCAAGTCGATCATCGCCATCCAGTCGACGGCCAAGAAGGGTGCGGTCTCCAGCATCGTGCCCAAGGTGGCGATGGTGACCGACGTGCGCATGGACGTCGAGTGGGTGGTCACCGAGCACGGGGCCGTCAATCTGCGCGGCAAGTCGACCAAGGAACGCGCCGAGGCGCTGATTGGCATCGCCCATCCGGACCACCGCGGCGACCTCATGAAAGCCGCACGCCAGGTCACGTTGATCTAGGAGACTGGCATGCCGCTCATCAAGACCAACCTTGCCGACAATGTCGGCACGGTGAGCTTCGACCGCGACACCAAGCGCAATGCGTTGAGTGCGGGCCTGATCGCCGAGACCATCGCCGCGTTGGACGACTTCAAGGCCAGGCAGGCCCGCGCCGTGGTGCTGCGTAGCGCCACGGCGGGCAAGGTCTGGTCGGCTGGACACGATATCGAGGAATTGCCCAAGGCAGACGTCGATCCGCTGCCCTACAACGACCCGCTGGAGCAGCTGTTGCGGGCCGTGAAATCCTTCCCCGCGCCGGTCATCGCCATGGTGCACGGCACGGTGTGGGGCGGCGCCTGCGATCTCGTGATGGCCTGCGACCTCGTCTATGGAGACGAGACATGTTCGTTCGCCATCACGCCGGCGAAGCTCGGCCTGCCCTACAACGTGGCCGGGCTGCTCAACTTCATGAGCCGGCTGCCGCTCAACGTGGTGAAAGAGATGTTCTTCTCGGCCGATCCGATTCCCGCCGATCGCGCCGAGCGCGTCGGCATCGTCAACCGGATCGTGCCGGCGGCCGATCTCGAGAAGACCGTCTACGACATGGCCAGGACTTTTACGACGCGGTCGGCGGCGGCGATCGCGGCCTCGAAGGAATCGATCCGGGTGCTGAGCGAATCCGCGCCCGTCAATCCCGCGACCTTCGAGTACCTGCACAGCCTGCGCCGGGACGTCTATTTCGGCCCGGACTATCACGAGGGCACCGCGGCGTTCCTGGAGAAGCGCAGGCCCAAGTTCTGATCTTTCCCTCGCCGGTTGACCTGCTCGCGCGCCTCGATCATGTCGATCAGGCCCTCGGGGCCACCCTTGCGGTTGGCCTCGACGATCTTCGCTATCGCCGGCCGGCGTTCGATGTCGTAGACGGCGAAGGCGTCTACGACCGATGATGCGGACTCGAGGTGCCGCTCAGGACACTGTGCATCGAGGATGGCCGAGACGGGTACGCGCGATCGAAAGGACATTTTCTTGCCGGCGGCTCAAGAAAATGTGCGGAGCGAATGTAGGCAAGCACGCAGAAGTTCTGAAATGCAAGCGCTCGTCCCGCGGCGTTGTTGCTTTGCCGTCCGATCGCGTCATTGTGGGCCGCTGAACAGAATGAGGATGGGCGCCAGATGCCGGGACCGCTTGCGGGAGTGCGTGTGATCGATCTGACGGCCGTGCTGCTGGGGCCATTCGCCACCCAGCACCTGGCCGACATGGGCGCCGACGTGATCAAGGTCGAACCGCCGGAGGGCGATCTGCTGCGCGTCTCGGGTGGCTCCATGGGGCGCGACAAGAGCATGGGTCCGATCTACATGGCGGCCAATCGCAACAAGCGTTCGCTCTGTCTCGACCTCAAGAAGCCCGCCGCCTGCGCCGTGCTGAAGGAACTGGTGAAGAAGGCCGATCTCTTCATCCACAACAGCCGTCCCCAGGCGATCGAGCGCCTGGGCCTGGGTTACGAGGACCTGAAGAAGGTCAATCCGTCGATCATCTACGCCTACTCTCTGGGCTATGCGCGCAAGGGGCCGTACGGTCACAAGCCCGCGTTCGACGACCTGGTGCAGGGGGTGAGCGGTGCCGCCTCCCTGCAGTCGCGCGTCGACGGCCTGCCGCCGCGCTTCATGCCGAGCCTGATCGCCGACAAGACCACGGGCCTGCATCTCTGCATCGCCGTTCTGGCGGCGCTCTATCACCGCCAGAAGACCGGCGAGGGCCAGATGATCGAGGTGCCCATGCTGGAAACCCTGGCCTCGTTTTGGCTCACCGAGCACCTGTTCGGCGCCACCTGGACGCCCGAGCGCGGCGCGATGGGCTACGACCGCATCATCAACAAGTTCCGCCATCCTTTCAAAACCAAGGACGGCTTCATCTGCGCGCTGCCCTACACCGACGCGCACTGGCTTACCTTCTTCGAGCTGGCCGGCCGTCCAGATCTCTGCCAGGAGCAGCGCTTCATCGATCGCAACGAGCGCGCCAAGAATTTCAGCGAGCTCTACCAGGTGCTGGCGTCGCTGCTCGAGCATCGGCCGACCGACGAGTGGCTGGAGATGTTCGACAAAGCCGACATCCCGGCGATGCCGGTGCGCACCCTGGAAGAGCTGTTCGACGATCCGCATCTCAAGGCGACCGGCTTCTTCACCGAGCGCGAGCATCCGACGGAGGGGCCGATCACGACCTTTGCGAGCCCGCTCGACTTCGAGAAGACCAAGGTCGAGTTCCGGCACCATGCCCCGCGCATCGGCGGCGACGGCGAGGGGGTGCTGCGCGAGGCCGGCGTGAGCGATGGCGAGATCGCCAGGCTGAAGGCGGACAAGGCCCTGATCGTCCCGGCACCGCTCGCCGACGGTCATGGATAGCAGCTTGTCACAGAGGTTTTGACGGGTTGGAGGCGAGCCCGGCGAGGATCTGCAGATCCCGCGGCCTCCGCGGAGCGCAAAAACTCGCGAGAACGAAACTGGCGATGCTGACCACAGTTCTTGACGTTTGTGTACTTAAGTTATATTATCGGGCCTGTTGCCACTGCTTCGGTTGCTTGCATCCGGACGGCCTGCCCACTCGCCATCGACATGCCCACCCAGAAATTCCTCTTCGAGCATCATGCGAACGACGGTTGTCGGGCGCGGCGCTCGCGTGCGCACCCCAACTGCTGGTAGATCGGTTTTCGACTCGCCACCACGGTCGCTGCCGGAAATGCCGGAAATGCCGGAAACTCGCCTGGAACCGCACCCCTTCGATGAGACAGCAATAATGCGGAAACCTCGACCGCCGCTGACGGCAGTGCATGCATCGCCCAGTGGCTTCTCGGCCAGCCGGCGCCCAACCCGCCAAAATCACCGTGCTGCGGAAACAGCCTGCCGCGCTTCTCCTGGCGCGCGGGCATGGAAGGGCGCCGCGTGACGTCGCTCGACAGTCCCGCCGCGTACATTCCGCCGACGACGTCGGGGCCGTATCCGGCCCGGCCGGGCAACCGCGTGCGCGCGTTCATCGACGGACCGCAGATCATGCGGCGCATCGGCGAGGCGATCGCGAACGCGCGCTACAGCGTCTGGGTGACGGTGGCCTTCTATTCCGACGACTTTCTTCTGCCCCATGGGCAGGAGCCGCTGTTCGACGTGCTCGACCGCGCCGTGGCCCGCGGCGTCGATGTGCGGCTCCTGATCTGGCGTCCCAATCCCGAGACCGCGCCCAGCCCGCGCATGTTCGGCGGCTCGCCGGAGCAGCGCGCGCTGCTCGGCAAGCGCGGGTCGCGCTTCAAGGTTCGCTGGGACAGGGCGGCGACGGTGTTCTGCCAGCATCAGAAGAGCTGGGTGATCGATGCCGGCCAGCCGTCGGAAACGTCGTTCGTCGGCGGCCTCAACCTCACCAGCGTCGCCATGCGACTGCATGACGTCTATGTCGAGGTGACCGGGCCGTCGGCGACGGACGTACGCCACAACTTCGTCGAGCGCTGGAACGAGGCGAGCGAGCGTCATGCGCCCGACGGCAACTGGTGCTGCGACGCCGGCGACGAATTGCCCTATGCCGACCAGCCGCGCGGCGCGTGCGGGCCGAGCACCGTGCAGATCCAGCGCATGCTCGATGCCAGCCGCTATCCGCCGGCGCGCGTGGAGCGATCGATCCTGGAGCAGTACCAGCGCGCCATCGATGCTGCGCGTCGCACGATCTACCTGCAGAATCAGGCGATCCCCGTGCCCGAGGTCGCCCGCCACCTGGTCGCGGCCGCCGAACGCGGCGTCGAGATCGTGATGCTCGTGCCGCCGATCCCGGAAGGGTATGTCTTCGACGCCCGCCACGATCCGAAGGAGGCGTCGCGTTTCTGGGGCATCGAGAGGCTGGGCCGTCATGCGAACTTCACCCTGGCCGGACTCGCTGCGCTGCACGACGGCAAGCGCCGCGCCGCCTACGTCCAGGCCAAGATGATGGTGGTCGACGATGTCTGGGTCACCGTCGGGTCCTGCAACCCGCATCCCTTTTCGCTGAACGGGCACACGGAGATGAATGCCTCGATCTGGGACGCCGATGTCGCACGCACGCTGCGCACCACGCTGTTCGACCAGCATCTCGGCGTCGACACGGCCTCGCTCGATGACGGTGCTGCATTGCAGATGTTCCGGGACATCGCCCGTGCCAACCGCGACAGGCTGAAGAATCGCGCGGCCGACTGGCAGGGGCTCGTTTTCGCTTTGATGCCCGAGACTTACGGTTTCAAGTCGGGTGTGAGCTCCGACCTGACGTAACGCACGATCTACGTAAACCTGTTCCGCGCCGCGGCGGATCGAGCCGCCATCCGGCTCCTTGGCGCTTGTTCGGACCGGCCTCGCCGCTAAACTCCGGCGCAAACGAACGCCCCATCCGGGAGGGTTGTATGGACCTCGCTTTTACACCTGAAGAGCAGAAATTCGCCGACGACGTTCGCGCTTTCGTGCGCAGCCACCTGCCGGCCGACATCCGCGACAAGGTGAAGAACGGCAAGCACCTGATACGCGACGACTACATGCGCTGGCAGCAGGCGCTCGGGAAGCAGGGCTGGCTGGTCTACACTTGGCCCAAGAAGCATGGCGGTCCGGGCTTCACGCCGGCCGAACGCTACATCTTCGAGAATGTCTGCGCCGAGGAGCATGCGCCGGGCATCATCCCGTTCGGCACCAAGATGGTCGGGCCGGTGATCTACACCTTCGGCAATGACGAGCAGAAGGCGAAGTTCCTCGAACCGATCCGCCGCAGCACCGTGTGGTGGTGCCAGGGCTATTCCGAGCCGGGCTCGGGCTCCGATCTCGCCAGCCTGCGCACCAAGGCGGAGAAGCAGGGCGACCACTATGTCGTCAACGGCTCGAAGACCTGGAACACGATGGGCCACTGGGCCGACT
This sequence comes from Pseudomonadota bacterium, assembly GCA_023416135.1. GTDB lineage: Bacteria > Pseudomonadota > Alphaproteobacteria > Reyranellales > Reyranellaceae > Reyranella. Next base: position 15,855 of record JAEZIF010000385.1, read on the forward strand.
GGATCTTCTGCCTGGTGCGCACCGATCCCAAGGCCAAGCCGCAGGAGGGCATCTCCTTCCTGCTGATCGACATGAAGACGCCCGGCATTACCGTGAAGCCGATCATCATGGCCGACGGCGGGCACGAGGTGAACGAGGTCTTCTTCGACAACGTCAAGGTCCCGGTCGCCAACCTGATCGGCCAGGAGAACGAGGGCTGGACCTGCGCCAAGTTCCTGCTCGCCAACGAGCGGCTGGGCATCGCCGCCGTGCCGCAGTCCAAGCGTGGCGTGGCGGCGCTGAAGGACATCGCGCGCGCCGAGCAGGAGAACGGCAGGCCGCTGATCGAGAACCAGAGCTTCGCCGAGAAGATCGCCGATCTCGAGATCCAGGTGACGGCGCTGGAATATACCGAGCTGCGCGTGCTCTCGAGCATGGCGCACGGCGGCCAGCCCGGACCGGAAGTGTCGGGCCTCAAGGTCAGGGGCTCGGAGATCCAGCAGCGCATCACCGAGCTCACCATGGAAGCGGTCGGCGAATACGCCGCGCCTTACCTGCCGGGCCTGCTGTGGCAGGGCTCGAACGAGGAGCCGGTCGGGCCGGCCTACGCGCACCTCGCGGCGCCGCGCTACTTCAACACGCGCAAGACCACGATCTACGGCGGCAGCAACGAGATTCAGAAAGGGATCATCAGCAAGATGGTGTTGGGACTTTAGATGGACCTCGCGCTCAAACCTGAACACAAGGCTTTCGCCGACGAAGTCCGCGCCTTCGCGCGCGCCAATCTGTCTCCCGCCACGAAGGCCAAGACCTTCTCAGGCAAGCACTACGACAAGGACGACCACATCGAGTGGCAGAAGGCGCTCGGCCGCCAGGGCTGGCTCGCCTACACCTGGCCCAGGAAGTACGGCGGCCCGGGCTGGGACGTGACGCAGCGGTTCCTGTTCGAGAACGTGCTCGCCGAGGAAGGGGCGCCGCGCATCATTCCGTTCGGCCCCAAGATGGTCGGGCCGGTGATCTACACCTTCGGCACCGACGAGCAGAAGGAACGATTCCTGCCCGGCATCCGCAGCTCCGAGGTGTCATGGTGCCAGGGGTACTCCGAGCCGGGTGCAGGCTCCGATCTCGCGTCGCTCCGCACCCGCGCGGTCCTGGAGGGCGACCACTACATCGTCAACGGCCAGAAGACCTGGACCTCGTTCGCCCATTGGGGTGATTGGATCTTCTGCCTGGTGCGCACCAATCCCGACGGCAAGCCGCAGGAGGGCATCTCCTTCCTGCTGATCGACATGAAGACGCCCGGCGTCACGGTGCGGCCGATCATCATGCTGGACGGCGCCCATCACGTGAACGACGTGTTCCTCGACAACGTGAAGGTCCCGGTGGCCAACCGCATCGGCAAGGAAGGCGAGGGCTGGACCTGTGCCAAGTTCCTGCTGGCCAACGAGCGGCTGGGCATCGCCGAGGTGCCCGCCTCCAAGCGCGGCGTGCGCACGCTCAAGGACATCGCGCGCGCCGAGCCGAGCAATGGCGCCACGCTGGCCGACGATCCGGCTTTCACCGCGCAGATCGCCGACCTCGATCTGCAGGTCCAGGCGCTGGAGATGAGCGAGCTGCGTGCGCTCTCGACCATGGCGCTGGGCGGCGCCCCGGGGCCCGAGGTCTCGACGCTCAAGATCCGGGGCTCGGAGATCCAGCAACGCATCACCGAACTCACCATGGAGGCGGTCGGCGAATACGCCGCGCCCTACCAGCCCGGCATGCTGTTCCAGGACAGCAACGAAACGCCGGTCGGCCCCGATCATGCGCCTCCCGCCGCGCCGCGCTACTTCAATTTCCGCAAGACGAGCATTTACGGCGGCAGCAACGAAATTCAGAAGAACATCGTATCGAAGATGGTCCTCGGGCTATAAGGATCACAGAAATCATGGCTCCTCTCCCCCGCTAGGGGGAGAGGTCGGGAGAGGGG
>JAEZIF010000400.1 GCA_023416135.1 Pseudomonadota bacterium
GTAGTAGTCGACGAAGAACGAGTAGATCAGCGCCACCGGGATCGAGCCCAGGAGCGCGCCCGCCATCAGCGAGCCCCAGTGGTAGACGTCACCCTCGACCAGCTGGGTCAGCACCGCCACCGGCACGGTCTTCTTCTCCGAGCTCTGGATGAAGGCCAGCGCGTAGATGAACTCGTTCCAGGACAGGGTGAAGGCGAAGATCCCGGCCGAGATCAGCCCCGGCACCGCCAGCGGCAGCGTCACCTTCCACATGATCTGCAGCCGGGTGGCGCCGTCGATCAGCGCGCATTCCTCGAGCTCGTAGGGGATCGACTTGAAGTAGCCGATCAGCAGCCAGGTGCAGAACGGCACGAGGAAGGTCGGGTAGGTCAGGATGAGAGCGAGCGGCGAGTCGAACAGGCCGAGCTGGAAGACAGTCGTGGCGAGAGGGATGAAGAGGATCGAGGGCGGCACCAGGTAGGCGAGATAGATGCCCAACCCGACATACTGGCTGCCCCTGAAGCGCAGGCGCTGGATGGCGTAGGCCGCCAGAACGCTCGACAGCAGCGACAGGAAGGTCGCGCAGACCGCCACGACCATCGTCGTCATCAGCCACTTCGGATAGGCCGTCTGGAACAGCAGCTTGTAGATGTGGTCCAGCGTCGGGCTGGTGATCCAGAACGGATTGTGGGTCTTGTAGTCGTAGAGCTCGGCGTTGGGTTTGAACGACGTCACCGTCATCCAGTAGAACGGGAACAGCAGGATGATGACGAAGCAGACGAGCGGCACGTAGATCGTCACCATCCGCCGCGCGCGGCTGTCCCACGCCATCTGTTCCGGCACGACGGTCGCGGTGGACTGGGTCTCGTCGCCGGGCGGCTGGTTCGCCGATTGGTTCAAGGGGGCGTCAGTCATTGGCTTCTCCCTGCTGCCACTTGCGACGCGCCAGCGCGAAGTAGCTGAACAAGGTGGCGAACACCAGGAACGGGATCATCGAGACCGCAATCGCCGCGCCCTCGCCCAGTTCGCCGCCGGCGATGCCGCGCTGGAAGGCCAGCGTCGCCATCAGGTGGGTCGAATTCACCGGACCGCCGCGGGTGATCGCATAGACCAGCTGGAAGTCGGTGAAGGTGAAGATGATCGAGAAGGTCATCACGATCGCGAGGATCGGCAGCAGCAGCGGAAAGGTGATGAAGCGGAAGCGCTGCCACGCCGTCGAACCGTCGAGCAGGGCCGCCTCGTACAGCGACGGCGAGATGGTCTGCAGGCCGGCGAGCAGCGAGATCGCCACGAACGGGATGCCGCGCCAGATGTTGGCCGCGATCAGCGACCAGCGCGCCGGCCACACCGTACTCAGGAAGTCGAAGGGCGTGCTGCGGATGCCGAGTACGTCGACGGCGAGATAGGACAGGATCGAGAACTGCGGATCGTAGATCCACCAGAAGGCGATGGCCGACAGCACGGTCGGCACGATCCACGGCAGCAGGATGATGGCCCGCAGCAGGCTCTTGAACGGCACGTGGTTGTTCAGCAGCAGCGCCAGCCAAAGGCCGAGCGCGAACTTCCCGAAGGTCGCGACGGCCGTATAGAACACGCTGTAGAACACTGCCTTCCAGAACAGCGGGTCCTCGAGGAGGTACTCGAAGTTCTCCAGGCCGACATACTGGCCCGAGCGGCCGATCTTGGTGTCGGTAAAGGCGAGCCAGACGCCGAGGCCCAGCGGATAGGTCAGGAAGACCATCAGCAGGCCGCCAGCGGGCAACAGGCAGAGGAATATCAGCAGCGGCTTGTAGTCGAGCAGCCGGCTGAACCAGCCCGGTTGCGGGCGGCTGCGGCTCCAGTCGGATACGGTGGCGACGGTCATCTGAACTCCGGGGCAGGAATGGCGGCGCGGCCGGAGTTGCGGCCGCGCCGTTCCTTACTCAGCGGTAGTAGCGGCGCGTGCGGCGCTCGGCTTCCTTGGCGGCCTCCTCGGGCGTCGCCGAGCCCGAGGCCACCGAGGCGCACATCTGCACCAGGATGTACTCGGCCGCGACGGTGCCGGCGGCCTGGCTGATCGGGCCCTTGTAGCCCGTCCAGAACTGGTTGTTCATGCCTTCGCGGTAGACAGCGAGCTTGGGATCGCTGTCCCACACCTTGCTCGAATTGTAGGCCTTGAGCGGGTGCGCCCAGTAGCCCAGGCATCCGGTCAGCCACGTGTTGTATTGCTCGGCCTCCATCATGTAGGTCAGGTAGGCCTTGGCCGCGTTCTGGAACTTGGAGTGCTTGAACACCATGGCGTTCAGCACCAGCGCCGACTGCGGCTGCTTGTCGATCACGCCCTTCATCAGCGGCGCATGATCGGTGTCGTCGGCAATCGCCTTGGTCGCCGGGTCGTTCTTCAGCGCGAAGTACATCGACACGCCGTTGGCCGTCAGGAACAGCTCGTTGGCGGCATAGGCGCGGTTGTTGCTGACGTCGCCCCAGGACAGCGTGCCCGACGCAAAGGTCGGGAAGAGATCCTTCAGGTACTTGAGCGCGGCGATCGTCTCCTTGCTGTTGATCGCGACCTTGCCGTTCTCGTCGACAAGGTAGCCGCCGTGCGACCAGATCAGCCAGTTGGCGAAGCCGTTGCCGTCGCCGACCGCGTTGCCGAGCGCGAAGCCCGCCGGCTTGTTGACCTTCTTGAGACCCTGGCAGAGCTTCAGGAAGTCGGCATGGCTGTCGGGGACCTTGTCGAAGCCCGCCTCCTTGATCGCCGACTTGCGATAGACGATCGGGCCGGTCGAGCCGCCGAACGGCAGGCCGATCCAGTTGTTGGTGCCGGCCTTCTTGCCGTACTTCTCGCCCAGGAACATCCAGCCGCCGTACTTCTTGCCGAGATACTCGGCGACGTCGCTGAGCTCGGAGACCTTTTCGGCATAGACGTGCGGATCCTCGGCCCAGCCGAGGATGATGTCGGGACCGGCGCCGGTGTTGGCCGATACGGCGGCCTGCTGGCGCAGGTCCTCCCAGCCGACGAAGTCGACGCGGACCTCGATGCCGGTATCCTTGGCGAATTTGGCGGTATTGGCGCGGAAGATCACCTCGTCGGGCTCGACGAAGCGGGCCGGACGCAGGATTCGCAACGACGCGCCCTTCTCCGGCTCGAGCTTCGGCGCCGCCACGTTGGCCGTGGGAATCTCCTGCGCACTCGCCTGACGCGCGAGCGCCATCGCTGCTGCCGCGGCACCCAACGCCATCGTCTGGCGCCGCCTGATGATGAACACCATTTCTCGTTTCCTCCGTTGACTCTACGCTGACTTCTACTCCCCGATCTCAGAGACGCTGACCCGACTGCTGGTCGAACAGGTGGACCAGCGCCGGCTCGGGCCGCACCGGCAGGATCTCGCCGGGCTTGGCCGATACGCGCTCGCGAAAGGCGCCGACCATCGTCTGGCTGCCGATCTTCATCAGGACCTGAGTCTCCGAGCCGGTCGGCTCGACCACCTGCACGGTGGCCGGAATGCCGCCAGCATCGAGGCGCAGATGCTCGGGCCGCACGCCGTAGATCGCCGGACCTTCCTTCGGCTTCACGCCATTGACCGGCAGCGGCCACATCGTGCCGTCGTCGGTGCGCAAGACGCCGTCGGTCACCGTGCCCTTCAGCATGTTCATCGCCGGCGAGCCGATGAAGCCCGCGACGAAGAGATTGGCGGGATGGTCGTAGAGATCGAGCGGGCGGCCCGCCTGCTCGATGTTGCCGTTGTTCATCACCACGATCTTGTCGGCCATGGTCATGGCCTCGATCTGGTCGTGGGTGACGTAGACCGTGGTCACCTTGAGCCGCTGGTGCAGCTCCTTGATCTCCGAGCGCATCTGCACGCGCAGCTTGGCGTCGAGGTTGCTGAGCGGCTCGTCGAAAAGGAAGACCTGCGGGTTGCGCACGATGGCGCGGCCCATCGCGACGCGCTGGCGCTGTCCGCCCGAGAGCTGGCGCGGGAAACGATGCAGCAGCTGCTCGAGGCCCAGGATCTTGGCGGCGCGCGCCACTTCCTGGTCCATGACCGACTTGGGCGCGTTCGCGAGCTTCATCGAGAACGCCATGTTGTCGTACACGGTCATGTGCGGGTAGAGCGCTTAGTTCTGGAACACCATGGCGATGTCCCGGTCCTTCGGCGGCACCGAATTGACCACGCGGCCGCCGATCGCAATCTCGCCCGAGGTGATGTTCTCGAGCCCCGCCAGCATGCGCAGAAGAGTGGACTTGCCGCAGCCCGAAGGGCCGACCAGGACGACGAACTCGCCGTCTGCGATGTCTACGCTTACGCCGTGCAACACTTCGACCGGACCGAACGCCTTCCGCACCTTGCGGATCTCGACCGTCGCCATACTTCCTCCACGCACGGGCAGCCGAAGCCGCCCTTTACCACTCGTACTAATCGTACTGGTCGCCGGCTCTTGGGTCCGGTCGGGCGCGGACTATAGCAAACCGCAGCGCCGCTGCGAGCGATTGCTTACGGAACTGTGACCCTGTTACCCCCGCAACCGCTTGTCGAAAGATTCGCGAACGCACATGATTCGCCACACCTACCCGAAACATGGAGACACATCATGAATATCGACGCGCTAGCGGCGGCGTGGGCGCCGCGCCTGCTCAGTGTCCTGCGCATCATGTCCGGCCTGCTCTTGTTGCAGCACGGAACCGCCAAGTACCTGAAGATCCCCGTTGTGCAGAGCATGGCCAACGTCTCGCCGACGTCGATGTCGGGCATCGCCGGCATCCTCGAGCTGGTCGGCGGCGTGCTGCTCATCATCGGACTTTTCACGCGGCCAACCGCCTTCATCCTCTCGGGCATGTGCGCCGTGGCCTATTTCGTGGCCCACGCGCCGCGCGGCTTCTACCCCATCCTGAACGGCGGCGAGCTGGCCGTGCTCTACAGTTTCGTGTTCCTCTATATCGCGGCAGCCGGGCCAGGCCCGTGGAGCGCCGATGCGGCGCGGCGCAAGTAGCCCTTAACGCTGTGTCTTCTGGACGGTATTGGGAAAGGCGGCCGCCGTGCGCGGCCGTCGAGCTCTTTCGACAACCAGAAGTCACAGGGAGGAAAAAGATCGTGCTCAAGCGTCGCCAGTTCACTGCCCTCGCCGGCGCCACCGCGTTCACCGCGCCGACGGTCGCGCGCGGCCAAACCCGGTGGAAGCCGGAGAAGCCGATCACGATCTACAACCCCTTTGCCGCGGGCGGCGTCACCGACGTGCACATCCGCATGCTGGGCGAGACCGTGACCAAGGTGCTGGGCCAGCAGGTGATCGTCGACGTCAAGGCGGGCGCCGCAGGAACGCTGGCGCCGGCCATGCTGCTCAACGCCAAGCCGGACGGCCAGACGCTCGCCTGCATGAGCATCAACAGCCTGCGCTATCCGCACTACCAGAAGACCAACTGGGATCCGCTCAAGGACTTCACCTATGTCTGCGGCCTCTCGGGCTACACGATGGGCATCGTCGTAAAGTCGACAGCGCCATGGCAGACGCTCGAGGAGCTGATCGCCGCCGGCAAGAAGGAGCCGGAGAAGTACAACTACGGCACCTCCGGCGTCGGCGGCACGGGCCAGCTCATGATGATCGAGGTCGAGCAGGTCACCGGCGCCAAATTCACCCACGTGCCCTACAAGGGCGGCGCAGAGTGGATGCAGGCGCTGCTCAGTGACCAGGTGCACTTCCTGGCCGACGCCGCCCAATGGGCACCGTTCGTCGAGAACGGCCAGTGCCGCATCCTCGGAATGGCGACCGAGCAGCGCATCGCCAAGTTCAAGGACGCACCGACCCTGATCGAGCGCGGCATCAACGTCGTGGGCCAGAGCCCCTATGGCATCGTCGGCCCCAAGGGGATGTCTCCGGAAGTCGTCGAGTCGATCTACCTCGCCTTCAAGGAGGCGATGGGCGAACCGAAGGTCAACGCCTACCTTGAGCAGTTCCTCCATCTGCCATGGTACAAGAACCCTGCCGAGTACCGCGCTTTCGCGGAAAAGTACTATGTCGACGTGAAGCCGCTCCTGATCAAGGCGGGGTTGGCGCAGGGCTGATGGAAGGGTGAAAGGGGGACGTCATGGCGTTGAAGAGAGTGGCGCTCGAGATCGGCATGGGCACCGACATCCGTGGCGGCGATTACACCAAGGCCGCGGTGCGCGCCCTGCGCGATGCGCTGTGGCACAACTCGCTCACCGTTGCGACGGCGGTCGGCAAGTCGAGCGACGACATGCAGGTGGAGGTACTGATCGGGGTCCCCAAGCCCGACCAGGTCGACAAGAACGAGGTCTTGGCGGTGCTGCCGCACGGCACCGGCACGATCAAGGTGGTCGAAGGCGGGCTGGAAATCCCCAACGAAGCCGGCACGGACAAGACGGTGATCGCCCAGGCGGCCGCCGTCGTCCGGCTCGATCTGTAGGAGGCGGCAATGCCTGCGAAGAGAGTGATCCTCGAACTCGGCACCGGCAACGACCTGCACGGCGGCGACTACACCAAGGCGGCACTGCGCGCCGTGCAGGACGCCTTGCATCACAGCTCGCTCGCCATGATCCGCAGCCTCAAGGTCGATCCCAAGACCGGCATGTTCGTCGACGTCACGATCGGCGTGCAGCAGCCCGACAAGGTCGACCTCGAGAAGGTGCGCGCATCGCTACCGCATGGCATCGTCACGGTGAAGGCGGTGAAAGGCGGGCTCGACGTGCCCGATCCCGAGAACAACGATCCCGCCGTGATTGCCAGCGCCGCGGTCTCGGTGAGGCTGGAGCTGCCCTAGCGAGGGAGGAAGATCCCATGCTGCTTTACGAGCATCCGCTTTCGTCCTACGCCCAGAAGGTCAAGATTGCGCTGCGCGAGAAGGACCTCGACTTCAAGGCCGAGACGCCGCAGGCGCTGGGTTCGGGCAGGGCCGAGGGCAAGTTCGCCGCGGCCAGCCCGCGCAACGAAGTGCCGGCGCTGATCGATGGCGACGTGCAGGTCTTCGATTCGACGATCATCCTCGAATACCTCGAGGACAAGTTCCCCTCGCCGCCTCTGCTGCCGCGCGATCCCGCCGGACGGGCCAAGGCGCGCATGATCGAGGATGTCTGCGACACGCTCTACGAGGCGATCAACTGGGGCCTGAGCGAGATCCGCTGGTTCAAGCGCGCCGAGGGCGAGCAGGCCGAGATGATGACGGCGACCGCGGCCCGCCAGACCGCGGAGCTGCAGGCGTGGCTGACCGGCAAGCTCGGCGGCGCGCAGTGGTTCAACGGCGAAAGCTTCGGCTGGGCCGATCTCAGCGTCGCGCCCTACGTCAATCGCTCGTTCCACTACGGCCTCGGCACGCCGGTCGATTCACCGCTGGCAGCCTGGCGCGCCCGCATCCGTGAGCGCCCTTCGGTCGCCGCGACCTTCCGCGAGTTCGAGGCGGCCGCCGAGCGGATGGGCGACGCATCCGGCCGCCTGGCGTCGGGCGCGATCCGCCGTGAGTACCGCGACCACCGGCTGGAATGGATGATGAAATCGGGCGGGGTGCAGGTCGTGCTCGACGGCCTTGCGAAGAACAACATCCGCTTCACCTGGCCACTGGGTTAGTCTTCCCCGTCACAACAGGGGGGATGTAGCCGTGAAACAGGTCATCCAGGCGTCCGGCGTGCTGGCATACGAGCCGTTCGGCTTCACCAACTGCGTACGCTTCAAGGACATGCTCTACCTGTCCGGCATCTCGGCGCTCGACCCGGAGGGCAAGGTTGTCGGCGCCGACATCGAGACCCAGACGCAGGAGACCTACCGCAACATCCAGAAGGTGCTGCGGGCCGCCGGCTCGGACCTCGATCAAATCCTTCAGATGACGAGCTTCATCGTCGATCTGGCGACCAACGGGTCGGGCTACGTCGCCGCGCGCAAGAAGATCCTGACTCGATCCGCCTATACCCGTGCGACGATCGGCGTGGCGGCGCTCATGATCCCGGGGTTACTGCTCGAAGTGCAGTGCATCGCGGCGACACCGTAACCGGCAAGACAGGAGGAAACGCCCATGCTGCGCAGCGACGATCGCATTCTCACCACCCATGTCGGCAGCCTGCCGCGCAATGCGGTGCTGACCGATTTGCTCATCCGGGACGAGGCCGGCGAGACGATCGACAAGGCCGAGCTCAAGCGGCAGAGCGAGAGCGCCGTGCGCTACGTCGTCGACAAGCAGGTGGCAAGCGGCGTCGACATCGTGAACGACGGCGAGCAGCCTAGGGTCGGCTTCCAGACCTACGTGGCCCAGCGCATGCAGGGTTTCGGTGGCGAGTCGAAGCGGCCGCGGCCGCGCGATTATACAGACTTCCCGACTTTGCTCGCGCAGCTTCCGCACCGCTATCCCAGGCGCGCCAAGGTGTCGAATGCGCCGCAGGCGATCGCCGAGGTCCGCTACGAGGATCTGGCGCCGGCCGAGGACGAGTGCCGTATGTTCCGCGCAGCGCTCGACAAACTGCCATCGTCACCACTCGCGACTTTCATGACGGCGGCGTCTCCCGGCATCATCGCCACGACGCTGCTCAATGCGCACTACGACAGCTATGAAGCCTACGTCTTCGCCCTGGCTCGCCAGATGCGCAAAGAATACGAGCTGATTGCGCGCGATTTCATCCTGCAGATCGATGCGCCCGACCTGGCGCTAGAGCGCACCACGCTCTTCCAGGACAAGACCGTCGCCGAGTTCGTCGAGATCGCCGAGATGCACGTCGCTGCGCTGAACGAGGCGCTGGCCGGCATCCCGCGTGAGCGCGTGCGGCTGCATTGCTGCTGGGGAAATTACGACGGGCCGCACATCCACGACGTGCCGCTGGCCGACATCCTGCCCCTGCTGACCCAGGCCAGGGTCGGCGCACTCTCGATCGAGTTCGCCAACCCGCGGCACCAGCATGAATACGCCGCCCTCAAGAAGGCAAAGCTGCCGCCCGAATTCCTGTTGCTGCCGGGCGTCATCGATACCAAGACGAATTTCGTCGAGCATCCCGAAGTCGTGGCCAACCGCATCTGCGAGGCCGTCGACGCCGTCGGCGATCGCAGCCGGGTGATCGCCTCCTGCGACTGCGGCTTCGGCACGTTTGCCGGCTCCGAGCTGGTGGCCGAGGAAGTCGTCTGGGCCAAGCTCAAGACCTGTCGCGAAGGCGCCGATCTTGCGACCAAGAGACTGTGGGGTAAGGCCTGAAGCAGAATCCCAGCCGGGGTCAGCTCCTCGCCTGACGGCCGAAGAAAAGCATGCCGCCGCCGACGACGATGGCAATCACGCCGATGATGCTGGGGACGGGAACGGTACGCTGCTGATCGGCTGTGACCTTCAGGGGGCCGGTGTCGACCACTGTACGCTTTTCCGTGAAGGTGATGTTGTCGATCGCCAGGCCTGCGATGCCGATGGCGATCAACAGCGCGCCGAAAATGACGAGCGGTCTCATCCAATACTCCCTGTTCTCCTGCGTAACCAACGCAATGGTTGTGGCGTCGGTTCCCCCTCGCGGAAGCGCGGGAATCAGGGCTTTGTGAGCATCGCCTTGCCCTGCTCGATGGCGAGTCGTGCCATCGCTTCCAGGCCGGCGTCGGTCGCGCTGCTGACCGGATGGCCGATCCTGGCGAAGCCATAGTCGGGCATGCCGAGAACGCGGCTCATCAGCTCGGCGGCGCTCACGAAACGCTCGGTCATGACGCTGAAGGCGGGAACCAGCAGGCGCTCAGCTGTTACGGAGTCGTGCAGACTGCACGATGAACAGCTTCCTCAATCCCCTATGCCGGAGACCACCGCGTCCCAGCTCCTGATCTCGGCCACGATGTGGGCTTCGGCCGGCGCGCTGTAGTTGGACTTGGTGCGCATCACCACATTGGCCACGCCATGCTCCTCGCGCAGCAGGCGGTGGAGATGGGCGAAGAAGCCCTTGGTGCCTTCCTTGCCGTTGGAGATGAAGCCGATGGTCTTGCCTTCGAGCGTGGCGAGCCGCGGCGCGAGTTGGCCGGCCGGCGGCGCCTTTTCCGGCGTGGGATCGAGGACACGGAACGTCATGATCTACCTCTGCTCCTTCTTCGGCGGCTCGCAGTCGACGCAAGCGCCGATGGCCATGGTGACAGCATGGCTCTTGTTGCCGAGCCACGGGGGAATGACGGCGCCGAAGCCGCCGGCGGGACCGCCCGCGGCGACGACCAGGAGCTGGTCCGGCGATTCCATCGCCGGATAGACGCTGTCGCCGCGATCGCGCACCACGGCGCCCTTGCCGACCTCGGCCCATTCGCGGCGATGGATGCGCGCACGCTCATGGATGAAATTGGCGATGTCGGCCTTGCTCCACTTCGCCGCCTGCAGGTGCTCGCGCAGCTGCTTGGGAATGATCAGCGCGTAGTTGCCGGGATGGATCGAGTAGTGCCGCAGGTTGGCGCGCATCTCGGCCGCGAAGGTCTCCAGGATCTCCTCCGGCTCGGTCGTCCATTCGTTCATGATCTGGCGTGGTGCACCCGCCGCCATTACCGTCACCGCCGAAGCCTCCTTCGGGACGCCGCGCTGCTCGGCGAGCGACAGCCAGGTCGTGTCCTCCTCGTCCTCGGCGACGCAGTAGCTGAACTTGCCGGGGTGACCCAGGGTCGAGCGGTCGATGGCGCCCGGCCGCACGTCCATCAGGTTGATCAGGCAGAGCCGGACGGCGCGGCCGATCACGGCCGTCGCGCGATCGCTGTTGCCCAGCGCGTTGAAGCCGCCGCTGGCGCCGAGCTCGAGCCGAAGCGGCCCGTTCAGCACCACCAGCACGGCGCAGCCGCCGGTGCTGGCCGTGGCGCCATGCATCAGGAAGTCGTCCTGCATCATCGCCGTCCAGGCGGTGAGGACGGCCGGGAAATGCATGGGCAGGCAGCCCGCCATCACCGTGTTGATGGCGAGCTTTTCGGCCGTGACCGCCAGGCCGCGGACCGGCTCGATGCCGATGAGCTGGTCGGGCGGCATCATCGCCCAGTCGAGGCAGGCCTGCACCGCATCGGCGGTCGGCGGCACGATGGGCAGCCCGTCGGTCCAGCCGTTGCTGTGATAGAGCTCCTGGACCGCGGCGATGTCGTCCGCGTCGTACGTCCGCGAAGAGAGCTGCACGTGGTTCCTCCGGGCAGTCAGCATAGCGCCGCCGGCCCCTATGCCAACGTCAACTTGATAGACAGGATTATTGCGCGCGACGCATCAATTCCGTCGCGGCCATTGGCGCCGCAGCAACACCAGGAAACCCGCGGCCGCCGGCGTCGGCTCGCGCTCGCTCAGGGTGATCACGCCGATGCGCCGCACCAGGCGCGGCTCGAGCGGCACGGCGCGCAGGTTGCGGCCGGCCGGCACGGCACCGTGCGGCACGATCCCGATGCCGACGTCGGCCTCGACCAGTCCGAGCAGGGTGGCGATCTGCGTGACCACCACCATCTGGCGCAGCGGCACGCCGGCCATCGCCGCCGCGGCATCGATGGTGCGCCGGGTGCGCGAATCGGTGGGCAGCGCCACGATCACCTGATCGGCCAGGTCGGACAGACCGACCTTGCGGCGGTTCGCGAGCTTATGGCGTGCCGACGTCACGACGCAGAACGTCTCGCGGCCGAGCGGCGTGCCGATGGCGAAGTCGGGCAGCTCGTCGACGTAGCCGATGCCGAAATCGGCGACGCCGCTGCGCACGTCCTCAAGCACCGATCCATGGACGCTTTCCCGGACGTGGATCTCGACGCCCGGCCGGTCGGCCCGATAGGCGGCGATCAGGCGCGGCAGGGCCGCCCCCGCAACCGACATGACGCTCGACAGCACAACCAGGCCACGCCGTTCCTCCGCGACCTCGCGCACGCTCTGCACGGTGATGCCGAGATCGGCAAGCACGCGCTCGGCAACGGCGGCGAACTCCCGGCCCGCGGCGGTGACCTGCACGCGACGCGTCGTGCGGTCGAACAGGCGCACGCCGAGCTCCGTCTCCAGTCGCCTGACCGCGCGCGTCAGCGCCGGCTGGGAGATGCGCAGACGGGCGGCGGCGGCAACGAAGCTGCCGTATTCGACCAGCGCCAGGACCGCTTCGAGCTGGCGCGCGCTGAAGTCGGGAAGTGCGGCGCGCAACATCAGATCGTGGGCATGGCAGGATGGCCCTGTAACGCTCTGCCTCTCCGTCTCGTCTTCAAGTCAGAACCGATGAGGAGAAAGACGATGGGCGAGCTTCAGTTGATACATTTGATTGTCGTCGTCGGCATCATAGCCGTCTCGGTCATCCCCTGGGGGTACCCATTGTCCCGGCTTTGCCGGCGCGCCGGCAAACCGCCGGCAATCGGCTGGATCGCAGGAAGTATCGGAGTTTTCTTCTTGGGCCCCATAGTGTGCGTCTGGTGGCTGGCCTTTTCCAAATGGAACAAGGCGGAGACGAAGTCCTGAATCTCACGCCGCGAGCATGCGCTCACGATTGCGGTCGCGCAGGATCGGCATCACCCATTTGCCGAAGCGCTCGGCCTCCTCGTCGTGCAGATACCCCGAGAGGCAGAAGGAGTGGCAGCCGAGGTCGATGAAGTCCTGCAGGGTCTCGGCGCACTGCTCGGGCGTGCCGACCACGGCGATGCCCGCGCCCGGCCGCACCTGGGTGATGCCGGTCCACAAATTGCGCTCGATGACCTCGCCCTGGGCGGCGAGCTCGCGAACCCGGCGGTTGGCCTCGGAGGTCGCGAAGCGCTCCTTCACGAACGCCTTCTGGGCCTCGCTTGCATGGCTGACCAGCTCATGGGCGAACTCCCAGGCTTCCTTCTCGCTCTGCCGGCAGACGATCTGCAGACGCATGCCGAAGCCGATCTCATTCTCGCGGCCGTGGCGAGCCGCCATGCCGCGGATCACGGCCATGTTGGCGCGGATGCGCTCGTAGGTGTCGCCCCAGAAGAGGTGTACGTCGGAATGCTTGGCCGAGATCTCCCAGGCCTGTTGCGAGCCGCCGCCGAGATAGATTTTCGGGTACGGCTTCTGCAGCGGATGCGGGCGGATCTGCGCGCCCTTCAATTGATGGAACTTGCCGTCGTAGGTGAGCGGGCCGCGCGCGGTCCACAGCGCCTTCAGGATCGAGACCTCCTCGTCCATGATCTCGTAGCGCTCCTGCTTGCCCCACTTGATGCCTTCGGATTCGTTTTCCGCCTCGCTTTGGCCCGCGATCAGGTTGACGCAGATGCGGCCGCCCGAAAGCTGGTCGAACGTCGCGATCATCTTGGCAAGCAGGACGGGATTGACGTAGGACGGCCGCGCCGCCACCAGCATGCGGATCGACTTGGAGCGCGCGACCATCATGGCGCTCGATATCCACGCTTCCCAGCATGCGGTCTGCACCGGCACCAGCATGTATTCGAAGCCTGCCGCCTCGGCCGCCGCGACGACGCGGTCGAACAGCGGCAGCGAGGACGGTACCTGGGCGCTCGCCAGGCCGTAAGCGGTCGTGTCCCCCGCCGTTGGCAGGAACCAGCCGAATTCGAGTTTGCGTCCATTGCCTTGCATGGCTCGATTGTCTCCCGGCCGATGCTTCGGCGCAATTGTTGCTGGTCGTGACGCGGCCGAGCAGGCACGATCCGACGCGCCTTATTGGGGGAGAGCAGATGTTGCAGCATGGCAAGCGTCCGACAATCGCATCGCGGCACGGAATGGTGGCGGCAGCCCATCCTCTGGCTGCCGCTGCGGGCGCGCGCATTCTCGGCAACGGCGGCAACGCTTTCGATGCCGCGGCAGCGACAGCGGCGACCTTGAACGTCGTCGAGCCGTACATGTCGGGCCTGGCCGGCATGGGCATGGCGACCTGCTACATCGCCTCCGAGCGGCGCGTGCGTTCGCTCAACTTCATGAGCCTGATCCCGCGCAAGTTCCCGCTGGAGAAGCTCAACAACCGCGAGCAGATCCAGCGCGGCCCCATTCCCGTCGGCTCGCCGGGCAACCTCGCCGGCTGGTGCGAGATGGTCGGCACCTACGGCACCAAGAAGCTGCCCGAGCTGTTTGCGCCCGCGATCCAGGTTGCCCGCGACGGCTATGCCCTGATCGAGTTCAACGTCGAGGAAATCGGCGGCGTCACCGGTGAGATACGCGGCCAGTCGGCGCTCTATCCCGCATGGTCGCGCACCTATCTCGAAGGCATCGACGGCGGCCGGCCCGCGCTGGGCGCGGTGTTGAAGCAGCCCGACCTCGCCCGGACGCTCGAGGCCCTGGCGGCCGACGGCCCGTCGCTGATGTATGGCGGCGCCCTGGGCAAGAAGCTCATCGAGCGGCTGGCCGAACTCGGCGGCACGCTCACCATGGACGATCTGATGGACACCAATCCCAAGTGGATAGATCCCGTGGCGGCGACCTATCGCGGCCGCACCATCAACGTGCCGCCGCCGCCCTGCGAGGCGTTCCAGTACCTGCTGTCCCTGCGCATCCTCGAGGGCTTCGATCTCGGCAAACTGCCGCGCAACGGCACCGACCATATCGACACTGTGCTGCGCGCCATCCGCATCGCGGCGGGCGTCCGCATCGCCAACGGCGCGCCCTCGCAGCAAAAGCTCGCCGAGCTCCTGTCGGACGGCCATGTCGAGAGCCTGCGGGCGCGGGTGCGCGACGGCAAGCCGGTGGTCGGGCCGACCGAGCAATGGACGCCTCCGTCGAGCGAGGGCCACACGACCTCGTTCTCGATCGCCGACCGACACGGCAACATGGTGTGCGTGACACAGAGTCTCGGCAGCGTGTTCGGGTCGGGCGTAGTGGTGCCGGGCACCGGCATCTGCCTCAACAACTTCCTCTATTGGGCCGACGTCACGCCGGGCAGCCCCAACCGCGTGAAGCAGGGCGACGCCATGCCGATCTGCGTGGCGCCGTCGATCGTCACCGAGGACGGCAAGCCGGTGCTCGCCCTGGGCACGCCCGGCAGCTATGGCATCCTGCAGACCCAGGTGCAGGCGATGGTCCAGTACGTCGATTTCGGCCTGCCCTTGCAGCAGGCGATCGAGGCGCCGCGCGCGCGTCTCACCGACGGCCGCGCCGTGCTTCTGGAATCCCGCGTCGACGCCCAGGTGCGCGACGAGCTGCGCAGCCGTGGCCACGATCTCACCTCGGGACCGGACTGGACGATGAAGGTCGGCGGCATGCAGGGCGTGGCGCTGAAGGACGGCACCTTCACCGGCGGCTGCGACCCGCGGCGCGACGGCTACGTCGTGCCGGCGTAACCGGAGCGCGGACCCGGAGGTCCCCGCTCCAGGACTACTTCTGTGGCCGAGACGGCTCTGAAATCGCCGCGATCGCCTCGCCGACCTCCTTGAGGTTGGCGGCACGCGGCTCGGTGGCGATGTCGCCCAGGGAGACGATCCCGACCAGGTTCTTGTCCTTGTCGAGCACGGCCAGCCTGCGCACCTGAAGCGTCTTCATGCGCGCCAGCACCTCCTCGGCGTCCTCTTGCTCGAAGGCCCAGGAGATGTCCTCGGTCATGCACTCGCGCACCTGCATTTCGACCGGGGAGCGCCCGGTGGCCACGCCGCGCACGACGATGTCGCGATCGGTCAGCGTGCCGACCAGGCGGCGGCCCTGACATACCGGCAACGAGCCGACGCCCATCGCCTCCATGGCCATCGCCGCCTGCTGCAGCGATGCATCCGGCGCCACCGTCTCGACTTGGCGGGTCATGACTTCGCACACTTGCATGCAGGCATAATGTGCCGGAAGCGGCCTGGTTGCGTCGTGGGAGCGAGCTTCAGCCGGCCATCGACACCACGACCCGCGTCTGCGAGCGGACATGGGGTGCGAAGTGGTGCCAGCCACGCATGGCGAGGAACTCGCCGGTCTCCACAACCGCAGGCGAATCGAGCTCGTAGACCGCGACATAGACTTTTGCCGCCGGTTCGCGCCTCTGGGCACGATCCCACTCGACGGCCTTTCCCGAGGTAATGTAGCGCCGCGCGCCCCGCACGCCGGGACAGGCAAGCACATCGGGCACATGGACCTCGTCGTACCAGCGATTCCAATCGGCCTCGACCGCGGCGTCGACCTCGGCCGTCACGATGAGCAGGCAATTCGGCAAGGTTGTCATTTTCGGCATTCCTCTTGCACGCGGCCCCGAGTAGGGATGGAATGCGCGCCAACGACAGAATTCAAGAGGGATGGGAGATGAGAGAACTTCTAAGTCTGGCCGCCGTTGCTGTGATCGCCTTTGGGGGCGCTGCGACGGCACAGGAGACGCCACGCAAGGGCGGCACGATCCGCATGACGGCGCCCTATGCCGCGAGCTTCGGCAGCCTCGACCCGCACACGACGCCGCGTGCCCAGGACGACATCGTCAACAAGGCGATGCAGCGAACGCTGTACAACTGGGATTCCAAGGACAACAAGCTGGTGTTGGAGCTCGCCAAGTCGGTGACGGCGTCGGCCGACGGCCTCACCTACACCTACAAGCTGCGCGACGACGCGTTCTTCCACAACGGCCGCAAGATGACGGCCGACGACATCATCTGGTCGTACACGCGCATCATGGACGGCAGCAAGGGCTACCCGGCCGCCCGCTACATCCGCATCATCAAGGGCGCGGTCGACGTCGAGAAGGGGCAGGCCAAGGAGATCTCGGGCCTGAAGAAGGTCGACGACCACACGGTCGAGATCACGGTCACCGATAAGGTAGAGCCCGGCTACTACTTCTTCGCGGGCTCGACGGCCATCCTGCCCAAGGAGGAGGTCGAGAAGGGCAACTTCGCCAACAATCCCGTGGGCCTAGGGCCGTTCAAGTTCAAGGAGCACATCCCGGGCTCGCGCGTCGTCGCCGAGCGCTTCGACAAGTTCTACAAGCCCGGCAAACCCTACGCCGACAAGGTCGAGGTCCTGATCATGGCCGAGGCGGCTGCGCGCGACGTCGCCTTCCGCAACAAGGAGATCGATACCTCGATCCTGGGGCCCTCCCAGTACGTCGCCTATCGCGAGGATCCGCAGCTCAAGAACGGCATCCTGGAAGTCGCCGAGATGTTCACTCGCAGCATCACCTTCAATCACGACGACAAGCTGTTCAAGGACAAGCGGGTACGCCAGGCCATCAACTACGCCATCGACGCCGACCTGATCATCAAGCGCCTGGTCAAGGACAAGGCCTACCGGGCGGTGAGCTGGCTGCCGCTCTCTTCGCCGTCGTTCGACAAGAGCGTCAAGCCCTATGGACACGATCCCGAAAAGGCCAAGAAGCTCCTGGCCGAGGCGGGCTATCCCAACGGCATCGAGTTCGAGCTGACGACTAGCCAGAACGAGAGCTGGGGCCTGCCCATCGTCGAGGCCATCATTCCGATGCTGGCCAAGGCCGGCATCAAAGTGAAGCCGAAGCTGGTCGAGGTCACGGTGCTGACCGACATCCTGATGAAGGGCGAACACCAGGCGCTGATCAGCTCGAACCTGACCGGCCCGGATTCGCTGGCAACCCTGCAGTGCTTCAATTCCAAGACGCCGCGCACGGCCTGCCGCTACACGAACTACAGCAATCCTGCCTTCGACAAGCTGTTCGAGGAGGCCGCCGCCAGCCTCGATCCGGCCAAGCGGACCGACCTGCTGCGCCAGGCCAACAACCTGCTCTACGAGGACGCGCCGGTGTGGTTCTTCAACTACAACAAGGCGGTACTGGCCTATCAGCCGTGGATCCACGGCCTGCAGGCCAACCCGACCGAGATCACGCACCAGTATCCCGAGGACATCTGGGTCGACGCGAAGTCGCCGGCGAAGTAGGCGGGTTGATCGATCATCGCCTCCTGTGCCCTCGCTTCATGTTCCTCTCCCTCGTCAGGAGGGAGAGGAGAATGATTCGCTAAGGCATCTCCGTCGCCCTCGCCACCGCCTCCCCTGAATGTTGCTCGTCCTTGTTCGTCGCCTCGGCAACGTCATCCCCACCCTGCTCGCCGTCGTGGCGCTGGTGTTCCTGCTGTTCAGTGTCCTGCCCGGAAGCTTCATCTCGGGCATGAACGAGGACGGCCGCTCGGTGATTGATCCGGCGGTCATGGAGCGCATGCGCAAGGAGATGGGGCTGGACGATCCCCTGCACGAGCGCTTCCTGAGATATGTCGGCAAGGTCGCCACCGGCGATCTCGGCACCTCGTTCCGCACCCGCGAGCCGGTAACGAAGCTGATCAGCGCGCGCATCTGGCCGTCGCTGAAGCTGGTGTTCGCCGCCATGGCATTCGCGATCGTTGTCGGCGTGACTCTCGGCTTCCTGGCAGCGCTCAAGCCGGGCACCCTGATCGATACGGTATCGATGGTCACCGCCATCTCAGGCCTGTCGCTGTCACAGTTCTGGTTCGGCCTGATGCTGATGTACCTCTTCGCGCTGACGCTGAACTGGCTGCCGAGCTTCGGATATGGTGACGGCGGCCTGCGCAACCTGATCCTGCCGGCCATCGCGCTGGGCGTCGGCCCAATGGCGCTGCTGGCGCGTACCACGCGGGCCGCGGTGCTCGACGTGCTGAACGCCGACTTCGTGCGCACCGCCCGCAGCAAGGGCATGAGCGAACGCCTGGTGGTGAAATGGCACGTGCTGCGCAACGCGCTGGTGCTGGTGGTCACCATCGTCGGCCTGCAGTTCGGCTCGCTGATGGGCCAGGCTGTCGTGGTCGAGAAGCTGTTCGCCTGGCCGGGCGTCGGGTCGCTGATGGTCGACTCCGTCTTCCAGCGCGACATGCCGGCCGTCCAAGGCTGTATCCTGATGATCGTGTTGTTCTTTTTGTTCATCAACACGCTGGTCGACCTCGCCTATGTCGTGATCGATCCGCGCATCCGCTACGGCTGAACCATGCGGATGAAATGGGGTACCAGTACCTGGGTCGGCGGCAGTCTGGTGGCGATCGCCCTCGGCGTCGCCGTCTTCGCACCCTGGATCGCCATCACCGATCCGGTGCTGGACGCCAACCTGATGAATGCCGAGCTGCCGCCCTCCTGGGAGTTCCCTTTCGGCACCGACGCCCAGGGCCGCGACATCTACTCGCGCATCTGCTACGGCGCGCGCATCTCGCTCACCGTCGGCGTGGTCAGCCAGATCTGCAACAGCCTGATCGGTGTCACGCTCGGCCTCACCGCCGGCTACTGGGGCGGCTGGTGGGATGATGTCGTAAGCGGCCTCACCAACCTGATGCTCGCCATCCCCTCGCTGGTCTTCGCGCTCGCCATCATGGCGATCCTGGGACCCGGCCTCGTGAGTCTCGTGATCGCGCTCGGCCTGACGAGCTGGTCCTACTCCTGCCGCATCGCCCGCGCCCAGGTCCTGTCGCTCAAGAGCCAAGGCTACGTCCAGGCCGCGCGCATTTTGGGCTATGGCGACTTCCGCATCATGTTCACCCAGGTCCTGCCCAACATCCTGGGACCGCTGATCGTGATCGCGACCTTGGGCATGGGCGGCGCCATCCTCGCGGAGGCGGCCCTTTCCTTCCTTGGATTGGGCATCCGACCGCCCTTCCCGAGTTGGGGCAGCATGCTGTCGGAGGCGCGCGACCAAATCCGCGCGGCGCCGTGGCTGTCGGTGTTCCCCGGCCTCGCCATCTTCTTCACCGTGCTCGGCCTGAACCTCCTGGGCGACGGGCTGCGCGACATCCTCGATCCGCAATCGCAGACGAGGCGCGCATGACCGCTCCGCTGCTCAGGGTCGACGACCTCCACATCACCCTCGAGGGTGACGGCGCCATCTACAATGCCGCGGAGAACGTCTCCTTCGAGATCGGTCGCGGCGAGGCCTTCGGGCTGGTGGGCGAATCGGGCTGCGGCAAGAGCATCACGGCGCTCGCCGTCATGGGCCTGCTGGGGCGCCCCCTGGGCATCGGCAAGGGCCGCATCGTGCTCGACGGCGAGGAGATCCAGAACGCGCCGGCCGCCCGCATGCGCGAGCTGCGCGGCAGCAAGATCGGCATGATCTTCCAGGAGCCGATGACGGCGCTCAATCCGCTGTCGCCGGTCGGCCGGCAGATCGCCGAGATGTTCGTGCTGCACCAGAGCGCATCGTGGAGCGAGGCCATGGACCGCGCCGAGGACGCGCTGCGCCAGGTGCGCGTGCCCTCGCCCGAACGGCGCATCAAGGACTTTCCGCACCAGCTTTCCGGCGGTATGCGCCAGCGCGTCATGATCGCCATCGCGCTCGCCTGCCGGCCCGACCTGCTGATCGCCGACGAGCCGACGACGGCGCTCGACGTCACCGTGCAGGCCGAGATCATCGACCTGATGGCCGAGCTCTGCGCCGCCAAGGGCACCGCCATCCTGATGATCAGCCACGATCTCGGCCTGGTCGCCAACATGTGCCGGCGCGTCGCGGTGATGTATGCCGGCCGCATCGTCGAAAGCCAGGGCGCCGAGGCAATCTTCGCCACGCCGCGCCATCCCTACACCAAGGGCCTGGTCGATTCCCTGCCGCGGCTCGGCGAACGCAGCAAGCGTGGCCGCCAGCGTCTGCGCGAGATCTCGGGCGTGGTGCCTTCGATCGCGGCCTATCCGGCGGGCTGCCGCTTCAATCCGCGCTGCCCGTCGGCGACCGACATCTGCCGCTCGACTGCGCCCGACGTCACGGCGCTGGGCAACGGCCTCGTGCGGTGCCACCACCATGAGTGACGCACTCCCCGCCAAGTTGCTCGAGCTGGACGACCTCGCCGTCCACTTCCATGTCGGTAGCGCGCTGAAAGGCGGCGTGAAGATGCTGAAGGCCGTCGATGGCGTCAGCCTCGAAGTGAAGCCCGGCGAGTGCCTCGGCCTGGTGGGCGAATCGGGCTGCGGCAAGTCGACCCTCGCCCTTTCGATCATGGGCCTGCAGCCGCCGACGCGCGGCCACATCCGTCTGAACGGCCACGAGCTTTCGGCGCGCGATCGCATGGAGACGGCGCGCACCGTCCAGATGGTGTTCCAGGATCCCTACGCCTCGCTCAATCCGCGCCAGACGGTGCGCCGCACACTGGCCGATCCCCTGCGCATCCACGGCATCGGCAACAAGGGCGAGGTCAATGACCGGGTGATGGGCATGCTGGCCAAGGTCGGGCTCCGGCCCGACCATGCCGACCGCTATCCGCACGAATTCTCCGGCGGCCAGCGCCAGAGGATCGGCATCGCCCGCGCGCTGATCCTGCAGCCCAAGCTGGTGATCTGCGACGAGCCGGTCTCGGCGCTCGACGTCTCGATCCGCGCCCAGATCATCAACCTCCTGCTCGAGCTCAAGGACGAGATGGGCCTGGCCTACATCCTGATCAGCCACGATCTCGGCGTGGTCGAGCATGTCAGCGACCGCGTGGCCGTCATGTATCTCGGTCGCATCGTCGAGCAGGGCGGCTGGCAGGAGATCTTCGAGGATCCGCGGCATCCCTACACGCGCGCCCTGATCGCGGCCATCCCCGATCCCTTCCACCGCGCCGACGCCCAGGCGGCGCGCGCCAAGGCGCACGGCGAGATCGCCAGCGCGCTCAACCCGCCGCCCGGCTGCCACTTCAATCCGCGCTGCCCGATGAAGGCCGAGCGCTGCCTCAGCGAGGTGCCGGCGCTGGAAGCCGTCGCCGAAGGCCATCGCGCGGCCTGTCATTTCCGAAACTCGACCGCGTGACCGCCCACGTCCTCGTTCGGGAGGGCGCCGTCGTCGCGAGCAGCGGCGGCACGGCGGACGTACCATGGTGGAGCTTCACCAAGACCGTGATCGCCGCGGCCGCGCTCGCGCTGGTGCGCGACGGCCGGCTCGCCCCCGACGAAACGCTGACCAACCGGCCCTACACACTGCGCCAGCTCCTGCAGCATTGCGCCGGCGTGACCGAATACGGGCGACTGCCGGTCTATCACGACGCGGTTGCGCGAAACGCGGACGCCTGGCCCGCCGACGAGATGTTGGCGCGGACCGCTGCCGACCGTCTCGTCTACGAACCGGGCGAAGGCTGGGGCTATTCCAACATCGGCTACTACTTCGTCCGGCGGCTGATCGAGGAAACGATGGACCGCCCCTTCGACGAGGCCCTCGATCATCTGGTGATGCGGCCGCTCGGCATCGAGGGGGTCCGCGTCGCCGCCGACCGCGCACGCTATTCACCCGACTACGATCCGCGCTGGGTCTATCACGGACTGCTCGTCGGGCCGCTCCAGCAGGCCGCATTGCTGCTGCAACGCCTGATGGTCGGTGATCTCTTGCCGCCACCCTTGTTATCGGCGATGTGCGACCGATATCCCTTGGGCGGACCGATCGCGGGCCGCCCCTGGAAAGCACCCTCCTACGGACTTGGCCTCATGATCGGTGAAACGACCGGCGGCGAGCTGATTGCCGGCCACACGGGCGGCGGGCCCGGTAGCGTCGTCGCCGTGTATCATCGCCTCGACCAACCGATGGGCACGGCCGCCGCCTTCGAGGCCGGCGGTGAAGACGCGTCCGTAGAAGGCGTTTGCGTGAGCTTGCTGAGGACCAGTCCGTGAAGCCTGCCGACATCGATCGCATCGCCGACTGGATCGTCCGCCGCGGCCTCGAAGGCGCGCAAGAAACCGACCTGCTGATCAAGTTCTGCGAGCAGTGCAATACGGCAGGGCTTCCGCTCGACCGCGCGCTCGTGGTCATCGACACGCTGCATCCCGTTCATGAAGGCACTGTCTTCCGCTGGCGAAACGACGACGTCGACGAGGATGCCGCTACCCAGTATGGCCGCACCACGGAAGGCGAGGCCGCCGCCTCCTGGCAACGTAGCCCCTTCTTTCACCTGCTGCAGATCGGCGGCGAGGAGATGCGGCGGCGTATCGCCTTCGGCGATCCGATCGACTTTCCCAGTGTGCAGGAGATGAAGGATCAGGGGTACACCGACAACATCATCTTCGTCCGCCGCTTCGCCGATGGCGCCACGATTGGCGAGATGGACTGCGTCTACTCGAGCTGGTCGACGCGCGGTGGCGAGGGTTTCAGCGAAGCCGACATCGCGGCCCTGCGCCGGTTGGCGCCGACGCTGGGACTCGCGATCAAGAGTGCCGCGCTGACCAAAGTCGCCGACACCCTTGTCGAGGTCTATCTCGGGCGCGATGCCGGCCAGCGCGTGATCAAGGGACGCATCCAGCGCGGCGTGGCCGACCGCATCGAGGCGGCGCTGTGGTTTTCCGACCTTCGCAACTTCACCACCATCACCGATACCGCCAAGCCGACCGAGATCATTCCACTGCTGAACGACTATGCCGAAGCCGTCATCACCTCGATCCACGAGGCGGGTGGCGATGTGCTGAAGCTGATCGGCGACGGCACGCTGGCGCTGTTCCGCGGCGACGATCTGGCCGGTGCCTGCAGCCGCGCGCTTCGGGCCGAGGAGATCGCGCGCAACCGGGTGAAGGACCTCAACGAGAAGCGGCGGGCCGAGGAGAGGCCGGTCACCTCGGTCTATGTCGGCCTGCATGTCGGCGAGGTCTTCTATGGCAATATCGGAAGCGTCGACCGGCTCGACTTCACGGTCGTGGGGCCGGCGGTCAACGAGACCAGCCGCATTGCCTCGATGTGTCGGTCGGTCGACCGGCCGCTGCTGATCTCCTCGACCTTCGCCGATGCGCTGCCGAGCGCCGAGCGCACTCAATTGGTCTCCGTCGGCCGCTTCGCGCTGCGCGGCGTCGGCCACGCCAAGGAGCTCTTCACCCTCGATCCGGCAATCCTTTAGCGTACCCCGCTGCGACTGGCCGCAACACCGGCGCCGATGCGCAGGGT
The DNA here is from genome assembly GCA_023416135.1 of Pseudomonadota bacterium. Lineage (GTDB taxonomy): Bacteria > Pseudomonadota > Alphaproteobacteria > Reyranellales > Reyranellaceae > Reyranella. Next base: position 23,604 of record JAEZIF010000400.1, read on the forward strand.
GGAACCGTCTCAAAGCGCATGGCGGCACGCTTGAAAGCGTCTTTCGCGAGGCGAATCGACTTGCGTCCGCTTGGCGGCACCGCCTACCATAACTTCCATAACGAAGCCGACCCAACGAGGCGGCAGGTCCTGGGAGGACTACTACTATGGCAAAGACCAAGCGTCGTAGCGTACTGAAGCTCGCCGGTGGCGCCGCCATGGGCGGCATGGCCGGAATCCTGGCGACCGGCCGTACGCCGGCTTACGCCCAGCAGAAGACCGTCCATTGGTTGAAGTGGGTGGATTTCGTTCCCGCCACCGACCAGATGTTCCGCCGGGAGTTGCTGCCGCAAGGCGAGAAGGAACTCGGCATCAAGATCAATCTCGAGACCGTCAACGGCAACGACCTGCAGCCGCGCATCACCGCCGGCATCCAGTCGGGCGCCGGCCCCGACGTGATCATGTCGTTCAACAGCTACACCCATCTCTACGCCAACAGCGTCGTCGACGTCGGCGCCCTGGCCGAGGAAGTCGGCAAGCGCGAAGGCGGCGTCCTGCCTTACGCCCAGGCGATCTGCAGCAACGGCAAGGGCCTGTACATGGGCATGCCCTGGGCCGTGATCGGCGGCATGATCGCCTACCGCAAATCGTGGCTCGAGGATGTCGGCGCGACGAAGTTCCCCGAGACGTGGGAGGAGTATCGCGCGGTCGGCAAGAAGCTGAAGGCCAAGGGCCGGCCCTACGGCCAGACGCTCGGCCATACATTCGGCGACGCGCCGGGCTTCACATATCCCTATTTGTGGTCGTGGGGCGGCAAGGAGGTCGAGGCCGACGGCAAGACCGTCGTGCTGAACACCAAGGAGACCGTCGAATCCGTCAAGTTCATGGCCGGCCTGTGGAAGGACGCCATGGACGAGGGAGGTCTTGCCTGGGACGACACCAACAACAACCGGGCTTTCCTGTCGCAGACAATTTCGGCCACCCAGAACGGCGCATCGATCTACATCGAGACGCTGCGCAAGCCCGATCAGTACAAGACCGAGAAGGGCGAGCCGATGAACAAGGACATCCTGCACGCGCCCCTGCCCAAGGGCCCGGCCGGACAGTTCGGCTTCCATCTGCTGCAGTCCAACATGATCATGAAGTATTCAAAGAACCAGGACGCCGCCAAGCAGTTCCTGACCTGGCTCCACCAGGAGGCGAACTACCGCAAGTTCTTCGAATCGCAGAAGGGTTTCGCCACGCCGTGCACGGCCAAGTGGGAGAACGACCCGCTGTGGAACGTCGATCCTGTCATGACGCCCTACAAGGTCGCGACCAGGCTCGCTCAGGCGCCCGGCTTCGCCGGACCGCCGGACGCCAAGGCGCAGGAAGGCCTGTCGAAGTACATCATCACCGACATGTACGCCAAGGCCGTGCAGGGCGCGCCGGCCGAGGAAACGGTGAAGTGGGCCGAGGGCGAACTGAAGAAGATCTACTCGGCGTGAGGTCTGCTTCTATCGTGTAGCTCAACGAGCGGGTGAACCATGGCAGTGACCGCAGTCCCGGGTGTCGTGAACCGTCCGATCCCGCGGCTGCGGCGCATGGAGGACGAGCGCTGGCTGGCGCTCGCCCTTCTCGCGCCGACCGCGATCCTGCTCGGGCTCTTCATCGCCTACCCGTTCTTCGAGGGCGTGCTGCTGTCGCTGACCAGCACGCGTGTCGGCATCGACGGCCAGTTCGTCGGCCTCAAGAACTTCCACAAGATCTGGGACGACAGCATCTTCCGCACGTCCGTGTGGAACACCTTCTGGTACACCGGCGTCACCACGGTGTTCAAGCTGGCGCTCGGCCTGTGGCTGGCGATCCTCCTCAACCGGCATTTCAGGGGCAAGGCGCTGGTGCGCGCCTTCATCCTGCTGCCCTTCATCATTCCCACGGTGCTGTCGACCTTCGCCTGGAAGTGGATGTTCGACCCGACCTTCAGCGTCATCAACTGGACGCTCTACCAGCTCGGCATCATCAGCCAGCGCATCAACTGGCTGGGCGATCCAGACCTCGCCATGACGTCGATCATCATCGTCAACATCTGGCGCGGCGTGCCCTTCTTCGCCATCAGCCTGCTGGCCGGCCTGCAGACGATCAGCCCCGAACTGCAGGAGGCCGCCGCCATCGACGGCGCGCGGCCGTGGCAGCGCTTCTGGCACGTCACCTGGCCGCTGCTGCTGCCCGTCACCATGGTGGTGGTGCTGTTCTCGGTGATCCAGACTTTCGCCGATTTCCAGCTGGTCTACGTCATGACCGGCGGCGGTCCGGCCAACGCCACGCATCTGTTCGCGACTTACGCCTACCAGATCGGGATCGGCACCGGGTTGCTGTCCGAGGGTGCGGCGATCTCGCTGGCGATGTTCCCCTTCCTGTTCCTGATCGTGGTGGTTCAGCTCCTGTACATCCGGCGGGTGGAGACGCGCTGATGATCGAAGGTGCAGTTTGGCGGAAGTGGGTGTTCTACAACATCCCGCTGATCCTGTTCGTTTTCGTCCTGCTCTTCCCGTTCTACTGGATGATCATCACGACCTTCCGGCCCGACGGCGAGCTCTATCGGCCGTGGAATGCGGCGAACTACCAGCCGTTCTGGACCAACAATCCCACGCTCGACCACATCCTCTACCTGTTCGAGGAGACCTCGTTCGGCCGGTGGATGGTGAACACCATGTTCATCGCCCTGGTGTCGACCGTGATCTCGCTGTTCTGCGGCGTGTTCGCAGGCTATGCGCTGGCGCGGCTCAACTTCCCCTATGCCGGCGGGCTCGGCACGGCGATCTTCGTCACCTACCTGGTGCCGCAGACCCTGCTGTTCATTCCCCTGGCCGAGATCATCCGGAACTTCCGGCTGGGCGACACGCCGTGGTCGCTGATCCTCACCTATCCGACCTTCCTGATCCCGTTCTGCACCTGGCTGATGATGGGCTACTTCAAGGCGATCCCCAAGGAGCTCGAGGAGTGCGCGCGCATCGACGGCGCATCGCGCTTCAAGGCGATGGTCTACATCATCCTGCCGGTGGCGGTACCGGGCATCATGTCGGCCGGTATCTTCGCCTTCACGCTGTCGTGGAACGAGTTCATCTACGCCCTCGTCTTCCTCTCGTCGCCCGAGCAGAAGACCGTGCCGGTCGGCGTCACCTCCGAGCTGATCCGCGGCGACGTCTTCTTCTGGGGACCGCTGATGGCCGGGGCGCTCCTGGGCTCGATCCCGGTGGCGATCGTCTATTCCTTCTTCGTCGAGCACTACGTTTCGGGCCTCACCGGCTCCGTGAAGGGTTGAGCCATGGCGCTGGTCAGCATCCGCAACGTCAACAAGGTCTATGACGGCGGCGTCCATGCCGTGAAGAACGTCGATCTCGAGATTCGCGACAAGGAGTTCATGGTCTTCGTCGGCCCGTCGGGCTGCGGCAAGACCACGACGCTCCGCATGGTCGCAGGCCTGGAATCGATCACCTCGGGCGACATCGCGATCGGCGACACGGTGGTGAACAATCTGCCGCCGATGGACCGCGACATCGCCATGGTGTTCCAGAACTACGCGCTCTATCCGCACATGAGCGTGTTCCACAACATGGCCTTCGGGCTGAAGATGCGGAAGTTCGAAAAGCCCGAGATCGACAAGCGCGTGCGCCAGGCCGCCGCCATCCTCGGCATCGAGAACCTGCTCGAGCGCAAGCCGCGCCAGCTTTCGGGCGGCCAGCGCGAGCGCGAGGCGCTCGGCCGCGCCATCGTGCGTCATCCGCAGGTCTTCCTGTTCGACGAGCCGCTTTCCAACCTCGACGCCAAGCTGCGCGTGCAGATGCGCGTCGAGCTGAAGAAGCTCCACGAGCGGCTGGGCACCACGGCGATCTACGTCACCCACGACCAGGTCGAGGCGATGACGCTCGGCGACCGCGTGGTGGTGATGAAGGACGGCGTCGTCCAGCAGGTCGGCGAGCCGCTCGAGCTCTACAACACCCCGGCCAACCGCTTCGTGGCGGGTTTCATCGGCTCGCCGGCGATGAACTTCGCCGACGTCACGCTGAACGGCTCGAACGGCAAGCTGTGGGCCGAGGCGCCGGGCATCAAGATCGGCGTGCCCGAGCCGATCGCGGCCCGCGTCAACGGCCGCAGCGGCGCCAAGGCGACCATGGGCATCCGACCCGAGGACCTGCACGTCGCCGGCGCGGCCGATCCGGCCGAGCTCTGCTTCGAGGTCGAGGTCGAGGTGATCGAGCAGCTCGGCTCGGAGATCCTGCTCGACACGCGCGCCGGCGGCAGTACCTTCGTGGCCTCGGTCGATCCGATGTTGCGCACCAAGGTACACGAGCGGCTAAAGCTCGCCATCAACCCCAACCGCCTGCACCTGTTCGACGCCCAGACCGAATCGGCGATCTGACCGGCCCAGTCCGGCGATTCGTGCGCCGCTACTGCTTCGGCCCGATCCAGGTCTCGATCACGTCCCACTTGGCCTTGCGCTGCTCGGCCGCCGGCTTCTTGAAGTCGTGGCCGTAGGTCGCCGTGTCGAACGAGCCGTAGGTCGGGTTGGGCAGCATCAGCCACTGCTTGCCCCAGTAGGCCATGTCGTCCTGATACGCCTTCACGCGGTCGGCCTCGCTCGAGCGATAGCGGTCGTCGAAGTCGCCGAAATTGTCGCCGATGTTCAGGAGCACGCGATAATCCTTGGTCACCACGGCACGACGCGTGCTCTTGGCGCTGCCCCAGTCCTTCTGCTCGCCCTGCATCAGGAACGTGTCGACGTTGCCGCCCATGGGAAAGCCGAGCTTCGCCATGTTCTCGCGCGTGTCCTTCTCGGTCGAGGCGTCGCGGTTGGTGATGTAGAAGACCTTCACGCCCTTGGAATCGGCGTACTTGGTGAACTCGATGGCGCCCGGGATGGCGCGCGACACCTGGTCGGCGCAGAACTGATTCCAGGTCTTCGTGCTGAAGGTCTGGTTGTTCTTCAGCATCCACACCTGATAGAGCGAGTTGTCGAGCAAGGTCTCGTCGACGTCGAGGATGACGGCAGGCGGAAGGCTGGCGAAGTCGCCCTTCTGCTCGCCAGGTGCGGCCGTCCACTTGTTGTCGGCCAGCGCCTGATCGAGGCGGATCTGAGCCAGAGCGAACACGGTGAGGGCGTTCGCCTTGTACTCGACCGAACGCTGCGTCCACAGCGTCGCCAGCAAGAGGTCGTTGGGCGGCACTTCCTGGGCGTGCACGATGCTCGTGGACAGCATGGCGAGCGCGGCCCCCGCCGCCAGAAACTTCCTTGCGATCATGGTCCGATCTCCCTCAGCAGCCTCTGTTTGGTCGCGTCGTCCGCGAACGACGCTTCGATCGCCGTCCGCGTTATGCTCCGCAGTTCGGCTTCTCCCAGCCCCGCCTTCTCGTACTCCGTGCCGAGCGTCGTATGGAAGAACGGCGGGTCGTCGGAGCCGAGCGTGACGCGAACGCCCGCGGCGATCAACCGATGCAGGGGATGGGCGGCGCGGTTGGGGTACAGACCGAGCGCAACGTTGCTGCCCGGGCAGACTTCCAGCACGGTGCCGCGCCGCGCCAGTTCCTCCATCAGCCGCGGATCGTCGGCCGAGCGCACGCCGTGGCCGATGCGCGTCACCGGCAGGTCGCGGATGGCCGCCCAGACGCTTTCCGGCCCCAGGACTTCGCCGGCGTGGACGGTGCAGCCGTAGCCCTTGTCGCGGGCCAGCCGATAGGCCGGCGCGAAGTCGGCCGGCATGTACTTGGCCTCGTCGCCGCCCATGCCGAAGCCAACGATGTGGCGTTGCGGCTCGGCCACCATGGCGCGCACCATGGCCAGCGCCCTGTCGGGCCCGTAGTGGCGGATGCAGATGACGATGATGCGCCCCTCGATGCCGAAGTCACGCTGCGCCCGGTCGATGGCCTGCTCCAGGGCATCGAGCCAGGCGCCGTAGGAGATGCCCAGCGCCGCCGGCCGCTCGGGCGAGCAGAACATCTCCACGTACTTCGCGCCCTCGCGCGCCGCGCCGGCGAGGTAGGCATAGAGCACGTCGCCGAAGTCGCGCGGCCGGCGCAGGGTGGTGCACACGAGGTCGTAGGCTGCGAGGAAGCTCAGAAAGTCGTTCCACACGTAGAAGCCGTCGGCGCCCATCAATCCGGCGGGCAGTTCGAGGCCGTTGCGCGTCGCCAACTCGCGCGCCAGCAAAGGCGGAATCGAACCTTCGAGATGACAGTGCAGCTCCGCCTTGGGAATCAAGCAAACCCTCGCAATGGCAAATCCGGCCTCTGCAGCCAGTTGTCGGACGCATACTCGGCACAGCCGTCGATCAGGTGCAAGGCATAGGCGTGGCGCGGCCGGCTCGACCGGTTGGGCGCGCTGCCATGCGGCAGCAGGCCGTGCAGCACAACCAGCGTGCCGCGCGGCGCCTCGAGCGCCACGGGTGGCGTGTCGGGCCAAGGCATGGCATCGAGCGTGTCGGTCACCATGGCCTCGCCGGCGCGATGGAAGCGCCGGCGCAGCGGCCCGCGATGGCCGCCGGGCAGGGCCATCAGGCAGCCATTATTGCGGTCGGCGTCGTCCAAGGCGATCCAGAAGCCCGTCACGGTCGAGGGCCGCGTATGGAGATACGTCGCGTCCTGGTGCCAGCCGACCTCGCCGCCGATATGCGGCTGCTTGAAGAGGTACATCGACTGCAGCAGCAACGGCTGGCGAAAGCCCAGCGCCCGGGCCAGCTCGGCCAACCGCGGCCCACGCGAGATGCGATCGAAGACGGGATCGAGATCGTGCAGCGCATGGCCGATCTTGTTCAAGGCAAGCGCCACCGGCTGATCGGTCGCCGCCTCCTCGAAGAAGAAGCGGATGGCGCCGCCCGATTCCTGGAAATAGCGGTCGCGGGCGTGGCCCTGGTCGCGCGTCGAGAACACCGTGCGCGTCGGACCGGGATCGAAGGCGGCGACCAGCTCGGCCGCGCGCCCTTGCAGCGCGTCGCAATCGGCCGCCGGCAGGAAGTCCCTCAGCACCAGAAAGCCGTCGCGATCGTAGGCGGCGAGGTCGAGGTTCATCGGCCGATCCGATGCATGATCGTCAGCCGCGCGGCCGGGGCTGCGTCCTCGATGCGGATCGCCCGCCGCAGCATGGCGATCGCCTGGTCGGCATCGGCATCGCTGGCGGCGTGCACGACGCCCAGCAGGCTGCCGGCGCGGACCTGTGTGCCGACGTCGACGACGTCGGTGAGGCCGACCGAGGGATCGATGGCATCGTCGGCATGGGCGCGGCCGCCGCCCAGCGCCACGACGGCGATGCC
>JAEZIF010000430.1 GCA_023416135.1 Pseudomonadota bacterium
ACCAGCACCAGGATGAGAAGGATCAGCGGCAGAGCCATCAGGAAGGCGATGGTCGACTTGCGCTGCATCAATTTGTGCAAACTGCTGCGGTTGTCGCCCGCAGCCGTTACGGCGCCTCTGGCGGCGATGTCTGCCATAGGAAACTCCCGGCGGTTGATGTCTTCTTATCGTTGTCTGCTGCTGCGGCGGACACCGTCCGGTGACGGCATCCGCCGCAGTCGTCGTTCGACGTGCGCCTAGTTGCGCATGAAGCCTTCGATCTCCTTGGCTGCCCAGTCGAGCGTCCTGTCCATGGCCTCGCCCTTGAAGTGGCGGACGGCCATCTGGGTCTGGATGCCCTGGGTATAGATCTGCTCGGCGATCTTGTGCGGCGCGGGCGCTGCGGCGATCGACAGCTTCTGATGGTTGTGCGGGTTCGGGTAGTGGTACAGCGTGCCCTTCGGCGGCGCTTCCTCAGCCCACGTCTTGAAGGTGGTGAGCTTCTCGAACGATGGCAGGTCGTAGCCGCCCGAAGCGATCACCATCTTCTCGGCCGCCTCGGCGGTGCTCATTGCGGCGAGCAGGCTCTTGGCCGCCGACTGGTTCTTGCTGAAGCTCCAGGTGCCCCAGAAGAACGGCAGGAACGGTCCGAAACGGCCGGCCGGGCCGACCGGGAAGCCATGCGTCCAGCATTGCTCTGCAACCTTCGGCGCGTCGCGCTTGGCGACCGCCCAGGCCGACGGCGGGTTCATGATCATCGCCCCCTTGCCCGACACCAGCCATTTGTTGTTGGAGGCGTCGTCCCAAGCCGGCGCATCTTCCGGCAGGAACGCCATCAGGCGCTTGTAGTATTCGAGCGCCTTGCGGACGTTGTCGCTCTTGACGGTGATGTCGCCCTTGGCGTCGACCAGCATGGCGCCGAAGCTGTGGAAGATTGCGCCTGCGGTGTCGACCGAGTCCGACGTCGTCCCGAGGCCGATGCCGAAGGGATAACCACCCTTGTGGCAAGCCTCGGCCGCCTTGATGAAGGCATCGAGGGTCCAGCCATCGGCCTTCGGCGCCTCGCCTGCCGGATACATCGCCTGCACGTCGATGCCGGCATGTTGCTTCATCAGGTCGATGCGCGAGCACGGCCCCTTGATCTGGCTGCCGACCGTTGCGGGCACGGCCAGCCACTTGCCGCCGATCTTGCCGAGATATTCGACGGTGCCGTTGACCGCGCCGTTGGCCTTGATCAGCGGCTCGACGACGTCGTTCACCGCCACGAGCTGGTCGGCGTAGCGCGCCGGCAGCCAGGTCGAGAAAGCGAGGACGTCGTGGCCCGACTTGGCCTGCGATTCCGCCGCGGTCGTCAGCAGGAGCTTGTTGCCCTGCGAGGTGATGAAGTCGATGGTGACTTCCACCTTCTCCTTGTCGGCCCACACCTTGATGACTTCTTCGGTCGCCTTGTTTGCGCCCGGCACCCAGTGATCCCACAGGCCGAGCGACAGCTTGCCGGCCGCGTAGGCGCCGCGCACGAACGGAGCGGCGACCAGCGCCGTCGAAGCGGCAGCGGTACTCGCCACAAAGCGGCGACGGCTTACTTTTTTCGATGCCATTCTACTTTTCCTCCTGTCCTTCTTATTGACCCTCATGGGAGCCTTGTTGCGATGCTAGGCACAACCCAAGGGTCAGGCAATGCATTTTCAGCCCTAGGGTCTTTCGGACCGCAGGTTTGACAGCATCCGGCGAGACCAGGATGCTCCGGCCCGCCGGGCCGAGGCGCGGCATCGCGGGAGGGGAACTTCGTGCGGGAAACACTGTAAAATCGTTCTAGAGAAGAGCCAGCGTAGCGAGATGCAACAAACTCCCACGGCCAATCCATGGCTCGCCGCCGTCGAGCCCTCGCCCATCGGCGAGACCAAGCGCTGGGTGCTGAACCGTACCTTCCCGCCCGACCGGCCGCTGATCGATCTCAGCCAGGCGGTGCCCGGCTACCCGCCGGCGCTCGACTTGCGCAAGCATCTCGGCGAACTGCTGCTCGATCCGACGATGCACGGCTACACGCCGATCCTCGGCTTGCCGGCGCTGCGCGAGAACTACGCGGCCCACCTCTCGGGCTTCTACGGCGCACCGATCACGGCCGGCGAGGTCGGTATCACCTCGGGCTGCAACCAGGCCTTCTGCCTCGCGCTGATGAGCATCGCCAAGGCGGGCGACCAGGTGATCCTGCCCCGCCCCCACTACTTCAATCACGACATGTGGATGCGCATGCAGGGCGTCGAGCCGGTCTCGCTCGACTTCCGGCCAGGCTCGGGCGCGGTGCCCAGCGCCGAGGACGCCGCCCGGCTGATCGGATCGAGGACGCGCGCCATCGTCCTGATCTCGCCCAACAATCCGACCGGCGCGGTCTATCCGCGAGAGACCATCCACGCCTTCTATGATCTCGCCAAGCGCCACGGCATCGCGCTGCTGCTCGACGAGACTTACAAGGACTTCCTGCCCGAGGGCGCCCGGCCGCACGACCTGTTCGGCGACCCCGACTGGCGCAAGACGCTGGTCCATCTCTACAGCTTCTCCAAAGTCTTCGCGCTGACCGGCTATCGCGTCGGCGGCATTACCGCCGGCACCGCGTTGATGGCGGAAATCGAGAAGGCGATGGATTGCGTGTCGATCTGTCCGCCGCGGCTCGGCCAGGAGGCGGCACTCTATGGCCTGAAGAACCTGCTGCCCTGGGCGCGGCGCAACACCCAAGGCCTCAAGGCGCGCGCCGATCTCTTGGGCAACGGCCTGCAGCGCTCGAACCGCTGGCGGCTGGTCAGCATCGGCGCCTACTTCGCCTACGTCGAGCATCCCTTCGCCGGGCAGCGTTCGACGGCGGTGTCCAAGCGACTGGCCGACGAGGAGAATCTCCTCACCATCCCGGGCGACATGTTCGGCGCGGGCCAGGAGCGCTTCGTGCGACTTGCCTTCGCCAACGTCGCCGACGACAGGATTCCGGCGGTGCTGGAGCGGCTGGAACGGTTTGGCGCCTGACCGGCCGCCCGGCCGGATTGGCTGTGCGGTGCTTCGACTACCCCTTCGATGACGGAGACGAGACATGCCGCACGCAACGACACCCGACGGCGTGAAGCTCTACTACGAGGAGACCGGCAGCGGCACGCCGATCCTGTTCGTGCACGAGTACAGCGGCGACTGGCGGAGCTGGGAGCCGCAGATGCGCTTCTTCGCGCGCCGGCATCGCTGCATCACCTATTCCTTTCGCGGCTATCCGGGCTCCGACGTGCCGGCAGAGGCCGCGATGTACGGCCAGAAGCATGCGGTCGACGATGCCCGCCACATGCTCGATCATCTCGAGATCGACAAGGCGCACATCGTCGGCCTGTCGCAGGGCGCCTTCGCCACTGCCCATTTCGGCCGCCAGTATCGCGATCGCGCTCTGTCCCTGACACTGGCCGGCGTCGGCTCGGGCGCCGGGCGCGAAGGTCATGAGCGGTTCAAGAAGGATGCCCAGGCGACGGCCGAGCGCATCCGCAAGAACGGCATGGCCAGGTACGCCGACGCCCTGGTCGGCAACCCGACGCGATCGCGCTTCAAGCAGAAGGATCCGCGCGGCTTCGCCGAGTTCGTGCATCACCTGTCGGAGCATCCCCACGTCGGCTCGGCCAACACCATGCAGGAGTACCAGGGCAAGCGGCCGTCGCTCTACGACTTCGAGGCCGAATGGAAGGCGCTCGACCTTCCCGTGCTGATCATCTGCGGCGACGAGGACGAGCCCTGCCTGCAACCCAGCCTCTGGCTGAAGCACGTGCTGCCCAACGCCGGCCTCGCCCTGTTCGCCAAGACCGGCCACACGGTGAACATCGAGGAGCCCGACGCCTTCAACCGCGAACTCTGGAATTTCCTGGTGCTGGTCGAGGCCGGCAAGTGGCTGCCGGCCATGGGCGTGCCGCAGGACGCCCCGCTCATCTGATCGGAGCGCGGACCTTGAGACCTACGTCTTCACCGTCACGGCGTGATTGAGCGGTCCGTGGCCGCGGCCGAAGCCGGGGGCGGTCTCGATGGCCCGGCGGACATAGGCGCGGGCTCGCGCGACCGCCTCCTTGAGGCTCATCTTCTGGGCAAGGCCCGCGGCGATGGCCGAGGCGAGCGTGCAGCCCGTTCCATGGGTGTGCTTGGATCTGATGCGTGGATCGGCAAAGCGCTCGAACCGGCCGTCCTGCAGGAGGAGGTCGACGACCGTGTCGCCCTCGAGATGCCCGCCCTTCAGCAGCACCCCCTTGGCGCCGAGTTCGGCCAGCCGCTGGGCGGCGCGCCGCATCTCGGCCTCGTCGCGTACCGGAAAGCCCGCCAGCACTTCGGCCTCGGGCAGGTTGGGCGTGATCAGGGCGGCCATCGGCAAGAGCGAATCGCGCAGTGCCGCCTCGGCCTCGCTCAGCAGCAGGCGGTGGCCGCCCTTGGCCACCATCACCGGATCGACCACCAGCGGCACACCGGGCGCATGCTTCTTCAGGGCGGCCGCCGCGACGCCGATCACCTCGGCGCTGTGCAGCATGCCGGTCTTGAGCGCATCGGCGCCGATATCGGTCAACACGACCTCGATCTGCCGGGCGATGAAGGCGGGCTCGATCGGCACGACGCCGTGTACACCTTCGGTGTTCTGCGCCGTCAGTGCGGTGATGGCGGTGGCGGCGAAGGCGTTCATCGCGGTGACCGCCTTGATGTCCGCCTGTATGCCCGCCCCGCCGCCGGAATCGGAGCCGGCGATGATCAGGACGCGACCGTTCATGCGGAAGCCTTCGCTCGGGGAATCGCCTCGATGATCTGGTCGACGACGGTGCGCACCAGTTCCGAATCGTCACCTTCCGCCATGACGCGGATAAGCGGCTCGGTGCCGGACTTGCGCACCAGGATGCGCCCGCTCTTGCCGAGCCGCGCCTCGCCGTCGGCAATCGCGCGCGTCACCGCGGCCGCGGACAGCGCCATGTTCGCATCGCCCACGGTCACGTTCTTCAGGAGCTGCGGCACCGGCTCGAAGGCGCGGAACGCCTCGCCCGCCCGACGGCGGCTCTTGAGCATCGCCGACAATGCCTGCAGGGCCGCCATCAGACCGTCGCCGGTCGTGGCGTGGTCGGTCATGATCAGGTGGCCGGATTGCTCGCCGCCGAGATTGTAGCCGTCGGCGCGCATGCGCTCGAGCACGTAGCGATCGCCGACCGCGGCGCGCACCAGGCGAAGCTTGCGCTCGTCGAGATAGCGCTCGAGGCCGAGGTTGGACATCACCGTGGCGACGACGCCGCCGCCGACCAGCCGGCCGTCCTTGGCCCAGCGGTTGGCGATCGTCGCCATCAGCTGGTCGCCGTCGATCACCTGTCCCTGCTCGCTCACCAGGACGACGCGGTCGGCATCACCGTCGAGAGCGATGCCGATGTCGGCGCCGTGCATCACGACGCTCTCCTGCAGCATTGCGGGATGGGTCGAGCCGCACTTGTCGTTGATGTTGAAACCGTCGGGCGCGACCGCCAACGGGATCACCTCGGCACCGAGCTCCCACAGCACGGTCGGCGCCACCTTGTAGGCGGCGCCATTGGCGCAATCGATGACGATCTTGAGCCCGGTGAGGTCGAGCCGACGACGTACCGATGCCTTCACCGCCTCGATGTAGCGGCCGTCGGCGTCGTCCAGTCGCTTGGCACGGCCGATCATCCTGGATCCGGCGAGCCGTATGTTGCGCGGCGACGTAAGCAGCGCTTCGATCTGAGCCTCGACGGCGTCGGACAGCTTGAAGCCGTCCGGTCCGAACAGCTTTATGCCATTGTCCTCGTAGGGATTGTGCGATGCCGAGATCATGACGCCCAGGTCGGCGCGCATCGACCGCGTGAGGAAGCCGACGGCCGGCGTCGGCACCGGGCCGAGCAGCAACACGTCCATGCCGACCGACAGGAAGCCCGCCGTCATCGCCTGCTCGATCATGTAGCCGGAAAGCCGCGTGTCCTTGCCGACGACGACGCGATGGCGATGGTCGCCGCGATTGAAGACCTGCCCCGCCGCCATGCCGATGCGCATGGCGATCTCGGCGGTCATCGTTTCCGAGTTGGCGCGACCGCGAACACCGTCGGTGCCGAAGAGACGTCGTGACATGGCTGGCAATTTTATCGCATCGCTTGCGAGACCGCGAGGGCCTGCCGCGTGCCGGCGACGTCGTGGACGCGCAAGAAGGCTGCACCGCGCCGGGCCGCCTCGACCGCCAGCCAGATCGACGCCGGATCGCGACGACGCGGCTCCTCGACGCCGGTCAGCCGGCCTATGAAGCTCTTGCGCGACGCACCGATCAGCACGGGATAGCCGCTCTCGGCCAGCCGGCCGGCGCCGGCGACCAGGTCGACGTTCTCCTGCACGCTCTTGCCGAAGCCCAGTCCGGGATCCAGGGCGATGCGCTCGCGGGCGATCCCTGCAGCCTGGCAGGCTTCGGCACGCCGAACCAGGAACTGGCGCACCTCCTCGACGACGTCGGCATAGGGCGGCACGGCGTACTTCTCCTCCGGGCGACCCTGCCGGTGCATCAGAACGACCGGCGCACCTCGTTCGGCGACCAGCGCCATCAAGGCCGGATCATCCTGCAGCGCCGACACGTCGTTGACGATGCGCGCGCCGGCATCGAGACAGGCCCGCGCCACGGCCACGCGGCGGGTGTCGACAGACACGACGACGTCGTGCCTGGCCAAGCCCGCCACGACCGGCAGGACGCGCTGCAGCTCCTCGTCGGCATCGATCGGACGCGAGCCCGGCCGCGTCGACTCGCCGCCGACATCGACGATGTCGGCCCCCTCAGAAACGAAACGCAGGCCATCGTCGATGGCCTGCGCTGGCTCGAGGCGTTCGCCGCCGTCGGAGAAGGAGTCCGGCGTCACATTGACGATCGCCATGATCCTCGGGCAATCGAGCGTGACGCCGCCGAAGTTTGCGGTCACACCCCCGGCTGCGGTTCGGGATTGGTGCCCGGCGACGGGCCGGCGCCCTGGCCGGAACTGGTCGGCACCGAGGCGCGACGGCGGCGGTCAGTGGGACCTGCGCCGCCGGTGTCGTCGCGCACGATCTTCTCGCCGCGCAGGATCTGGCCGATCTCGTCGCTGGACAGCGTCTCGTACTCGAGCAGCGCCTTGGCGATGATGTGCAGGTCCTCCAGATGGTCGGTCAGGATCTGCCGCGCCCTGCCTTCGGCTTCCTCGATCAGGCGACGGACCTCCTGGTCGATCAGCTGGGCCGTGGCCTCCGACACATTCTGCGTCTGCGTCACGGCATGGCCCAGGAACACTTCCTGCTCGTTGGCCTGATAGCGCACGCGGCCGAGCTTCTCGGACATGCCATAGGCGGTGATCATGCCGCGCGCGGTCTGCGTGGCGACCTGGATGTCGCTTGCCGCACCGGTCGTGACGTTCTCCGGCCCGAAAATGATCTCCTCGGCAATGCGGCCGCCGAACATGATCGCCAAGCGGGATTCGAGGAACTGCTTGGTGTGGCTGAGATGGTCGCGCTCGGGCAGCTGCATGGTCACGCCCAGCGCGCGACCGCGCGGGATGATCGTGACCTTGTGCAGTGGATCGCTCTTCGGCACGTGCATGGCGACCAGCGCATGGCCCGCCTCATGGTAGGCCGTGAGCTTCTTCTCCTCGTCGGTCATCGCCATCGAACGCCGCTCGGTGCCCATCAGCACCTTGTCCTTGGCGTATTCGAAGTCGGCCATGGTGACCAGGCGCTTGCCGACGCGCGCAGCGCGCAATGCGGCCTCGTTCACCAGGTTGGCGAGGTCGGCGCCGGAGAAGCCCGGAGTGCCGCGCGCCAGGACGCGCGGATCGACATCGGGGGCCAGCGGCACCTTGCGCATATGGACCTTGAGGATCTTCTCGCGGCCGCCGACGTCGGGGTTGGGCACGATGACCTGGCGGTCGAAGCGGCCCGGACGCAGCAGCGCGGGATCGAGCACGTCGGGACGGTTGGTGGCCGCGATCAGGATGACGCCTTCGTTGGATTCGAAGCCGTCCATCTCGACCAGCAACTGGTTCAGCGTCTGCTCACGCTCGTCGTTGCCGCCGCCGAGACCGGCGCCGCGATGGCGGCCGACGGCGTCGATTTCGTCGATGAACACGATGCAGGGCGCATTCTTCTTGGCCTGCTCGAACATGTCGCGCACGCGCGAAGCGCCGACGCCGACGAACATCTCGACGAAGTCGGAGCCCGAAATCGTGAAGAACGGCACGTTGGCTTCGCCCGCGATGGCGCGCGCCAGCAGGGTCTTACCGGTACCCGGCGGGCCGACCAGCAAGCAGCCCTTGGGGATCTTGCCGCCCAGGCGCTGGAACTTCTGGGGGTCCTTCAGGAAGTCGACGATCTCCTCGAGCTCGGCCTTGGCCTCGTCGATGCCGGCGACATCCTCGAACGTGACGCGGCCATGCTTTTCCGTCAGCAGGCGCGCCCGCGACTTGCCGAAGCCCATGGCGCGGCCTGTGCCGCTCTGCATCTGGCGCAGAAAGAAGATGTAGACACCGACAAGAACCAGCACGGGCAGCCAGCTCACGAAGATGGAGCCGAGGTTGACGCCTTCCTCGGCCGGCCCGGCGTCGACGCGGTCGACGTTCTTGATCAGCATTGGCATCAGCTGCTCGTCGACCGGCGTGCTCGGCACGTAGGTCGCGAACTTCTGCACCCCGTTCCGCGGCTCGCGGAAGGTGCCGGTGATGGTATTGCCCTGGATCCGGACATCCTGGACCTGGCGCTGCTCGACGGCGCGCACGAAGTCCGAATAGGAAACCGTGTTGCCCGCCGACCGGGTCGCTCCACCCTGGAAGACGCTGTAGAGCAGCGCCAGCAGCAGCACGATGACAATCCACAGGGCGGCGTTACGGTTGAAAGGGTTCACGGGCGTTTTCCAGCAGGATGAGAGATCATTCTAGATGGGAAGCGAGGGACGCGCCGCAAGCAAAAAAAGCAGCCGGAATCAGGGGCTGCGCCCCGTTTCTGCCACCTCTCCTGCCATGCTCGGGCCGAACAATCCACTGCAGGCGGCGGTTTTGCGGCACTTGGCGCAGCAGCAACCTACATGCAGAAAGGGTGAAATCCTGCGCAAGACCGGACTTTCCGCGGGTCAAGGGGCCGCACAGACGGTCCGCCGCCCGCTCCAGCCGGTCCCGGCGCGGCGGGTGATCGCCGCCTCCGACTGCCTGCACGACCCGGCTGAGCAACTGCGTCCGGTGGTCAGGCCGCAGGTGAATGAAGACGGACCGGTCGATGGCGACGTCGCCGGCCGGCGAGATATCCAGAGCCTCGACCATCGCTGCGGCAAGCGTCCGCTCACGCGTTGAACGGCCGCTGTCGATGGCCGGCGCCGCTCGCGGCGGGGCCGCCCGCAATCGCACCCGCTCGAAGCGAGGATCGGCATTCGAAGGGTCGTCGACCCAGGATGCGCCGCGCGCAAGCAGTGTCGCGGTGAGACGCGACCGGGAAACGCCGAGCAGCGGCCGCAACACCCGCACCTCCGGCAGTTCGATTGCCGCCGACATGCCTGCAAGGCCGTCGGGTCCGCTGCGACGCGCGGCGCGCATCGCCACCGTCTCGATCTGGTCATCGGCATGATGGGCGACCAGTAGATGAAGAATGCCGCGCCTGCGGCATGCCCCGCGCAGCAATCGGTAGCGTGCGGTGCGGGCCGCCTCCTGCAATCCCGCGCGCGGCTTGGCCTCGGACCAGCGCAGGATCTCGGCATCGCAGCCATGGCGTTGCAGTGAGGCCTCGGTCGTCGCCGCCTCGCCTGCCGACTCCGCCCGCAGTGCATGGTCGACGATCAATCCCATGATCGCGCCGCCTCGCGCCGCAGCCCACGCCTGCGTCAGCAGCGCCAAGGCCATCGAATCGCGTCCGCCCGAGACGGCGACGGCGATCACCGGCGCGCGCTCGAACGGCTCGAACGACGCCATCAGGCGCGCGAACTCCACATCGCCAACAGGCCGGTCGTCTGCCGTGCTCACCCGCAGCCGCTCTTCTGGCGCTCCTGGTCGACTCGGCGCTTCTGCAGGTCGGTGGCGCGCGGATAGTCCTGGCTGAACTTCGCGAAGACCTGGCAGGCATCGGCCTTGCGGCCCATCACGCCGAGCGTGATGCCGAGCTTCAGGAGGTTGTCCGGGCCCTTGGGGCTGGCCTTGTAGTTCTTGTACCCCTCGGCGAACGCGGTCATGGCGTTCTGATAGTCCTTGCGCGCGTAGAAGCTCTCGCCCAACCAATACTGCGCATTGCCCGCCAGTGCGTGCTTGGGATTGCTCTGCAGGAACGTCCTGAAGGCGCGCTCGGCGCCGGCATTGTCGCCGTCCTGCAACCTCTTCATGGCGTCGTGATACATCTGGTCGGCATTGCCGCCCCCTGGCGGCGCAGTCGGTGTCGGTGCCGGTGCGGCCGCCTGCGCGCCGCCACCGGGACGCGGTCCGCCGCCGCCGCCGCGGCCCTTCTCCACCTGGTCGAGCCGGTACTCGTAATCCGCCTGCATCTTCTCGAGCTGCTGCTGAAGCTGCTGGTTGCGGTACTGCAGCTGCTCGATCTGGCCGGTCAGCATGGTGAGCTGCTGCTGCAGCTGGTTGAACCGGTCGTCGACATAGACCGGGTCGACGCGTTGGGCGCCGGCGGCCGTCGGCAGGACGAGCGCAATCGCAAGCAGGGCGGAACGAAAGATCTTCATGGCGGGGGACAGTTTCGGTGCAAAGGCGGCCATTTTCAGGCATGGCCACTACGCTTCCAAATGAAAACGCCGGTCCCGCGGACCGGCGTTCCCGAAATTCACTCTCGGCGACTTACTGCAGAGCGGTGACAGCGCGACGGTTGCGCGCCCAGGCCGCTTCGTCCGAACCCGGCGGATCGGGGTTCTCCTTGCCGAAGCTGACAGTCTTGACGCGCGCGGCCGGGATGCCCTGCGCGATCAGGTACTGCCTTGCGGCGTTGGCACGGCGCTCGCCGAGCGCGAAGTTGTACTCGCGCGTGCCACGCTCGTCGCAATGGCCTTCCACGGTGATCTGGTACTGGCCGTACTTCTTCAGCCACTCGGCCTGACGGTTCAGGGTCTGGCGGCCATCCTCGCGGATCGTCGACATGTCGGTATCGAAGAACACCCGATCGCCGACGTTCTGGCGGAAATCTGCAGTCGATCCGGGGGTGACGGTTGTCGTCGCCGGAGCGGCGGCCTCCTGTTGGTTGCTGCAGGCGGCCATGACGATCATCGCCGCTACGGCTGCGAAAGCCTTGATAGTCCTCATCATTCAGCGCTCCCTGACAACATCGACCCGAGCGCTAGGCACACGCTCGGGTCGAGAAAAAAGATCATATCCTTCGCTACTGCGGAATCAAGGGTGACCAGGCCGGGTCCGAAGCATCACCCGGCGTCGGGATCTGGCGTTCGAAGCGTCCGGTGATGTCGACCTGGTGCAAGGTGACGGCCCCTGTACGACCGGCCGAGCTCGGCTGCTGGCGGAAATAGGCCAGCACGCGACCGTTGGGCGCCCAGGTCGGTCCCTCGACCAGGAAGCCCGAAGCCAGCATGCGCTCGCCACCGCCGTCGGCCCGCATGACGCCGATGCCGAAGCTGCCGCCCATGATCTTGGTGAAGGCGATCCAATCGCCGCGCGGCGACCAAACCGGCGTGGCGTAGCGGCCCTCGCCGAAGCTGATGCGCCGCTCGGCGCCGCCGCCGGCACTCATGACATAGAGCTGCTGGGTGCCGCCGCGGTCCGAGTTGAAGACGATCTGCGTGCCGTCGTTGGAGAAACACGGCGAGGTGTCGATGGCCGACGAGTTGGTCAGCCGGCGCTGTGCGCGGCCGCGGACATCCATCTCGTAGATGTTGGTGCGGCCGTCGAGGGCGATGCTCATCACCACCTTGGTGCCGTCGGGCGAGAAGCGCGGCGCAAAGCTCATTCCCGGGAAGTTGCCGAGAAGCTCGCGGCGGTTCGAATCGACGTTCTGCAGGTAGACGCGCGGCGGACTGCTGCGATCCTCCGCGAAGGCCATGTAGACGATCTCCTGCAGCGTCGGCGAGAAGCGCGGCGTGACGGCGATCGTGCGACCATCGGTAATGTAGCGGTTGTTGGCGCCGTCCTGGTCCATGATGGCGATGCGCTTGACGCGAGCGTTGCCGGGGCCGCTCTCGGAGACGTAGGCGATGCGCGTGTCGAAGTAGCCTTCCTCGCCGGTCACGCGCTTGTAGATCGCGTCGGCGATGATGTGGGCGAGCCGCCGCCAGTTGTTGGGCTGGCTGGTGAAGGAGAGCCCGGTCGCCTGCTGGCCAACCACGACGTCCCACAGCCGGAAGTCGACCTTGATGCTGCCCCCGGCCTGGCCGACCTCGCCGACGACGACACCGGCCGCGCCGATCTGGCGCCAGTCGGGGAAGCGTGGCGGCGTGCTGGCGTTGACGTCCCGCTGGATGAAGGAGCTCGGTGGAATCGACCAGAAGAGACCGGAGTTCTGCAGGTCGTTGCGCACGACGTTGGCGATGTCGGCGCCCACGCGGTCACCGGCGAAGTCGACGATGGCGATCGGCACCGGCTCGAAGCTCGGCCGGGTCATGTCGATCGTGAGCTGGGCGCGCGCGGGAACGACTGCGGCGCCGGCGGCAAGTGCTGCGCCGCCCAGGATCGTCGAGCGTCGGGGAAGCATCATCTCGGACCTCTTGTTGATTGAGGGGGTGTTTTCTATAGCGCGACTGCCGTCAGTAGTCGCGTGGATCGAAATTGAAAGTGATGTTGCGCCACGAATTGTACTTTTCCGGTGACAACGGCCACGGCTGGCAGCGCGGATTCATGATCGCACGATGAGCCGCGTCGGCCGCGGCGCGGAAGTTGGGGTCGTTGTTGTAGCGGCCGGTATCCTTGAGCTCGGCCTTCACCGGCGTGCCGTCCTGATTCATTTGCACGATGAGCGTGATGATCATGTTCTGATCGCGCCCGCCGCCGATCGTGTTCCAGCACGGCCGGATCTTGTTGCGTACGCCCTCGATCTCGCTCGCCGTCACGACGGCGGCAAGGTTGGGCGCGGCCGGCGCCTGGCGCGTCACCTGCTGCACCGGCTTGGGCTGCTGCTCGGGCGTCTGATGCTTCTGCGGCGACTGCTTGTTCTTCAGGATGTCGTCGATCATCGAATCGACGCTCTGCTTGGGTGGCGCGGGCTTGGGCGGCGGCGGCTTGGGCGGGTCCGGTTTCTTCACTTCCTGCGGCATGGGCTTGGGC
>JAEZIF010000435.1 GCA_023416135.1 Pseudomonadota bacterium
TCTTCTGGGTCGCCCGCATGATGATGATGGGCATGTACTTCATGAAGGACGTGCCCTTCCGCACCGTCTACCTGCACGGCCTGGTGACGGACGAGAAGGGACAGAAGATGTCCAAGTCCAAGGGCAACGCCATGGACCCCCTGGAGCTCATCGACAAGTACGGCGCCGATGCGCTGCGCTTCACCATGACGTCGCTCGCCGCCAACAACGCCGGCCGGCTGCGCCTCGCGCCGGCGCGCGTCGAAGGTTCGCGCAACTTCGCCACCAAGTTCTGGAACGCCACGCGCTTTGCCGAGATGAACGGCGCGGCGCTGCCGGAGGGCTTCGACCCGGCGACTGTCAGGCTCACCATCAACAAGTGGGTCCTGGGCGAGCTCGCCCGCGCCAACACCGCGATCGACGCGGCCATCGCCGGGTTCCGGCTGAACGAGGCGGCGAGCGCGCTCTACGAGTTCATCTGGGGCATCGTTTGCGACTGGTACGTCGAGCTGTCGAAGCCCGTCCTGCAGGGCGAGGAAGGGCCGGCCAAGGACGAGACGCGCGCCGTCACCGCCTTCGTGATCCGCGAGACCGCCAAGCTGCTGCATCCGGTGATGCCCTTCATCACAGAGGAGCTGTGGGACAAGCTCGGCCATCGCGCCGGACACGGAATGCTGATCGGCCAGCCCTGGCCACAGCCCGCACCGACCGACGCCGCGGCCGACGCCGAAATCGGCTGGCTGGTGAAGCTGATATCCGACATCCGCTCGGCCCGCTCGGAGCTGAACGTGCCGGCCGGCGCCAAGCTGAAGCTGCTGGTGGTCGGCGGTAACGAAACCACCCGGCAGCGCATCGACACGCACCGCGCCGCCATCGAACGCCTGGCCCGCATCGAAGGCATCGAGGCCGCCGCGGCGGCGCCGAAGGCGGCGCTGCAGATCGTGGTCGGCGAGGCGACCTATGCCTTGCCGGTGGGCGACGTCATCGACCTGAAGGCCGAAGGCGCGCGGCTGCAGAAGGAGATCAAGAAGCTGGGCGACGAGATCGCCAAGATCGACGCCAAGCTCGGTAACGCTGCCTTCGTCTCGCGCGCGCCCGAGGAGGTCGTCGAGGAGCAGCGCGAGCGCCGCCACCAGGCCGAGCAGACCCGGGGCCGCCTCAGCACGGCGCTCGAACGGCTCGGAGCTTGACGGCGGGGGCGTAAGTGCGTCCTGTCCTGCGGCCAGTTGAGCCGTCGGACGCCGAGGCACTGCACGTCCTCTTCACCGAGCCGGGCGTGCGGCAATACCTGTTCGACGACATTTTGCTGACGCGCGAGGAAACCCGGAAGCACGTCGAGGCGGCACTGACGCACGACGCCTGGGTGGTCGAGCTCGACGAAATGATCGTTGGCTTCGCCTCGCTGCGTCCAGTCGGTGACGACCGCGAGCTGATGATCGCAATCAGCTAACCCGTATTTCTCACCGGAGAGGTGCATCGGGGCGTCGTATCTGAGAAAGTTGTTTTGCGAAGAACGACTTAACCAGGTTGGACGGATTTCCCCGATGCGGACAGAGTGTAGCGCGGAGCTTTTCGAATTTGAACCGGCGAGCGGGCGTCGTGTGGTGGCAGGGTTTGACGGCGGTCAAGTGACGACGGACGGCGGGGCGTTGCTGTTGGGTCAGGCCGACCGAGCGATCAAGCTTGTGGATCGGTTCGCGGGGTGCTTCGAGGACTGGCGGTTGGGGGATGCGGTGGAGCACACGCTGCCGACGCTGGTTGGTCAGCGGGTGTTCGCGCTGGCGTCGGGCTACGAGGACTTGGTCGACCACGACCAGTTGCGTCACGATCCGGTTCTGGCGTCGCTGATCGGCAAGCTGGAGGCTCGGCGAGGCGACTGCGCACCGCTTGCCGGCAAGTCGACGCTCAACCGGCTGGAGCACGCGCCCTGCGGGTCGCCGACGCGCTATCACAAGATCGGCCACGACGGGGCGGCGATCGAACGGCTGTTCGTCGACCTGTTCCTTGAGGCGCATGCCAGGGCGCCGCGGCGGATCGTGCTCGATCTGGACGCGACGGACGATCCGCTGCATGGCGAGCAGGAGGGACGGTTCTTCCACGGCTACTACGGCGGCTACTGTTATCTGCCGCTGTACGTCTTCTGCGGCCATCATCTTGTGGCGGCCAAGCTGCGGCCGGCCAACATCGACGGCGCTGCCGGCGCGCTCGAGGAGGTCATCCGCATCGTCGCCCAGATCCGCGCCAGCTGGCCGCTGGTGGCCATCGTGCTGCGGGCCGATTCCGGCTTCACCCGCGACGCCCTCATGACGTGGTGTGAAGGCAATGGCGTCGATTACCTGTTCGGTCTGGCGCGCACTCGCCGGCTCGAGGCCGAGATCGCCGCCGACCTGCAAGCCGCCGCCGCCGATTGCCAGGCCACCGGCCAGGCGGCCCGCCGCTTCAAGGACTTCACCTGGACGACGCGCGAGAGCTGGAGCCGCCGGCGGCGCGTGGTCGGCAAGGCCGAGCATACCCCGAAAGGCTCCAACCCGCGCTTCGTCGTTACCTTGCTGGCAGCCACCGAGTACGACGCCCGCACGCTCTACGAGGAGGTCTATTGCGCCCGGGGCGATATGGAGAACCGCATCAAGGAATGCCAGCTCGACCTGTTCGCAGACCGCACGTCGACCAGGACCATGCGTGCCAATCAGCTCCGCCTGTGGTTCGCCTCGATGGCCTACGTGCTGGTCGCAGCCTTGCGCCGTCTCGGCCTCCAGGGCACCCAGTTCGCCAAGGCCACCTGCGGCACCATCCGCCTCAAGCTGCTCAAGGTCGGCGCTCTCGTGCGCCGCAGCGTGCGACGGCTCAAGATCGCCATGGCCTCCAGCTATCCCTATCAGCGCGACTGGGCGATCGCTCATGCCGCACTCCGCGCCGCGCGCTGACGAACCAGACAGCGCACAGTCCCTCTACATCACCGCGAGACCGCTCCGCCACCCGGCGGACGAGGCATCGTGCCCGAAGCCGTCTTCAACTGGCCCCTTAACCAGCTCCCACGAAAAACTACACTCCAATCATCCCTGCCCACGCGCGAAGCATCCCCTGCCCACGCACGACGTTCACACCGGTGAGAAATACGGGCTAACGCTGCTGGGACAGGGGCGTCGCTTTCGAGGCGGCCCGAGCCGCCATGCGTTATGGCTTCGTGGTGCTGAACCTCGATCGCATCGTGGCCGGAGTCGATCTGCCGAACGAACGCTCGCAGCGGCTGATGGCGCGGCTGGGGTTTACCGCGACTGGAGAGACCCAGGGGCCGAAGCACCTCGCCAGGACCTACGAAGCACGACGGCCGTCAGCGTAACGGCTTGGTCCACCAGTTGGAGGCGATGGTGAGGTCCGAGCGGCGCAGCAATTCGGTCTTGGCGAGATCGCGGTCGGCCGAGACCACGACGACCTGCACGCCGCCATGCTCGTGGATCAGGGTCGTGGCATGGGACAGCAGCGCCTCGCCGATGCTGAGCCACAAGTGCGGCTCGGCCACACAGAAATCGTCGATCAGCCAGGTGTCGCCGCCGGGATCGAAGACCGGCGGGTTGACGAATTTGCGGGCGATCAGGAAGCCCTGATACCTGCTGCCCTCCACGGCGACCAGGAAGAGCG
Source organism: Pseudomonadota bacterium (assembly GCA_023416135.1). Taxonomy (GTDB): domain Bacteria; phylum Pseudomonadota; class Alphaproteobacteria; order Reyranellales; family Reyranellaceae; genus Reyranella. The sequence goes on from JAEZIF010000435.1 coordinate 3,619, forward strand.
TATCGGGCTCGGTCAACAGCTTGGTGAAAAACGCATCCGCTGACGCCGCCGAGTTCGCTGCCTTGTGCCAGAAGGTCGGCTGATACTTCTGGAACTGCCGACGGCTGCGCTCCACCAGCTCGACGGCGGGCCTGATATCCCTGGGCTCGGCTTTGCGGACGTCCAAGGGCCGCCACCGTCGCTATGAGGCCTTGCGCAGGTCCGGCACGTACGGCCGGCTGGCGAAGTGCTCCTGGTTGTCGCCGCGCGCGAAGCGCAGGCCGGCGCGGCGCAGGGCATCATCATCGACGGCGTCGAGCGGCACGAAAAAGCGGTCGTCGGACTTGTTGAAAGTGTCGTTGTCGACGCGGTTATAGCAGATCAGCAGGGTCCAGCGCCGGTTGGCCGAGCGGTTGGAGTCGGAGCGGTGGATCGCGTTGCAATGGAAGATCAGCGCATCGCCCTTGTCGAGCTCGCAATACTCGACCGGGCACCTCTTCAGGATATGGGGCATGCGCTTGGGATCGACCTCGTTCTGGGTCGGCGACAGGGGCGTATGGTCGATGCGGCCGAGCCTGTGCGAGCCCGTCGCGATCTGCAGGCAGCCATTCTCGCGGGTGGTCTTGTCGAGCGCGATCATCACCGAAAGGAGATCGGGCCTCAGGCAGCCGTTGTAGTACCAGTAGCCGTAGTCCTGGTGCCATTCCCAGGCGCCGCCCACCTCGGGCTCCTTGGCCGTGAGTTTGGACTGGTAGTGATAGACCGGCCCGCCCAGCAGGGCGGCCGATGTGTCCACCATGCGCCGGCAGCGCGCAGCCAGCCCATAGACGCTGTCACCGGCGCGGTTCCACAGCGCAATGCGCGTCGAGCGACCCTCGCCGTCGCGCCGGTCGAGGATGCTGCCGCGCACCGCGGGATCGTCCTCCATGGCGCGCGTCAGCAAGTCTATCTCGTCGGGCGCGAACAACCGGCGGGCGTAAGTAAAACCCTTTTCATTGAACTCAGCCGTCTGGGCGGCTGTCAGCATATTGGGCATGATTCGTTTCCCGACCCGGATTTCTTGACGGGGGACAGCTTATCCTACCTTGTCGAAGCGTCCACTGGGGTGGCGCGCCGGCGCAGGCACCCCCGCAAATTGTCAGGTGCCGTTACAGCGGGCGAAAGACGTTCTTGCCACCATCCTCGCCCACGATCACGCGGCGTCCAAGCTGTTCTCTCATCGACATGTCGGCCAGCAGGGCCGGATCGTTGCCGGCCATGGCGACGAAGCGCTCGCCAGGCTCGCCGCCAGGAGCGTCGAGCCGGCCGATGATCCACGCCTTTTCCGGCGTATCCTTGCCGTAGGCTACGCAGTAGGTCTCGATCGTGCCGGCGCCGCTTGGTCTGGTGTCGACCCGCTGTTTTGGTCCGGCGTCGAGCTCGGCCTGCAGTTTCTTCGGATCCTCGCGCCGCCACGGGCCCTTGGTCGGCTCGGTCGAATAGAGGCCGGCGGAGTGCTTGGTGAGGTAGTTGCCATTGGCCGTCACCATGCCGAACGAGCCCGGCTTCCTGCGGACGACGTTCATCATCTCGGCGATCGAGTGGGTGACGTAGTTGTTGCCGGGACCACCGAAGAACGGGAGACCGCCGGTGACGCTGATCGGCCGCGGATCGTCCTCCGCGATTCCGATCTCCTTCATCGCCACCTCGACCGCCGAGGGGAAGCAGCTATAGAGGTCGAAGGCCGCCACGTCGGCCGCCGTCTTGGCCGCCATGTCCAGAGCCAGGCGCGCACAGCCTCTGATCGCGGGCGAGGCATCCAGCCGCTCGCGTTCAGACACGACCCAGGTGTCGGTGCCGTCGGCGCAGCCATGCAGGAATACCCAGCGGTCCTGGGGGATGCCCCATTCGCGCGCCTTCTCGACCGAGGTCATCACCACGGCGGCGGCCTGGTCGATGATCGCATTGGCGTTCATCAGCCGCGGATAGGGGAAGCAGATCCATCGATTGTCGTCGGAGATCGTCGCCAGGCGCTCGGCGCTGTAGCCCTCGCGGCGTGTCGCCAGCGGATTGGCCTTGGCGACCGCGGCCAGGCGCTCGAAGAGCCGGCCCATGGCCGTCATGTGACTCGCCACGTCGCGTCCCAGGCCGCCGCGGATGGCGTTCTCCAGCAAGGGATAGAAATGGATTGCGGCGCGAAGGTCGTGACGCGCCTCCTCGTCGGAAAAGCCGAATCGCTTGTCGCCGACGCGCGTCGGCTCGCCGCCGGGATCTTCATTGTGGTCGATCTTCAGCCCGGCCCTGCGTGCATTCTGGGTCGAGCGCAGCAGCTCGGCGCCGCAGATCAGGGCCAGTCCGGTCTCGCCCCTCGCAATCTCCTCGGCGAAGCGGTTGACCATGTACTGCGGGGTGTTGCCACCCTGATGGGTGTAGATCAGCTGGCGCGGCGCGGCATTCAAGCGGTTGGCGACGCTCTTGGGCGGATTGGTGCAACGGCCGAACGGCGAGGCGAAGCGCGGACTGACGTCGGGAAAGAATTCGAGGACCGCCACGGCATCGAGCATGCGCCCGAGCGCCTCGGCGCCGATCGACGCGCGGCTGTCAGCCAGGGCGAGGCGTGCCGCTTCGGCGCAGAAGGCCACGTTCGAACGGGTGCTCGAGGGCCTGCCCTCGATGTCGGTGATTTGGCCGCATCCGACGAGGACCGGCGTGCGTGCATCGATCATGCGCCTGTCTTGGCATCATCCCGCCGAGTCGTCACGCTTCTCCTGTCATTCGCCGTTCGAGACCGGCCTTGTATTCCGCTCCTCGCTCGTACGCCGATCGATGGATCGAGGCGCCGGGCGGAATTGTGCGATAGCGGGAGAGGTTCATGCGACGCTCTTCCATCTTTCGCTTGGCGTTATAGTGCCGCTTCGGGACGTACTCGACCAACCGCCAGGCGCCGGTCAGCGATTCGTGCATCATGGCTTTGGGATCCGGCGGGACGTAGCCGCCGCCGGCTCGTCCGAGCACGAGGTCCTCCCGCCCGGGGTCGACGAGCAGTTTGGCATCCTTGGCCTCGTCGACCATCCATTGCAGGGCAATCTTGGACAGTCCGCTTTCCGCCTCGGGATAGCCGCCGCCGACATCGCAGTGGACACCGGGGAACCACACCTGCTTGAGGTCCCGCGGGCCGCCGTTGGTCGAGGGACGCCAAAGATTGGTACGGAAGAAGGCGCGGCGTTCGTCGAGGGCGATTGCGTGGCGCCCGATCGCGATGTCGGGATTGTCCGCGGTGAAGGGCAGGCGCAGGGGATTCTCGATCCAGCCGACCGAACTCACGGTGTCCCATACGCCGACGAAGTGCGGTTGGCAGCGCTGACCGCCGAAGTGCTGCTTGAACTCATCGGCGAGCTTGAAGTAGCCAGCAATCTCGTTTTGCGGGCCCTTGCGTTCGCTCAGACCGGTGATCGCCATCATCATGCGGATGGCATAAGGCACGAGGGGCTCGTTGCCGGGCCGGATCAGGCCGTACATGTGGAGGAGGGCGCTGACACAACGAACCGTATAGGCGCCGCGGCTGAAGCCGAACAGGAAGAGCCGGTCGCCCTCCTTGAAATGGTTCATCAGGAATACGTAGGCGTCGCGGATGTCGGTCTCGAGCCCGTAGCCGATCGCCAGTCCGAGCACCTTGGTGACCTTGCGTCCGACCGTGGTGACGGCGCCGACCGCCTCCATGGTGCCGACGCCCGGATGGTAGTAGGTGGCCTGTGCGTCGGGATCGTGCACCAGCGCATGGAAAAGCTTCACGACGTTCGTGCGGTCGCGCGCGAACTCGTTGGCCGTTCCGTCACAGCACAGGACGATGTTCCTGGTCATTGGAAGCCCTCCGCCAAAGCTCACCTCGCGATCACGGCAGCGCTACGATCACCGACTTGTCTGCGGGATTGCGGAAATTGTCGCGCCATGGTCCGGGATAGGCCTCGTGCAGGGCGGCGATCAATTCCTTCAGGCTGCCGACCTTCTTGCCGCCCTTCTCGAGCTCGTAGGGCTTCGACCAGGTCACGTCGTCATTGGTGAAATGCATGGTCATCGGCCGCGCGCCGTGGAATTTCACGACGGCCTCGACGGCGGGTGCATCGGGATTGTCGTGCTTGCCGTCGGCCGAGAAGACGTAATGGTCGGCCACGAAGAACTCGACGAACGGCCTGGTGCAGTTCCGGATGCTGCCGTGATGCGGCATCTTCACGAGGTCGAGCCTGGCTGGCTGGTCGCCGAGGCCCAGTTCCTTCCAAGCCGTGACCACGTCGTCGCCATGCGCGTCTCCGGTCAGCAGCAGCTTGCGCCCATCGACCTCGACGAGCACGACGATGGACGAGAGGTTTGGAACCGACTTTTCTTGCCTGGCCCTGGGCACGAACAGCTCCTGGAGTGCGGCTTGCCGCGTGGCCTTGGTCGGCTTGCTGAGCGCTTCGGCCCATTCCTCGCGCAGCTTCTCCAGCCGGTTGGCCAACGGTCCGAGGATCGTCACCGTGGCGCCGTCGATCTGGTATGGCGGCTGTCCGGATCTGGCGGAGACGAAGTCGTTGACCGGAAGGTTGCGATCCAGCCCGAGGGCCCGCAGGTCAGAGGCGAGGGCGTTTCCCTGCTTCACGCTCTGCATGACCGCCGCCGCGTGCTCGTCCGAGACGCCGGGCACGTTCACCGGATCGACGAGCGACTGCAGCGATGCCGCCTTGACCTCCGGGCTGGCGCCGGACGGCGTCGGGCCTACCATCTTGTCGAAGGAGTTGAACCAGAAACGATCGAATTTCACGTCGCCGGACTTCGGCTTGAGCGCGACGAGCTGGCTGGTCACCTGCTGGATGCCGTTGATGTGGTCGTCGTCGATGTGACTCACCATGCCGAGCGCCACCGGCAGGGGCGGCTCGGCCTGCCTCTCCTCGAGGATCTCCGCCAGGCGAGGGAGCAGGACGTCGCTCCAGACCTCGACCTTCTTCTTGTTGTCCCGCTTCGGGCCGCCGTCGATGATCCACAGGCGCTCCTCGTGCTTCGGCCCATAGCGGAGCAGCAGGCAGTCGCCGGCAAGGGCGTTCAGGGCTTCGAGCGTGACCATGGTCGACCTCCTAGACCGATTGCAGCGCGCGCAGGACGTCGACCAGGCCGGCGCCCTGGAAGTTGGGTTCGCGCTTGAGGTCGGTCGCCGAGTCCATGAGGATCTGCTTGATCTTCAGCGGCCGGCCGATGAGCTCCGGATAGCGCCCCATCAGCATGGCGGCAGCCCCTGAAACATGAGGCGCGGCCATCGACGTGCCGTCCATGCGTTGCAGCTGACGGTCGGGAATTGTCGAGGTGATCTTCTCGCCGGGGGCCAGGATGTCGGGTTTGCGCCGCCCGTCACCCGTCGGTCCGCGCGCCGAGAAGTAGCTCACGCCGTAGAGATGCGGGTCGCGGCGATGAGTCGATCCGACCGTGATCACGTAGTCTGCGTTGCCGGGATCGGTGATGCTGATGGCACGGTACCCCGACCCCATGCTCTTGGCCTGCGGTCCGGCGCCGTTCTCGAAGCCGGTATTGCCGGCGGCGGCGACGACGACCGTGCCGGCGCCCACCAGGAAATTGCAGACCTCGCAGATCGGGGTCTGTCCGCAGGCGAAGCTGTCGACGTCGTGCGCCAATGCGAGGGACAGATTGACGCCGTGCACGGTCGGATTCATCCGATCCCTGTTCATCCAGTTGACGAATTCCAGCGCGCACACGATCGTGTACTCCTCGCTGGCACCGTTCTCGTCGAACACCCGCATGTCGTAGAGCGTCAGATGCCTGCACATGCCGCTCAGCTCGCGCGACGCACCCTTGCCCTCCCCGCGCTTGGGGAGATAGGCGGCCAGGATTCCTGCGACGTGCGTCCCGTGGTCGGTCTTCGGCGGTTGGTAGGCGGCATCGTGCTCGACGGCAATGAGAGGCTTGACGATCTCCCAGTCTAGGTCGCGCGCGTTCTTGCTGCGGATTGCCAGGTGGTGCACCGCTCTTGCATGCTTGGTGTAGAGGGCGGCGATCATCTGCTGCTTGGGTTTCGTCGGGTCGAGCCTGGCCAGGGCCGCCGGGTCCGGAACATCCGTGTCCTTCGTCGGCACCGCGGTGACGGCGAAGTCGATGAGATCGCGCATCCGCGTGAAATCGTAGGTCGCCTTCACCCGCGAATACTTCAGGCAGAAGGCATCGTCGTCCTCGGCACTTTCGGGCTTCGACGTCTCCTTCCTCGACCGGTCGAGGAACGCCGGATGCCGGGCGTCGATGCCGCCGTCGATCACCGCGAAGGCGATGCCTGACGTGTCGACCTCGAACAGCCGGCTGGCGGCGTCCGCCTTGGTGGTCGCCCGCGATTCGTAGAGACTTTGCACCGCCGGCCGATTGAGGCTGATGAGGAAGATTCCCAGCGGGGCGTCATCCTCTGCGCTGGCCACTGGGCCGTCGGCCATCGCCGACGGCACGGAGTGCCAGAGAAGATCCTCGGCTCGATTGTAGAGCCCGTTGAGCGTTTCGAGGTGCTCATCGCGCGTCCTGGGGCTGTCGTCGTCCGGCGTGCCCAGCCAGTGCGCCAGCGCCCCGAGATGCTCGATGACCTGCCGTGAATCGGCCTTCAGCAGGCGATCGATGAAGCCAACCAGTGCGAAGTAGCGGGCGAACTCGGCGTCCTCGCCACGCGGTTTGTCGAGATGCTTGACGATCTTCTTGAACTCGGCGCGGAATCCTTCGTCCGTCCTGAATCGCTGCAGCCACCAGCTCGACAGCGGCACGATATGGCACACCAAGGTGTTGAAAGTGGCGCATATGACCACACGCGTGCCGCTGATCGCCATCCGCGCACGCGTCCGCTGCGCGCCCTTGTACAACGAGGTGGCCGCACCGGTGCCGACCTCTCCCATGCTGTCCTGCAGCCGCCTCAGGATCTCTCCCGGACTCACTCCCGACCACGGCGTGATCAGCAGGTCGACCGTATCGTCGCGCGGGTTGGCGGTGTCGGCCTTGCCCTCGCGTGCCTCGATCGTGGCCTTGGCGATCTGCTCGGCGACCTTGATGTAGTTCAGCCAGACGTCCGGCATCACCGGACTGTCCTGGGTCCGGCGCGAGCGTCCATAGGTCTGAAAGACGAAGCGCCTCAGCGTGCCTTCGTCGAGATCGCCGTCTTCATCAATGCCAAGTGCCGGCATTGCGTGCCCCCCCCGAACTCGCTCCACCTTTCAGTGGCTGAGCATGAGGTTACAAGGTCCGGCTACGGAAGATGTGGCATTTGGCACGTTCGCCGACGCTATTTCTCCAGCGCCGCGATCTCGGCGTCGCTGAGACCGGCTTCCTCGAGGACGCTCCTGGTGTGTTCCCCGAGGCCGGCGACCTTCGGTCCACTTTGCACCGGCGATCCGGAGAACCGGAACGGTGGGGCAGGCGACTTGTAGCTGCCGGCGCTGTCCTCGATGGTGCAGAGCGAGCCGCGATGCTCGACCTGCGGATCCTTCAGCGCCTCGGTGACGGTGAGATAGGGCGAGCAGGGCACGCCATGCTTCTCCAGCGCAGCCACGCACTCCTCGACCGTGAGCGTGCGGGACCACGCCTCGAACTCGTCGACGAACTTGTCCCAGTTCATGCGCCGGTCGGCGTATTTCTCGAAGCGCGGATCGGTCAGCCAGTCGCGCCGGCCGGCAGCCGTCGCCATGTCCTGGAAGGTGCGCTCGCTTGCCGTCGCCAGCATGACATAGCCGTCCTTGGCCTCGACCGGCCCGTACATCGGCCGCGACGGCATCTCGAAGTCGAACTGCGCGCGGTTGACCTCGCCCAGGAGCATGCCGACCAGGGCTTCGAACATCGACACGTCGACCATCTGGCCCTTGCCGGTGACATGGCGCTGGTGCAGCGCCGCCAGGATGCCCCCCAGCGCATAGGCGCCGCTGGCATAGTCGGCGACGAAGATGCCGCAATTGTCGGGGCGTTCACGGCCTTGCTGGTAGAAGAGATGCGCCATGTCGAAGCCGGTCGAGGCATGGATGACGGGGGCGTAGGCCGGCCGCCCGGCGGCGGGCCCGGTCTGCCCGTAGCCCGAGATGGCGCCGTAGATGATCCCGGGATTGATCTTGGCGAGCTCGGGATAGTCGAGGCCGAGGCGCTTCATGACGCCTGGGCGGTAGTTCTCGACCACGATGTCGACCGTCTTCACCAGGGCCTTCACTGCCGCGATTGCCTCGGGTCGCTTGAGATCAAGCACGATGCAGCGCTTGCCGGCATTGAGCTGGCCGAACATCGTGCCGGCGCCGTCGCGCTGCACCGGGCGGCTGCGCATGAGCTCGCCCTCGGGCGCCTCGATCTTGATTACGTCGGCGCCCATGTCGGCCAGCAGGCGCGTACAGTGCGGGCCTGCGATGGTGGTCGAGAAGTCGAGCACGCGCACGCCGTGCAGTGGTCTGTTGTTCGCTTCGGTCATTGTGATCACCGGCCGATGAGGATGAGGACCACGCCTCCGATCACCAGGAGGCTGCCCAGCCATTCGCCGGCGGACGGCCGCTCCTTGAGCACCAGGTGCGAGGCGATGAAGGTGAAGACGAGCTCGATCTGGCCGACCGCGCGCACCAGCGCCGCGTTCTCCAGCGTCATGGCGAGCGCCCAGCCAGCCGACCCCAGCACGCTGAAGATGCCGACCCAGATCGACGAGCGCCAGTTGACCCAGACCTTGCCAAGCTGCGGCCGGTCGCGGCGCGCGAGATAGAGACCCATCAGCACGACCTGGATGGTGTTCATGCAGGCCAGCACCGTGATGCCGCGCACCCAGAAGTCGCCGTCGGGAATGAGCTTGGAGGCCTCGCGGATGGTGCCGGCGGCGATGGCGAAGATCGCACCCGACAGGATGCCGTAGAGCGCGCCCTTGTGGGTGAGGTCGGCCAGCACGCTGCGGACGTTGGCGAAGGAGCCGCGCACGCTCAGGATCGCCACGCCGCCGAGGCAGACCAGGATTCCCATCCAGGCCAGCAGGTGCAGCGGCTCATGGGCGATGAAGGTGGCGAACAGGGCGACGAACACCGTTTCGGTCTTGGAATAGACCGTGCCGACGGCGTAGTTGCGCAGGGAGAAGGCGTGGATCATGAGCGACGTCGCCACGATCTGGGCGACGCCCGCAATGGTGACCAGGCCGAGAAAGGCGAGCGTGAGGGTCGGCACCTGCCGGCCGGTGCCGAACACCAGGAAAGCCAGCGCCCCCAGGGCGAGCGGCGCGCCATAGAGATACCGGACGAAGTTCGCGCCATCGACGCTCAGCACGCCGCGTATCTTCTGCTGCATCGTCGTGCGGATGTTCTGACACAGCGCAGCGAAGATGGTGATCGGTATCCAGAGCGGCACGGTTCCTCCCGGGCGCCAGTCTAGGGAATTGGCCAGCAAGTTGGCCAAGGAATTGGTAGGTCTGCGTCGGCCGGCTCAATTCCGCGGGTCGAGAGCGATGGCCATGAGGACTTCGTCGTAGTAGCGGCCATCCTGCTTGAGGGCGTGGACCTCATGCCCGTAGGCCACGAATCCGCAACTGCGATAGAGCCCCTGGGCTGTCTCGTTCTCGCTGACGACGCTCAATTGAACCAGTTCGACGCGGCCGCGCGCATGATCGAGAATCGCCTGGACGAGAGGCCTGGCGACGCCGGTGCCGCGCGCGGCGGCGCGCACGTACATGCCCCACAGGACCCCCTTGTGCGCCCGCTTTGCCCCGGCCTGCGCGCGGTACCCCGCCATGCCTAGAAGATCGGTTCCGCGGAAGGCTCCGAGTACGTCGGCCTTGGTCAGGACCTCTTCGAACTGAGCCAGCGACTGCGAGCATTCCTGCTCGTAGGTGCTACCAAAGGCCTCGGGGGCCTGTTGAAGCGCTTCCAGCCGGATCTCCTTGTACACGGGGGCGTCGGCTGGCGTCAGCCGGCGGATCTGGGCCCGGGAATTGACCGTCATTTTGTTTCGTAGCCTTTCGTCGTCGGTCCAAAGCCTATGAATCGGTTGCGACCCTGAGTAAAGTCCGAGCCGCTTTCACAACGTCTGACCTTGCGGCGAGCGCAGGGAGGAAGCGAACAATGCCGCGAAAAGCGATAGCACGGCGAAGCGTCGTTGCGACGGTGCTCGCTGCGCCATTCGTCTCGTCCGCCGGTACGGCGCAGGGCACCTGGCCGACAAAGCCCATCCGCATCGTCGTGCCGTTCAATCCGGGCGGCGCAATCGATGCCCTGGTGCGCGTCATCGCCGACGGCCTGGCGGCCAAGCTCGGCCAGCAGGTGCTGGTCGATCCCAAGCCCGGTGCCAACACCATCGTCGGCGCGGAGATCGTCGCCAGGGCTCCCCCCGACGGCTACACCTTCCTGATCACCACCAACTCGACCCACACCAACAATCCGTCACTCTACGCCAAGCTGCCCTTCGATCCGATCAAGGACCTGACCCCGGTATCGCTGATATCGCTCGGCACCATTCTCGTCGTCGTGAAGGCCGACGCGCCTTACGGCGACCTGCGCGGCATGGCCAAGTGGGTGAGGGATCTGGGGCGGCCGGCCACCTATGGAAGCTGGGGCATCGGCTCGAGCGGCCATCTCTATGGCCTGATGTTCGAGCCGACGCTGGGCGGCAAGTACAACCACGTGCCGTATCGCGGCGACGTGCCGGCCATCCAGGACGTGTCGAATGGAACGCTCGACATCACCTGGGCGAGCCCGACAAGCGCCAGGCCGCAGATCGACGCCGGCCGCGTCAAGGCGCTCGCCGCGGCGGGTTCGAAGCGCTCGGCCTCCATGCCGCAGCTGTCGACGTTCGCCGAGCAGCTCTTCGCCGGTTTCGACCTCAGCCTGTTCGTCGCGGCCTATGCGCCCGCCGGAACGCCGGCCGGGATCGTCGACCGCCTGTCGCGGGAGATCAAAGCCGTCATCCGCGAGCCTGCGGCTGCCGAAAAGCTTATCGCTCAGGGCCAGACACCGGTCGGCTCGACGCCCAAGGAGCTCGGCGACATGCTGGCGCGCGAGACCCCGGTCTGGGCCGAACTGATCCGCCAGTCCGGCGCCAAGGTGGAGTAGCCATGAGTGCCACCGACATCGGCTCCGCCTATTCGCTGAAGCCGCCCAGCTACAACGCAAGGCTGACCGAGGTCGGCCGGGGCACGCCGATGGGCGAGCTCCTGCGCCGCTACTGGCATCCGGTAGGCGTGAGCGCCGACGCCGGGGCCACGCCACGACCGGTGAGGGCGCTGGGCGAGGAACTGATCCTGTTCCGCGACGGGCAGGGGCAGGCCGGCCTGGTCTACCCGCGCTGCTGCCATCGCGGCACGACGCTGTACTACGGCAAGATCGAGGAACGCGGCATTCGCTGCTGCTATCACGGCTGGCTGTTCGACGTCGAAGGCCATTGCCTGGAA
>JAEZIF010000464.1 GCA_023416135.1 Pseudomonadota bacterium
AGGCGCGCCCAGATCGTGCGGCCCTATGTCGAGCGCGCCGATTTCCTGCTCGACCTCCATTCCATGCACGACGATTGCGTGCCGCTGATGCTGTGCGGGCCGCTCGACCGCGGCGCCGAGCTGGCCATGCGGCTGGGCGCGCCGGCCGACATCGTGCGCGACCGCGGTCATGCCGCCGGCATGCGCATGCGCGACTACGGCGCCTTCGGCGATCCCCAGAGCAACAAGACTGCGCTGCTGATCGAGACCGGCCAGCACTGGCGGCGGTCGTCGGTAGCGGTGGCCAAGGACGTGACCCATCGCTTCCTCACCGAGACGGGCATCGTCGAGGCGTCCGACCTGCCGGCAGACTGGAAGAAGCCGTCGCCGCCCGCGCAGAAGGTCGTGCAGGTCACCCACGCCATCGCCACCAAACGCGGCAACTTCACGCCAGCGCGACGTTTCGAAGGCCAGGAGGTGATCGCCGAGGCGGGCACCGTGCTGGGCCACGACGACGGCGAGGCGGTGACGACGCCCTACGACAACTGCGTGCTGGTGATGCCGGCCGTGAACCGGCCGCTGCGCGCCGGCGTCACGATTGTTCGTCTTGGTCGGCTGATCTGAGACCGGGCTGACGGCGCATCACGAAGCGCAGCTCCTCGACGCGCACGATACCCAGCAACGCGCCCAGGGCAGCGTAGACGGCCATCCCCAGGGCACAGACGCCGAACAGCGCCACCACGCCCGTGGTGTTGGCTCGGGCGAGGACCGGATCCAGCAGCACGAGCGCCGCCCAGAGAACGATGCCCATGACGATGGTTGCTGCGAGCATCCGCCACGACCGCGATACCAGCCGCCGGTCGGCGACCCAGTGGTTGCGCCGGTTGAGCACGATGGCGAGCATCGCCGCATTCAGCCAGCCCGACAGCGAGGTGGCGAGCGCGATGCCTACCTGGGCGAGGCTGGTGCTGTAGAGGAAGAAGACGTTGAGCGCCACGTTCACCACGATGGCCGTGATCGCGATGTAGAGCGGCGTTCGCGTGTCTTCGCGGGCGAAGAAGCCTGGGGTCAGCGCCTTGACCAGCACGAAGGCGGGCAGGCCGACGACGAAGGCTGCCAGCGCGCTGGCGGTGCGCAGGGTGTCGTCGGGTCCGAAGCGGCCGCGTTCGAACAGCACGCGGATGATGGGGTCGCTCAGCAGCCACAGCGCCACTGCCGCCGGCAGGCTGAGCAGCAGGCCGAACTCGATGGCGCGGTTCTGGTTGGCCATCGCCGATGCGGTCTGGCCGGCGCGGAGTTGGCGCGCCAGAAGCGGCAGCAGGGCGGTGCCGATGGCGATGCCGACCACGCCGAGTGGCAACTGGGCGATGCGGTCGGCATAGAAGAGGGCCGAGATCGTCCCGACCGGCAGCAGGGAGGCCCACACCACGTCGAGCATGGTGCTGATCTGCTGCACACCGCCGCCGATCGCCACCGGCGTGGCGAGCTTGACCAGCCGGGCGACGCGTGCCGTCCAGCGCGGCCGCACCAACTTCATGCTGACGTCGTCTCGGGCGCAGGCGATCAGCAGCCACAGCCACTGCAGGACGCCTGCGATCGCCACGCCGATCGAGGCGGCATAGCCGGCGTTGGGCAGGAGTGGCGTGAGACCGAGCACGGCGCCGATCAGCGCCAGGTTGAGCAGGATGGGCGTGGCCGCGACATGGGCGAAGCGGTCGATGCTGTTCAATACGCCGCCGTACAAAGAGGCGAGCGAGATGAACAGCAGGTAGGGGAAGGCGATGCGGCCGAATTCGACCGCCATGGCGAAGGTCGGTGCATCGTCGCGCATGCCGGGCGCCAGCAGCGTCAGCACCCACGGCATGGCGAGCATCAGCACGATCGAGAACGGCACCAGCACCAGCAGCAGGGCGGCGTGGGCCTGGCGGGCGAAGGCCAGCGCCTCAGCCCTGCCGTGGTCCTGCAGTTCGCGCGAGAACAGCGGCACGAAGGCCGCCGAGAAGGCGCCCTCGGCGAACAGGCGGCGGAAGAAGTTCGGCAGCTTGAAGGCGACGAAGAAGGCGTCGGCCATCGCGCCCGAACCCAGCACAGCCGACAGCACGACGTCGCGGGCGAAGCCGACGAGCCGGCTCAGCAGCGTGAAGCTGCCGACGGTGGCGACGGCGCGGCCGAGGCTCATTTGCTGGGCGCGCGCCACTCCAGTGGCGCGGTTATTGTTTGGTCGATGAAACCACGCGCGACTGGAATCGCGCGCCCCCAGCAAACTGCCATAATCCTGTCATCGTCAGATGCCATATTATCTCTCGGTGGCGGCCGGTGATGTGATGACCGGTTTAAACCGCTACCACGGCCGGTCCCTAACAGGGCCGGTTTTTTTATTGAGTCGCCAGCTTCAGCAGCGTCTCGCGATCCTGGGTCACGAGCTTCTTGTAGTCGCCGACGATCCTTTCCAGCTCATCGGCCGGCAGCACGCTTTCCAGGTCGGTGAAACCCTGCGGCGCGCGCTGCTCGACGAGGTCGAGCATGACGTCGATGCCCTTGCGGCGATTGCTCTCGACGATGGCCGCGGTCGGCGGCAGGCGGCGCTGTTCGTAGCGCTTCAGCGCCGCTTCAGGATCGCCGCCGGTGGACAGTTCCTGGGTGATCGCCTCTCCATCGAGGATCGCCTGCGAGGCGCCGTTGGAGCCGATGGGGTACATCGGATGCGCGGCATCGCCCAGGAGCGTGATGCGGCCGTGGCTCCAGCCCGGCAAGGGATCGCGATCGACCATCGGGAACTCGAAGATGGCATGCGCCGAGCGGATGACGCCCGGCACGTCGAGCCAGCCGAAGTTCCAACCCTCGAAGCGCGGCAGGAAATCGGCGAGCCTGCCCGGCCGGTTCCAGTCCTCGCGCGGCAACATGGCGCCATCGCCCATGTGCAGGTCGCAGATCCAGTTGATCAGCGCCTCACCCCGCTCGGCGTGGGCCCGGCTGATGGGATAGCAGACGAATTTCTGGTTGTGATGGCCGGCCTGCACCATGGTGGCGCCGCCGAGATAGGGTTTGCCCACGGTGACGCCGCGCCACATCAGGATGCCCTGCCACTTGGGCGGGCCCTCGTCGGGATGGAAATGCGCGCGCACCGCGGAGTGGATGCCGTCGGCGCCGATCAGGATATCGGTCTCGGTCGTCTCGACGATCGCGCCGTCGCGATCGGCGAAGCGCGCCGTGACGGTGTTTCCCTTCTGCTCGAAGCCCGCGATGCGTCGGCCGAACCTGATGCGGCCGGCTCCCAGCATCTTCACGGCGGCACGATACAGGATCATCTGCAGTTCGCCGCGATGGATCGAGAATTGCGGCCAGGGCAGGCCGGCATGGCGGCCGCGCGGATCGGCCCAGATCGTCTGGCCGTGGCGGTTGGCATAGCGCAGTTCGCGGGTCTCGATGGCGGTCGCGGCCAGTGCCGGCTGCAGCCCCAGGCTCGAGAGGATGCGCACGGCGCCGGCCTGGATGTTGATGCCGACGCCGAGCGGCTTAAGCTCGCTCACGGCCTCGAACACGTCGACCTCGAAACCGGCGCGGTGGAGGCACATCGCGGCGGTCAAACCGCCGATGCCGGCGCCGGCGATGGCGATCTTCATGACGGGCTTACGGATCGCGGCTCAGGCCGCGATCGAGCAGGGCGGCCTGGTAGGCGGCCCATTTCTCGGCGTAGCCGTCGCCCAGCTCGCGCAGGTAGGACCAGCTGAAGATGCCGCTGTCGTGACGGTCGTCGAACACGATACGCACGGCGTAGTGGCCGACCGGCTCGACGGCGGAGATCTTCACATGGCGTCGGCCGGACACGATGGTCTTCTGGCTGGGGCCGTGACCTTGGACTTCTGCCGAGGGGCTTTCGACGCGCAGGTACTCGGCAGGCAGCGAATGGGTGACGCCGTCGGAGAACTCGATCTCGAGCCGTGCCTCTTCCTTGAAGACGCGCAGTTCGGTCGGCCACGACGCTGTCGTTTCGTAGTTGCCTTCGTCGGGCACCGACTTGGGGAACTGCCCCTCTCGCGCATTACTCCCGGCGTTCATGTCACGTCCCTGATCTGGCGCGCCTCGCTCACCAGCATGATCGGGATGCCGTCGCGGATGGGATAGGCGAGTCCCGCCTTGCGGCTGATCAGCTCGCCCGCCGCGGCATCGTACTCCAGTGGCCCGTGCGTGGCCGGGCACACCAGGATCTCCAACAGCTTGGGATCGACGCCTGAACGGCGCGATGCGGGTTCGTCCGATGGAGGGCTCATGGCTGTTTATAACACGGTGGTCATACAGGCACACTGTCATCCCGAGCGTAGTGAGGGACCTTTGAGGCCGCAGGAAAGGTCCCTCGCTACGCTCGGGATGACAGCGAGT
>JAEZIF010000492.1 GCA_023416135.1 Pseudomonadota bacterium
TCCTTGAAGCGCATGCCGGTCTCGGCCTCGATCCGGTCGGCGATCTCGGCATTCGACAAGCGGCCGGCCAACCGGGTGAGGATGCCTGCGCATCGCTGATCCCACAGCGGCCGGCGGACAGGCCGCCCCGCCTCACGCAGGATGAAACACGGAAGCGCGCCAGGAACGAGCGGGGCTGCAAGCAGTGCGGGAAAGACGGCGTTCGACATGCCGGGCACCTTGACGTGACGAAAGTCATCTGTCAATAATCATGGTTATTGAGATATGACAGCGGTGCAATCATCGGCGGGGCTACCATGTCGACACTGGGCGAACGGGTCAAGGAAGAGCGCAAGAACAAAGGCTGGTCGCAGGCCGAACTGGCGCGGCGCGTGTCACGTGCCGGGTATTCGATCACGCAAGGCGGCATCGCCCAGATCGAGCGACGCGGCGACACCGAGCCGAAATCGATCGTGCAGCTGGCGACCGCGCTCGGCGTGTCCATCGCCTGGCTGCAGAGCAACCGAGGGGACAGGAACGCCGGCATCATCAGCGGCATCGACGGCGATCAGCTCAGCATGCTGCCGGGCGGGCGTCGCGGGCGCGGCGCGGCGGGCGCCGGCGCGCCGACCGGCCCGCGCCAGCAGCTCCAGGTCTTCGCGTCGGCCCAGGGCGGCAGCGAAGGCGCCATGGTGCTCAGCAACGAACCGGTATCATGGCTGCCGCGCGACCCGCGACTGGAGGGCGTGCCCGAAGCCTATGGCTGCTTCGTGTCCGGAGAGTCGATGGAGCCGGCCTATGAACGCGGCAACATCATGCTGGTCAATCCATCGGCACAACCGGAACCCGGCGACGACGTCGTCTTCATGCGAGAGGAAAAGGACGGGCAGCGCTACGTGCTGGTCAAGCGCCTGGTGAAGGTGAACGCGCATAACTGGACGGTAAAGCAGTACAATCCGCCCAAGACCTTCACACTGTCGCGCAACGAGTCGGCCAAGGCGCACGTGGTGATCGGCAAATACAACAAGGCGGGATGAGACGGACGGCGCTTGCCGCCGTCCGCCTTAGAAAAGGTCCAAGCCAAGGGGCTGCACCGCAGCCCCGTCAGTCAGCAAGTCCAGCCGGCCGGAGAGCCGGCGAACAGTGCCCGTTGTCCGCCCCCGATCTCGATCTCGACCGGGGCGACTGACGGCGTTCTTTCGCCGACGCCCGACGCAGATTTTTGGCCGCCCCGCCGATGCGAAGCATCATCGATGCGGCGGTCTTGAACGACACGTTCAGGATGCGCGACAGGTGATGCGCCCGCATCGGCCTGGTGCCGCCTTGCGTCAGATACATCGCCTGCAGCCACTTGTGGGCCGGCACGTGGCTTGCGCTCATGAACGTGCCGTGCAGGCCCGAGAAGGTCTTGCGGCAGCCGTAGCACTTGTAGATGCCCAGCCGGGTCGACGCGCCGTTCAGCTTGCCGACCTTGGCGCTGCTCCGGCAGCGCGGGCAACACACGCCGTCAGGCCACAGCACACGCTCGAGGTAACGATGGGCGCTGAGCTCGTCCGCGAACATCGCCATGGCTTTGCGAGCCTGGCGACACAGCGCCGGCTCCGCACGCTCCGGAGTTTCGCGGGCCCGTACAGCGGCAATGGTCGCGGAACGGGCGGGACGCGCCATTTGGCGTGCGAGAGTGGTGGTCATCGCGGCGAACTCCTGAAGAGGGGATTCATGGAGACGAGCATCCCCGCTCCCGCGACTCTTGCGGCCGCCAGGTCGACGAACGATGCCGATGAAAGTGTCGGGGCGACGGCGTTGCCGCGCGACCCTCAGGTCAAGCGCTGGCCGTCGGGCGGCTTGAAGCTGCCAAGCCGGCAGCTACGCGTGCCGACGCGCGATGTCTCCTTGTCCGAATTGAAGGAGTTCCACTGTCGTGCCGAAGCACTGCGCTTCGTCGCATGACTGCGGCACCGGTTCACGTCGTCCTTCATCAACCACAACCCATAGTTACAGCGCCTGCCGTACGCGCGAGCGGTACCCCTACCGCCGACTGGCGACGCTCCACACACAACGCGCAGATAGATAGTGCCTATTTTTTCCACAAGCTGGGATATCGCTGTGACCATGCCCGCCGACCCAGGGTTGACTCCCCTGACGGTGAAATCTGATCGAGAAGGTCGAAAAACTCATCCCGGCGCCCGGGTCGATAATTGAAGTGAAATCAACGAGTTATACAACGCGGCTCGATCGGATGTATTCGCGCTTCGACTGCGCACGGAAAATTGTATCGGGTATGTGACTTTTAATCTTTGCGCATAAAATGCAAGTTACTATATGCAGCTCCGGTGTGGTCTTGTGAATGTGGGGCATTCACAGGGTTGAAGAGGCTGACGACTGCGATCGATGGCACGGGTGCCGGCGGAACCCGTGGGAGCGGACGCATCGTCGAAGTCCGGGCTCGAGGGGTCGAGCGGCGTCATGGGAAGGGGTCGTCATGGGTCAGGGATTGGATCGCGGCGTTCGCGAAGCGCTGGGCATGTTCGCGGACGAGCTCAGCGCGCATCGATACATCGAGCGTCTGCTGTGGCCTGAAGGGGTGCGCTGCCCACGCTGCAGCAGCGCCAGGGTCGGCAAGCTGGACGGCGGGTCGACGCGCCTGGGCACCTACAAATGCTACGGCTGCCGCAAGGCGTTCTCGCTTCTCCATGGCACGGTGATGAGCTCGAGCCACGTTCCGGTTCACAAGTGGCTGCAGGCGATCTACCTGACGGAAGGCGGCACCAAGCCGATGCGGCCGCATCACCTGCATCGGATCCTGAACGTGTCCTCCAAGACGGCATCCTCGATGATCCGTCGGATCGGCGAGGCGGCCGAGAGTCTGCGGTCGGCTTCGACAGAGGGGGAGACGCCGTCACGCGTCCCGCCGCCGCTCCCCGGCACCGCTTCTTCTGCCGCAATGAACATGAACTGAGACGACGAGCGCCGCACCGCGGTTGCAGAGACGCTGGAACCCTCCTCGCCGGGTTGACGTTGCGAAGCCAAGCAATCCAATCCCGAGGAGGCCCAATGCTCACCGTTCTTCTCATCGTCCTGTTGATCATCGTGCTTGGCGGCGGCGGTGGCTACTACGGCTATCGTACCTACGGCGGGCCTGGACTGGGTGGCGCTCTCGGCCTGGTGCTCGTCGTCCTGCTGGTTGTCTGGCTCGCCGGTGGACTGACAGTCCACCCGGTCTGACAGGCGGCATCACCCGCCCCTCGCCCCTGCCGCAGTGCGGCAGCGTCGAGTTCGACCTCGGAATCGCCATGGGACTTGCCTGACCTGCAAAGGTGGCGATTCTCCGAATGCATCCCCAGCCCTGTGCTGACAGTGGTGGAGACCAGCGGGAGCCAAGCCGGTGCGATTAGCTCGCCACCGCGGGGCAACCAGGGTCAGCGGCGAGGACTGGATTTGAGATCGCTGTCGTATTCGGTCAGGCCAGGGGTTGCAGCCCGGCCAGTCCTCTACGTTCCATCGGCCAACCCACTCCACCGTGTCGGCGCGCGCCGCGAAAAGGATCGCACGGCGTGCCCGACGTAGCCCTGGTGGATGACGACGACCTCTATCGTGAAGTCCTCTCCGCGGATCTGGCCGACCGGGGGTTCTCCGTGTCGTCATTTGCCGATGGCGCTACCTTCCTCGAGGCCTTGAACAACGGCCTGGAAGCCCGCGTAGCCTTGCTCGACTGGGTCCTGCCGGAGATGTCAGGCTTCGCCCTCCTGGGCGCCCTGAGAGAGCGGGAGATCGAGCTGCCGGTCGTCTTCCTGACCGGATACTCCCTGGCCGAGCGGGAGTTGCAGGCGTTCGATCACGGCGCCGTCGATTTCGTCGACAAGGCGCGCGGCACGGACGTGCTGGCGCACCGGCTGCGGCTCATCATCGAAAGCCAGCGCCGGCGCCCTGGCGCCGGCGAGACGGCGGCGGAGGCCGAGCGTCATGGCGACCTCGTGCTGCATCTGAAGACGTCGCGCGCCCTGTGGTGCGACCACGACGTCGGCCTGACCATCACCGAGTACAAGGTCGTGACGCTGCTGGTGTCGCACAAAGGCAGGCTGCAAAGTTATCGCGCCCTCTACGATGCGGCGCACTATGCCGGCTTCGTCGCGGGCAGCGGCGAGCACGGCTACACCACGAACGTCCGGTCGCTGGTGAAGCGAATTCGGAAGAAATTCCTGGCGATCGACCCCGGCTTCTCGCGCATCAAGAACGAGCAGGGTGTCGGCTACCTATGGCTCGACCCGCCATCCTGACGTGCTGCCCGCGTCACCCCGAGTCAAAGGGCAAGCCGATTCCAGCGAGGCCTTCCGACGGGAGCATCCGGTCGATCGCCGATCGCCAGACATCTTGCGCCATCTCCACGGAAAGGCCGTGGCAATGGCGCATCTGGTCCCAGCTTTCGAAGCTGGTCAACGCGGCCAAGGCGATCTGCGAGTGGGCCCGATCGAGCTCGGAAAGGCCGGAAAGCTCCGGCGCGTACATCAGCCTGATGGTCTCGATATTGGCGAGTCGCACCAGCTCGACGCGCGCCCTGAGCCCGGCGACATGATCCTGGGTGGTGATGATGCGCCACAGGGGCAGCCACTTTTCGCAGACGCGCGCGCGGGTCTCCACGTGGGACTGAATCCGAGTCGACCGATCGCCGTCGAGATGACGCGCCACGGCCTCGGCACGGCCCTGGGCGATCGCATAGTCCGCCGTTGCAAGGCTGAGCGCATCGAGATCCGAGAAGCGCTCGAAAATGGAGCGCGGGGAGCATCCGGCCCGCTCGGCGATCTCGGCCGACGTCGGCATTACCGGCTTGCGGGCGACCAGCTCGAGATAGGCCAGGATGATCGCCTGCCGGGTTCGCTCGCTGCGCAGGCGGCGGCCGTCAATCCTCGAGGGGCCAGAATCGGCAGTAGCCAGGGTCATTCTCGCATGCTCGATCAAGCGCCGCCGCGCACTCTCCAACGCTCAGCCATTGCCTTTGTCGGTTCGCCGATCGGCCACGGCCTCCGACTCGCGGTCGATTGAGGAAAGCGTCACGAAGATCCGTTCAAGCGCGCGCAACACGTTCGCTCCAGGCATTCTCGCTGATCATCGGCCCGAAGGGACGCGCGACGCCCGCGGGACCTGGCGGCTTGAAGCTGGCGGACATGATGCGCTCCCGAATTTGCCGGCAATCGAGCTCGAAAGCCGGAAGCCTCAACCTACTCGTGTCGCCACACATTCGGATGCGGAGATTGGCGACCCTGTCCGACCCTGACTTCAATGACCTGGACGCCGACTCAGGGAATCGAACGCGGAGCTCAGAGCCACTGGCTCACCAGCCACCTTCCCCGAACGTCCTCGAACACGATCGACAGCTTCGGCTGAT
>JAEZIF010000494.1 GCA_023416135.1 Pseudomonadota bacterium
CGCGATCAAGCTCGCCCAGCGCCGGATCCCATCCAGCCACACCCTCGCCTGGTCGCTCTGGCGAAGGGCACACCAAGCTCTCGCCAGACGCGCTCACCTCAAACGAAACAAGCAACTGTAATGCTAGGCCGCCGCCATCGGCGAGCGGATCGTGGTCGAGAACCACTCGCGCTCGTCCTGGCGGAATTGGTCGCGCACGTAGTCGATGACCGTGCGGATGCGGGCGCCCTTGTTGGTCTCCTCGTGGCTCACCAGCCAGATGTCGCGGACGATCTTGAGGTCGATCGGCGCCGGCACCAGGTTGGACGACTTGGTGACGTAGTCGGGGAACACCGAGATGCCGTAGCCGACCTGCACCGCCTCGACGGCGGCGTAGGACGAGTTGGTGCGCAGCACGACCGAGGGGCTGCGCTCGACCACCTCGCTCCACGGCTTCATGGCGGCGAGGCTGTGCAGCGTGGTGTGGTCGACGATGTGGTGCTCGCGCAGGTCGTCGAGCTTCTGCGGCATGCCGTAGCGCTCGATGTATGAGGGCGCGGCGAAGATCGAGAAATTGACCTGGCCGACGCGCGCCGCAACGAGCTGGTTCGACGTCGGACGGAAGAACCGGATGGCGAGGTCGGCCTGGCGCGTTGCGAGGTCCAGCACCTGGTCGGATGCGATCACCTGCACGATGATGTCGGGGTGCGTCGTCCTGAGCTGCCCCAGGCGCGGCACCAGCCAGTGCGCAGCGATACCTTCGGTGGCGGCGATGCGCACGATCCCCGCCATCTCGCGATCGAGACCAGCCAGGTGCCGCTCGATCGAGGTGGCGTTCGACATCATCGATTCGGCCTGGACCAGCACGCCGCGCGCCGCCGGCGTCACCTCCATCCCGTGGCGATGGCGGTCGAACAGCTTGGCACCCAGCCGGCGCTCGAGGGCCTGGATGCGGCGCCCGACAGTGGTCTGCTTGGTGTTCAGTTGTGTGGCGGCGGCGCTGAAGCTTCCGGTTTTTGCAACAGCGAGGAAAAAACGTACGTCATCCCAATCGCCAAGAATGTTTGGGACCTTAGTCGTTCTCGGAGGAGTAGTGACCATCGTAACAATCGATACAATAAGGTTGTCGGCCTGAAGTTTACTTTGAGTATGGCCTCGTGGTTTATCTTACACCATTAACGGGTAAATGTCGTTTTCTGTGTCGTTTGTAGGGTATTGGCCAGTTTGTTTCAGCGACAGCGCAGAATGAAAGATACGCGTATCTAGGCCTCCGATTCGTTAGTCAATCAATCCTTAGTTGTTGACCGATTGACGTTTCTGGGGGGACCTGTGCTGTGGCCGCGACCGGCTCGTACGGCAAGATGACGGAATCGTCGGCATATGCCGGCAAGTTCCTGCGTTACATGCGCAGTCCATCGACGCGCATCGCCGCCTTTGGCGGTTTCATGATGTACGTTAGCTATGCGTACGCGCATAGCAGTTGGACTAACCCGGCGCTGATCGGCGTGTCAGTCTTCTCCGGGGTTTTCCTGCCGAGCTATTCCAAGCTCAGCAACAAAACGGAACTGTGGGCCAACAACCGGTTCGGTTTCGTCACAGCCGGTAAGCTCGGACGGTTTCTCCCGCAATTGGCATTCAATCTTGCGGTGATCTGGCTGTGCTTTGTGGGAGGTGCCTTCAACCTGGCGGGTATCGCATCGGTCGGTGGTTGGGCCGGTGCAGCGGTGCTGACCACGCTTGCCTCTCAGGGCACGCAGTACCTCGGTGGCTACCTTGTGGCGCGCGGGATCGGCGATGCCAATCGCAACACCATCGTCAGCATCGTGTTCAACATGGTCCTGGCCGGACTGGGCACGGCCGGTGTACCTGGGGCTCGGGAGGCGTTCCTGATTCTGGGCTTTGGGCTCGGCGCCTTGTTCTTCGGAATCGGCCTGTTGTCCGACCTTCGCTCGGTGATGGCGCCCAAGGGCGGCGTCGGGTTGTTCCTGGGAACCTTCAACCCCTTTCACAATTCGCATCTGATGATCCTGCGGCGCGCGATCGAGGAGCGGCAGCTCGACCACATCGTCATTCACCCCACGCTGATCCCGCGCCTTCATGCCGACGCTTTCCGCAAGGGCGAGATCCGGGTCGGCCGTCTGGAGGACGGTTTCCAGATCTACGAGAAGACCGAAAAGGCCGATTCCAACGTCGACTACTTCCCGACCGGCAACAAGTTCCTGCCGCCCGAGACGCGCAAGGCGCTGATCGAGCTGGCGCTGAGGGAAGCGGGTCTCTCGCACCGGGTGGAAGTGGCGTTCTACCCCGAGGTCTACAACACCAAGGGGTTTCAGGGCGTGATCGGCGAGATCAAGCGCCGCTATCCCGGCGCGCGGCTGCACACGCTGCATGGCACCGATTTCGGCGGCATGCTGGTCCGCCAGATCAGCGACGAATGCGGCTGGATCTATCCGTGGCGCATTCTGCGCCGCGACAAGGTTTCTGCGACCGCGATCCGCAAGGGCGCCAAGGGCATGACGTCGCCGGCCGTGTCCGACGCACTTTCGCAGATTTCTCAGAATCTTCCGGTGGTGACGGCTGGGGGCCGCCACTTCCGGAACGATAACGGAGTACTCACCGAGGGGGCCTAGTATGACCGAAGAGAAGACGACGGCGATCACCAATCGACCTGTCGTGACAATCAAGCTCGCTACGACATCGGACGAATTGATGCAGTGCTACATGTTGCGGGCAGCCGTCTTCATGGGCGAGCAGCACTGTCCGTATTGGGAGGAGTTCGACGGCAACGACTACACGGCGAGCCACCTCATGCTCTACGTCGACGGCGAGCCTGCAGCGTCCATGCGCATCCGCTGGTTCGCGTCGTTCGCCAAGCTGGAGCGCGCCATCATCCTGAAGCGCTACCGTTCCTACGGCCTGTTCATCCCGTTCGTGAACTGGGCTCGCGATTTCTGCCGCAAGAAGGGATATCGCAAGGCCTACCTGCATGCTCAGCACCGGCTGTGGCCGATTTTCGAGCGCATGGGGTTCCGCAAGGTCGACGACAAGATCTTCCACTTCTCCGACCACGAGTACGGCGCATTCTACTGCGACCTCGATGTCGACGAGAGCACGATGCCGACGGTGTCCACCGATCCGATGGTGCTGAACCGGCCGGAGGATCAGCTGGACATGCCCGGCATCCTGGAGGACTCGGCGAAGCGAGGGGCCAGCAATCCGCACGCGGAATGGGCCGAGCGTCGGGCGAATTGAGAAGGGGGACAGAAATGAGTGCTATGGCAATATCGATTGGTGGCGAGACGGTCACAACCAGGCTCGCCATGAGGATGGAAGACTCGCTGCAGGCTTTCGCGGTGCGCGCCGCCTGCTTCATCGGCGAGCTCGACGTGCCGTACTCGGAGGAGTTCGACGGTCACGACTTCGGCGCCACCCACATCATTGCCTATGCCGGGGACGAGCCGGTGGGAACGCTGCGCGTGCGCTGGTTCCAGTCCTTCGCAATGCCCGAGCGGCTTGCCGTCATCCAGCGCTTCCGCGGCCACAATATCGGGCAGCTCCTGCTCGAGCGTGCCCGCAAGCTGGCCGAGAGCCGCGGTTGCAACATGCTCTACGCTCAAGTGCTGCCGGCCGACGTCAGGTACTGGGAGAAGCAGGGCTGGCGCCGGCTGGTCGCCGAGGAGGCGAACTCGGGCGAAAAGCGCATCGTGGCGGTGGTGCGCGCGGTCGATCCCAGCAAGCCCTTGCCCGAGGTCGAGGCGCCGGAATCGGTCGTGCTGCGCCGAGAGGCCCAGCTCGATGCCTCTGGCCTGCCGTTGGGGACCGCGTCCAACTGAACCGGGGAATTTCCGTCCGGCCGGCATCGGCCGGACGGAATGTGCCCTGGGGCGAGATTCGGCGATCTCCTGAGGCCGGAGCATGATGGGGACACTTCCTCGCGCTGTCGTGTAGGATTGCCCGCCTGTCATGCCGGTGCTCGGGGGAGAACGGCCGGCCGGCGCTCCAGTTGGGATGGCATGACGCCTGTCGCGTCCCTCGGTCCGCCGGCGACGGTCGGCGGACGGACGCGGCGGCGGAAAAACAGGGGGATTGAGTTGGTCGAGATCGTCCTTGAACCCAATGTTCGGCGGCGTCGCGGCCGCCAGTCGTTGTCTGGAAAGAAGAAGGCGGCGGCGCTGTTCCGCGTCTGGCACGGCGTGCGCGAGCTGATCGAGCAGGCCGAGCGGCTGGGCGACGGCGAGTTGGTCCATTTCCTCGCTGTGACCCAGCTCCTGGTCGAGGAGCGGGCGACGACCCTCACGTCGGGTGTCGCGGCGTTCGACAACGTCGACACGAGCCTGCCGAACTGACCATGTCTCATGCTCCTTCCCCCCAAGGGGAAGAGGAACGGGGCGGCTACTTGTGCCTTGGATCGAGCGCGTCGCGCAGGCCGTCGCCTAGGAGATTGAACGAGAGGACGGCGAAGAAGATCGCGAAGCCCGGCCAGAAGGCCATCCACGGCGTCTGGGCGATGAAGCGTTGCGCGGAGTTCAGCATGCTGCCCCACGACGGCGACGGCGGCTGCTGGCCGAGCCCGAGGAACGACAAGGCGGCCTCGGCGATGATGGCGCCGGCGATGGCCAGCGAGGCCTGCACGAGCAGCGGCGGCACGATGTTGGGCAGGACGTGGCGCAGTGCGATGCGCCAGTGCGGGTTGCCGACGGCGCGCGCCGCCTCGACATAGTCCTCGACCTTGGCGGCCAGCGTCTGGCCGCGCGTCAGGCGCACGAAGATCGGCGTGGCGGTGACGCCAATGGCGATCATGGCGTTGCTCAGGCTGGGGCCGAGGAACGCCGCCAGGGCGATCGCCAGGATCAGGAAAGGCACCGCCAGCATCGCGTCGACGATGCGCGACAGCACCGAATCGATCCAGCCGCCGGCATAGCCCGCCAACAGGCCGAGCGGCACGCCTATGCCGAGCGCAATGCCGACCGAGACCAGGCCGGCGCTGAGAGAGGCGCGGGCGCCCCAGATGACGCGGCTCAGCACGTCGCGCCCGACCTCGTCGGTGCCCATCCAGTGGGCCCATGACGGGGGCTTGCGCACGAGGCTCCAGCTTGTCGCGATGGGATCGTAAGGGGCCACCCAGGGGGCAAAGATCGCCACCAGCACGAACATCGCCACGACGGCGAGACCCACCATGGCGCCCTTGCGGCGCTTCAGCCGTCGCCAGGCGCGTGCCCACGGATTCTCCTCGCTGGCATCGGCGGCGGCGACGTCGGGCAGGACGGTGGTCGTCATCCGCGCAGCCTCGGATTGACCAGCACGTAGGCCACGTCAGCCAGCAAATTGAGCACGATATAGGTGGTGGCCGTCACCAGCACGACGCCCTGCACCACGGCGTAGTCGCGGTTGAAAACGGCGTCGACGATCAGCTTGCCGAAGCCCGGGATGGTGAAGATCTGCTCGGTCAGAACCGCGCCCGAGAGCAACGTGCCGAATTCCAGCGCCCCCAGCGTGATCACCGGCGTCATGGCGTTGCGCAGCGCATGCTTGAGGACGACGCGGCGCTCGTAGAGCCCCTTCGCGCGGGCGGTGCGCACGTAGTCGGCGCCCATCGCCTGCAGCATGGCGCTGCGGGTGTGGCGCATCAGGATGGCGGCGATGGCGTTGCCCAGGACGAAGGCCGGCATCACCGTGGTGGCCAGGCTGGCGCGCCAGTCTTCGCTCAGCCGCACATAGCCCGAGGCCGGCAGCCAGGCGAGCGTCACCGAGAACAGGAAGATCATCAGGATGCCCAGCCAGAAATTGGGCGTGCTGATGCCCCACAGGGCGAAGATGTTGGCGCCGTAATCCCAGGCGGTGTCCTTCTTTACCGCCGAGACGATGCCGGCGGGAATGCCGATGCCCAGCGCCACGACGATTGCCATGGCGGCGAGCTGCAGGGTCACCGGCAGCTTCTCGCCGACCAGGGAGGCGACCGATGCCTTGAGCCGCATCGATTCGCCCAGGTTCCCCGACAGCACTCCCTTGATCCAGTAGAAGTACTGGATCGGAATCGGGTCGTTCAGGCGATACTGCTGGCGGATCTCCTCCAGCACTGCCGGGTCGCGCTCCTCACCCGCCATGATCAGCGCCGGGTCGCCCGGCAGAAGCTGCTGCAGGCCGAAGATCAGCATCGACACCAGGATCAGCGTCGGGATGATCTGCAGCAGCCGCTGGGTGAGGAACGAGAGCAAAGCGTCCTACTTCAGCTTGACGCCGACGACGCGGATCAGGCCGTCGGGCATCTGCTTGTAGCCGTCGACCTTGTCCGACAACGCGACCAGCACCTGCGTGTGATAGAGGTAGATGATCTGGCCGTCGGCCAGGAACTTCCTCGCCACGGTCTCATAGGCCTTCTTGCGTTCGGCCGGATCGCTCTTGGCCCGCGCGAGCGCGTGCGCCGCGTCGACCTCCTTGTCGCAATACTTGCCGTTGTTCTGCGGCGCGTTGCAGGTCTGGAAGACGAAGGAGTTGCCGTCCGGGTCGCTGCGGCCCGACCAGCCGATCAGGAAGACCTGGAACTCGCCGTCCTCCGCCTGCTTCAGCGAGGTGGCGAATTCGGTGACGCGGATCTTGAGGTCGAAGCCGGCCTCGGCCGCCATGGACTGCACGACCTCGGCGACGGCGCGCGTCTCCGGGCCGTTGGGCACCATGAAGTCGAGGGTGACGGGACCCGTGACGCCCGCTTCCTTCAAGAGCGCTTTGGCCTTGGCGACGTCGCGCTTGGGGACGGGGAAGGCCTGCTGATAGTACGGATTGGTCGGGTTGACCCACTGGTTGCCCGGCACGAACTCGCCGTTGAACACGACCTGGTTCAGCGCGTCGCGGTCGATCGAAAGCTCGAGCGCGCGGCGCACGCGCGCGTCCTTGCCCAGTGGGTTGTCGGCCTTGGGACCGTTGGCGAGGTTCATGGTAAGTCCGAGATAGCCGAGCGACACCGCCTTGATCAGCTTGAGCTTGGGATTGTCGCGCACCGTCTTGATGTCGGTGGCGAGCACGCGCTCGATCATGTCGAGCCCGCCCGAGCGCAGGTTCGCCAGTCGCACCGTGCCGTCGACGATCGGCAGGAACGTCACCTTGTCGATGAAGACGTTGTCCTTGTTCCAGTAGTCGGCGAACTTCTCGACCACGATGCGGTCCTGCTGGACGCGCTCCACGAACTTGAAGGGACCGGCGCAGACCGGCTTCAGGCCGAACTTGTCGCCGGCCGCCTCGGCCGCCTTGGGCGACACCATCATGCCGGCGCGGTCGGTGAGCTGGGCAAGCAGCGGCGAAAACGGTTCCTTGAGCACGAGCTTGATCGTCATGGGATCGACGATCTCGACACTGGTGACCGAACCGATCTCCGGCTTGCGGAACGAACCCTTCATGTTGAGATGGCGGTCGAGACTGTACTTGGCGGCCTCGGCGTTGAACGGTTCGCCGTCGTGGAACTTCACGCCGGGTCGGAGCTTGATCGTCACCGACCTGCCATCGGGCGACGTCTCGTGGCTGAGCGCGAGCTGCGGCACGACACTGAGCTTCTCGTCGATGTCGAACAGCTTGTCGCAGATCGAGGAGAAGACGATGCGGCCGACATAGGTGCGGGCCAGCGTCGGATCGAGCACATCGGGATCCTCGGCAAGCCCGACGCGCAGATGGTTCTGCGCCATGGCGCTGCCCGCCGCGACGGCGGAGAACGCCAGCGACAGCGCAATGCGCTTGAACATGTTCCTCATGAAGCCTCCATTTGTTGGTTCGTGACGAAAGCCGCCTGCAGGCGCGCCAGCCGGATTCGATCGGCATCCTGGCCGGCCGCCTCGACGAGGACGGCCGGCGGCGGGAATTCGGGCCAGTAGGGACAGGCCGTGGCGTGCGCCTGTCCGTCGTCGGCGAGCAACGGCTCGTCCCGGCGACAGGCGTCGCGCGCGAAGCGGCAGCGCGTATGGAAGCGGCAGCCTTCCGGCGGGTTCATGGCGCTCGGGATGTCGCCCTCGAGCAGGGTGCGCTCACGCACCGCCGTCGGATCGGGCAGCGGCACGGCCGCCAGCAGGGCGCGTGTATAGGGATGGCGCGGATTGCGGAAGAGCTGTTCGGTCGTCGCCGTCTCCACGATCTTGCCGAGATACATTACGGCGATGCGATCAGCGATGTGCTTCACGACTGCGAGATCGTGGCTGATGAAGATGTAGGCGAGGCCGAAACGCTGCTGCAGCGAACGCATCAGGTTGATGACCTGCGCCTGGATCGAGACGTCGAGCGCCGATACCGGCTCGTCGGCCACGATCAGCTTGGGCTCGACGGCGAGTGCGCGCGCGATCGCCAGCCGCTGGCGCTGGCCGCCGGAGAATTCGTGCGGGTAACGTCGCGCATGATCGGGGCGCAAGCCGACCAGATCCAGGAGTTCACCAACGCGCGCCCTGCGCGCCGACTCGCTCTTGGCCAGCCCGTGCAGCATCAACGGCTCACCCAGCATGGCGCCCACCGTCATGCGCGGATTGAGCGAAGCGTAGGGGTCCTGGAAGATCACCTGCATGCGCTGGCGGCGTGCGCGCATGGCGCCGTCGGAAAGCGCCAGCAGGTCCTCCCCCTCGAAACGGACCCGGCCCGCCGACGGCTCGATCAGGCGCAGCACCAGGCGGCCCACCGTCGACTTGCCGCAGCCCGATTCACCCACGATGGCGAGCGTTTCACCGGCGCGAAGCTCGAAGTCTACGCCGGCGACGGCGCGGACGTGACCCGAGACCAGTCCGAAGGCGCCGCGGCGCACCGGGAAGTGCTTGGCCAGGCCGCTGACTTCGAGCAGCGCGTTCATGCGATCATCTGCGCAAGCGGCGCGCGGCGACAGCGCGTCAGATGGCCCGGCGCCACTTCGACGAGCGGCGGGGTTTCGATGCGGCAGGCGGGCTCGACGAAGGGGCAGCGCGCGGCGAAGCGGCAGCCATCTGGCGGGCGGCTCATGTCGGGCACGCGGCCTTCGATCGACGGCAGGCGCTCACGCTTCTCGTCGAGCCGCGGAATCGAGCCCAAAAGGCCCACCGAGTAGGGGTGCTCGGGCCGGGCGAAGAGGGCTCGCACCGGCGCGCGCTCGACGATCTGGCCGGCGTACATGACGGCGACATCGTCGGCCATCTCGGCCACGACGCCGAGATCGTGGGTGATCAGGATGATGGCGGTGCCGGTGTCGCGGCGCAGGCCGCGCATCAGGTCGAGGATCTGCGCCTGGATGGTGACGTCGAGCGCCGTCGTCGGCTCGTCGGCGATCAAGAGTTCCGGGCCGCAGGCCAGCGCCATGGCAATCATGGCGCGCTGGCGCATGCCGCCCGAAAGCTTGTGTGGATAGTCGTCGATGCGCTTCTCGGGCGAGGGAATGCGCACTGTGCGCAGCATTTCTATCGCGCGCGCCCGCGCATCGGCGGCCGACAGGCCCTGGTGGCGCTGGATCGCTTCGATGATCTGGTCGCCCACCGTGTAGGCGGGATTGAGCGAGGTCATCGGCTCCTGGAAGATCATGGCGAGACGTGCGCCGCGCATGTCGCGGATGCTGTCGGCATCGAGGGTCAGGAGATCGCGGCCCTCGAAGCGCACTTCGCCTTTCACCGTGGAGTTCTCGGGCGGCAGCAGGCCCATGACGGCGAGCGACGTCACGCTCTTGCCGCAGCCCGATTCACCGACCAGCCCCAGGGTGCGGCCGCGCTCGAGGCTGAGGTCGATGCCGTCGACGGCGCGCACCGTGCCGTCGTCGGTGGCGAAGGAGACGGCGAGCTGGCGCAGTTCCAGCAGAACGCTCATCGACGCTCCGCCGCCAGGCTCCTTTCGATGCCGGCGTCGATCGCGCTGCGATCGAAGATGCCAGCCGGATTCTCACGAGTCGGGATGAAGGCGCGGAAATGAACCCAGCGTTCGCGACTCACGGCTTCCAGCCGCGCCAGCTCGAGCAGGGGCTCAACATGGTCGTCGACGCGCAGGTCGAGCTCGGAATATTCCTGGTTGCCGTAGATCACCAGCGCGGCCGACTGCTTGCCGCGCTTGTCGCCGCCCGCCCTTTCGCCCGCCTTCATCGCCCCGATCAGGCGCCGCGCCAGGGGCATCGACGCGTTCTCGCGGAAGAAGCGCACGGTCTCGGAAACGACCTGCGGCCCCGCCAGCATGTTGCCGGCGACCGACATGTCCTCGCCGATCCAGTGGCCGCACCATGGCACGCACTCGGCTCCGGTGTGGGCGGCGAACTTGCCGTCGGCGCCCATGACATGGAGCTGACGATGCTCGCGGCCGGCATCGGCAGTGGTCAGGATGCGTAGGACGTCGGCCGCGCCAACTCCTTCACGGATCAGGCGCAACCCGTGCGGCCCATAGAGCGGGTTCATGAGGGCCTGGGTGCAGACGGCGCCCTTGGTTAGTTCGATGTTTGGCACTCGCGCGCCGACCGCGAAGAACTTGCTGGCGACGGCGATGGCGATACGGCCGCTGCTCCTCTCGTGGAAGATGATCGACCAGGTCATGTGCTGGGGGCGCGCGGCTCCAGCCGCGCGTCTTTGTT
>JAEZIF010000500.1 GCA_023416135.1 Pseudomonadota bacterium
CGCGGCCACAGGCCCTGCAGGAAGGTCGTGATGGCGGCGGGCCGTCCCGCCAGCGTGCGCAGCGCCTTGCCGTCGCGACCATGGATCGGGCGTGGGCAATTGATGCCGCGGGCGGCGAGGTGGTCCATCAGGCCGAGAAAGAACGGCAGGTCCTTCGGATCGACGCGCTTCTCGTAGAGCGTGACGAAGTAGGGGCCCTTGGTGGTGGTCAGCAGAAAATTGGAGTTCTCGACTCCCTCGGCGATGCCCTTGAAGGATTCGGGTTCGCCGATGTCGTACTCGGCGAGGAAGGCTTCCAGCTCGGCGTCGCTGACTTCGGTGTAGACCGCCATCAAGCCACCAATGCACGCGGCAGCTTGAACACGACAGTCTCCTCGGTGGTCCGCACTTCCTCGACCGAGGCGTCGTAGCGCTCGCGGCAGGCGGCGACGAACTCCTCGACCAGCGTTTCGGGGGCCGAGGCGCCGGCGGTGATGCCGAGCCGGCTGGCCCCTCCCAGCCATTGCCAGTCCATGTCGCTCGCGCGCTGCACCAGCCGCGACCTGCGGCAGCCGTAGTTGGTCGCCACCTCGACGAGCCGCATGGAGTTCGACGAGTTGGGCGCGCCGATCACCACCAGGGCGTCGCATCGTGGTGCAATCGCCTTGACCGCGGCCTGGCGGTTGGTGGTGGCGTAGCAGATGTCTTCCGTCTTGGGGCCCTGGATCGCCGGAAAGCGGCGGCGCAGCACCGCGACGATGCCGATCGTGTCGTCGACCGACAGCGTAGTCTGCGTGGCGTAGGCGAGATTGTCCGGGTCGGACACCTCGAGCGCCTCGGCCTGCGCCACGTCTTCCACCAGCAGCACCGCGCCCGCCGGCAGTTGGCCGATCGTGCCGATGACCTCGGGATGGCCGGCATGGCCGATCAGGGCCACGGTGCGGCCCGACGCATGATGGCGTTCGGCCTCGCGATGGACCTTGGAGACCAGCGGGCAGGTGGCGTCGATAAAGAAGAGGTTGCGCCGGCCCGCCTCCGCCGGCACGGCTTTCGGCACGCCGTGGGCAGAAAACACGACGGGCCGGTCGTTCGGCACCTCGTCGAGTTCGTCGACGAAGATCGCGCCCTTGGACTCGAGAGTTTCCACGACATGGCGATTGTGCACGATCTCGTGGCGGACATAGACCGGCCGACCATAACGTTCGATGGCGCGTTCGACGATCTGGATGGCACGGTCGACGCCGGCACAGAAACCCCGGGGGCCGGCGAGCAGAATACTGAGCGGTTTCTTCGGCGGGATCATGCTGAACGTTCTGCCCGCTCGCTTGCGGGCTTCATGGCCATTGCCTAGACTCGGAACCGCAACAGATTGGCAGCAACGGACTAAGGCGGCGGCACCGTAACAAAGCCGCTGCAGCGGGGAAAGCAACATGACCGAGCCGGTTGTCGCGGTGTGCGACCGAACCTACAAGGCCTTGGCCAAGTTCTCAGCATGAACCACGGAAAATTCGTCGTTTTTACGCCGGCCTTGCTGGCCCTGACGCTGGCTGCTTGCGGCGGCGGCAGTTCGTCGGAAGCGAGCTATTTCTGTCCGGAGCCGTTCACGGTTCAGGACGCCGGACGCCTGACCCATTTCAAGGAGGGGCCAGGCCGCGATCCGCGTGACATCGAGTACGAGGCGTCGATCCTCGGGGCGACGACCAAGTGCTCGGCGAGCCGCAACCAGATCGAGGTGACGCTGTTCCTCCGGATCTCGGTCAGCGCCGGGCCGTCGGCCGGAGCTGGCCGGACCAGCGTGCCGTACTTCGTGCGCGTTCTCGACTCCGCCAACAATGTGGTGCAGAGCCAGGACTTCAACGCGGATTTCCGCCTGACGTCCGGCAATCCGCGCGGCTCGTCGCAGGAGGAGCTGACCTTCTCGGTCTCACGCGATGGCGGCTATCGCATCGCCGTCGGTTTGAGGCCCACGATGGAAGAGCTGAACTACAACCGGCGCAGCCGGCAGCCCTAAGTTATTTCGTGACGGGCCTGAGCCAGGTTCGTTCCTCGCTCAGGATGAAGCGTTCGCGCTCGGCGAACTCGAAGTTCGCCTTGCCCGCCGGATCGGTCTTGATGCGCGCGCGATACGCCTCGTAGTCTGCCAGACTCTCGAACGAGATCAGCGCGTGGGCGATGTTGTTGGCGCCTTCGTGCGGCATGAAATAGCCCAAAAGATTGCCGCCGCAGGCCGGGATGATGGGGAGCCAGTTCCTCGAATAGGTCTCGAAGGCGTCGCGCTTGAACGGGTCGATGACGTAGCGGATGGCGCAGGTCACGGTCATGGGAGTCTCCGATCGTTGAGATCGCGACGTTAGCCGACGGCGCCTGATCCATGTTTCGGCCGATGCCGAAGGCTTGACAGGACCCGATCGCTGGCGCTGCATGCGCGCCGATCACACCGTGTGACGTGCGGAGGATTGCTTGAGTGCTTATGCCGAACGTCTTGAAGCCCTGGCGGCCGATGCCGCCGACCGCTGCACGACCTGCGGCAAGTGCTTCGAAGCCTGCCCGACCGCACGCGAGATCGGCCTCGATGCCGGCGCTGCCGAGCAACGCGTCGGCGAGCTTATCGCCCTGACGCGCGGCGAGACGCCGGCCGACGACCTGCAGAAGTGGCTGGGCGCCTGCGATGGCAGCGCGCGCTGCACCGAAGCCTGTCCCGAAGGCATCAACGTCCGCCAGTGGGTGACCATCGCCAAGATGAGGGCGCTCGAGACGACGCGCCCGCGCGACGTCGGCGCGACCAACGCCGCCAATCGTTTCCGGCACATGGCGCAGGCAGTGCGACTGCTGGCGAGCATGCAATTGCCGTCGGAGACTTTGAAGAAGATCCTGGCGCCGGCCGAGCGGCGCACTGCCGACGTGCTGTTCTATACGGGCTGCAACGTCCTGCGCACGCCGCACATCGTGCTGAACGTCATGGACATCCTCGATGCGCTGGAGCTCGACTTCGATGTCGTCGGCGGCACCGCCCATTGCTGCGGCGTCTACCAGTTCCAGGAGGCCGACCTGCCGACCTACGAGCGCATGGGCCATCGCACCTTCAAGCGCTTCGGCCAGTCCGGCGCCGGCCGCGTGCTGACCTGGTGCCCGACCTGCACCAAGAACTTCGACGAGCTCGAGAAGGACGTCGAGGAGCCGTCCTTCGACCTCGGCCATGTCAGCGAGTTCATGGCTGCCAACCTCGATGCGCTGAAGGCGCGCTTCGGCGCCGGCCAGCCCAAGCGCCGCGTGGTGATCCACGAGCATCTCGGCATCGGCGCCACGGTGGCCTCGATCCGCAAGCTGCTCGCCGCCGTCCCCAACCTCGAATTGCTCGAGCTGCCGCAGGATTCCGGCTTCTCCTATGCCTGTGGCGGCCAGGCCGCCAGGTTCAAGGAGCGCGAGCAGGCGATCCATCGCGGTCTTGCCGAAGGCGCGGTCGCGGCCGGTGCCGACACCATCGTCACCATGTACCACTCCTGCCATCGCGCGCTCGCCGGCGCCGAGGCGGTCTATCCGCAGCTCAAGGTCGTGAACTTCACCGACGTGCTCGCCGAGGCGTTGGGCCGCGGTGGCCATCCCGACTACTATCGTCTCTATAAGCAGGGCGGCGCCATGGACGAGGCCGTGAGTGCGGCACGCCGCTTCCTTCGGGACAACGGCGTACGCGTCGACGAGGCGTCGGTGGCGTCGCTCACCGCCGACATCTTCAACGAGACGGGACTTGCGGGCTCGCGCGAGGCGTTTGCGAAGGCCTTCACGGAACTGGCGAGGGAAAGCTGAGCGGCGGACGAAGTTCCCGGCGTTTCCGCATCTCGATGCGATTGAAGTGGGATTGGAAACCTTCGTCTACGTCGGCGCTTGACTACTTCTCCTTCACCGACAGCACCGCCCACGCCGCATCGGCAAAGAAGCGGACGTGATCGGACAGGTCGCCGGTGAAGCGGCCGTAGACCTTGTAGGTCGCAGCCTGCATGACAACGCCGATGGCCGACGCGGCGGCGAGGTCGACGTTCCGCTTCGGGATCTCGCCGGTCTTCATCGCCTGGTTGATCACATCGCGTACGACGGCCGCCGGATTGGCCATGTCGTCGGGCACCTGGATCAGGAAGGAATGCTGATTCAGGAGATGATAGGCGAACAGCGTCCAGTCGCGATCGGCCCATTCGCAATAGCAGTGCACGATCGCCTCGATCTTGGCACGCAGTCCCTTGGCCGGCCGATGCGCCTCGGTGAGCGCCTCGGCCAGCCCCTGGTGATGGCGCTGGAAGAGATCCAGCGCCAGCTGCTCCTTGCTCGGGAAGTAGCGGTAGATCGTGCCCTCGGCGACCGAGGCCGCCATGGCGATCTCCTTGGTCGTGGTCTCCGCTACGCTGCGCGCCACGAACAGCGTCAGTGCGGCGCGCTCCAGCCGCGCCTTGGTGTCTTCAGCCTTGCCCATGCCGGCCAGTCTATGAGGGAGCACTCACTTGGCAAGGCAGCATCCACCGGCTCGCAGAACCAGCGCCAGTGAGCGTCCAATCGCTCGCTGCAGCGCGGATTGGCGGCGCCTCGGTTTGCACGTCGAGGAAGACGGTGAAGGCACGACGGATATACATGCGACCCCTCCTTGGAATGAGCGCGCGCTCACTTTATAAGTGAGCAATCACTCAATATCAAGAGACTTCTTAAGTTCCGGATTTGTCACGGGTTTTCCCGGTGGACGTCGCCGGGGAGGCCCCCTAAGGTCCCCAGCACCCAGACGATCCCTGTGGGAGAGACCGTCTCTCGAAGACGGCGCCGAAGGAGCAACCGGCCCCGGAAACTCTCAGGCAAACGGACCGCAGGAGGATGGGTCTCTGGAAAGCGGCGGGCCTTCGCTGAGAGGGCACGCCCACCGACGAAGTAAGCCGGATCACTCCGGCGAATCTTTCAGGTCTCCGGACAGAGGGGGTCGCAAGGCGGCGCAATCTTTGCGTCGATTAATGCGACTCTGGAGACCTGCTTGGCCGATCCTCTCAAACGCACACCGCTCTACGATCTTCATCGCGAGCTCGGCGCCCGACTGGTGCCGTTCGCCGGCTACGAGATGCCGGTGCAGTACCCGACCGGCATCCTGGCCGAACATGCCCAGACGCGGACGGCCGCCGGCCTGTTCGACGTCTCGCACATGGGCCAGGTGCGGCTGACCGCCAGGCCCGGACAGAACGCAGCCAAGGCGATCGAAACCTTGGTGCCCGGCGACATCGCGGGCCTGCAGCCCGGCCAGCAGCGCTACACGCAGCTCACCAACGAAAGCGGCGGCATCCTCGACGACCTGATGATCACCAGCACGGGTGATCACCTGCTGATGGTGTTCAACGCCGCCTGCAAGGACTCCGATCTCGCGCATGTGCAGAAGCATCTCTCCGCGAGCTGCGAGATCGAGCCGATGTTCTCCCGCGGGCTTCTGGCCCTGCAGGGACCGCAGGCGTCGCAGGTACTGGCGCGGCTGGTGCCGCAGGTCGCGACGATGAAGTTCATGACCGGCGCCTTCTTCGTCATCGATGGCGCGCGCTGCTACGTCACGCGCTCGGGCTACACCGGCGGCGACGGCTTCGAGATTTCTACGCCCAACGATGCCACCGAGGCGATCGCACGCAAGCTTCTGGCCGAACCCGAGGTTAAGCCGATCGGATTGGGCGCGCGCGATTCGCTGCGCCTCGAAGCGGGCCTCTGTCTCTACGGTCACGACATCGACACCACCACGACGCCGATCGAAGCGGGCCTGCTGTGGAGCATCGGCAAGGAGCGCCGCACCCAGGGTGGCTTCCCGGGGGCAGCCGTCATCCAGAAGCAGATCGCCGAGGGCGCACCGCGCAAGCGCGTCGGCCTGTTGCCCGAGGGCAAGGCCATCGCGCGCGAGGGCGCCGAGATCGCCATCGCCGGCAAGACGGTCGGCAAGGTCACATCGGGTGGTTTCGCGCCCACGCTCGGACGCGCCGTCGCCATGGGCTACCTCGAGCGCGCCCATTCAGCCAACGGCACCAAGGTCGATCTTCTGGTACGCGGCAAGCCTGTGCCGGCCGAGATCGTGCCCCTGCCTTTCGTCAAACACGCCTACTACCGCGGATAGGAGCTTTTAGATGGCCGAGACCAGGTACTCCCAGGAACACGAGTGGATCCGCGTCGAAGGCGATGTCGGGACCATCGGCATCACGCAATACGCGCAGGAGCAGCTGGGCGACGTGGTGTTCGTCGACGTGCCGCCGGCCGGCCGCAAGGTCGCCAAGGGCGAAGCCTGCGCCGTCGTCGAATCGGTGAAGGCTGCGTCCGACATCTACGCCCCGGTGACGGGCGAGGTGGTCGAGGCCAATGCCGCGCTCGCCGATTCGCCGGGCGACGTCAACGCCGAGCCGATGGGCAAGGGCTGGTTCTTCAAGCTGAAGCTCGCCGACAAGGGCGAGCTTGCCGGCCTGATGGACGAGGCGGCCTACAACGACTTCGTGAAAAGCCTGGGCTGATCATGCGCTATCTCCCTCTCACGCCGACCGACCGCCGCGACATGCTGGCAGCCGTCGGCGCAAAATCCGTCGACGACTTGTTCAAGGACGTGCCGGCCTCGGCACGATTGCCCGGCAAGGTCGCGGGCCTGCCCGACCATCTCGGCGAGCTGGAAGTCGAGCGCGCCTTCC
Source organism: Pseudomonadota bacterium (assembly GCA_023416135.1). Lineage (GTDB taxonomy): Bacteria > Pseudomonadota > Alphaproteobacteria > Reyranellales > Reyranellaceae > Reyranella. The sequence continues at coordinate 6,654 of JAEZIF010000500.1, forward strand.
AGGGCTACGCGGCGAAGAACGTCTCGCCGTCCACCGCGCCGTTCTTCATCGGCGCCGGCGCCTACCGCCATCATGTGCCCTCGACCGTCGACTACATGATCCAGCGCGGCGAGTTCTTGACGTCCTACACGCCGTATCAGCCCGAGATCACGCAGGGCACGCTGCAGTACCTGTTCGAGTTCCAGACGCAGGTCAGCCTTTTGACCGGCATGGAGGTGGCCAACGCCTCGATGTACGACGGCTCGACGGCGGCGTCGGAAGCCGTGCTGATGGCCAACCGCATCACCCGGCGCACCAAGGCGTTGATCTCGGGCGGGCTCCATCCGCACTATCGCAGTATCATCGAGACCACCGCGCACTGGCAGGGCTACAGTGCCGTCGCCGGCAAAGCCGATCCCGAGGGCTTGGAAGACCTGATCGCCAAGGTCGACAAGGAGACCTCGTGCGTGGTCGTGCAGAACCCGAGCTTCTTCGGCCATGTGCGAGACTTCACCAAGCTCGCCGCCGCCTGCCATGCCGCGGGCGCGCTGCTGATCGTGGTCGTGACCGAAGTCGTGTCGCTCGGCCTCATCAAGTCGCCGGGCGAGATGGGCGCCGACATCGTGGTCTGCGAAGGCCAGTCGATCGGCAACGGGCTGGGCTTCGGCGGCCCCTATGTCGGCCTGTTCGCCACCCGCGACAAGTACGTCCGCCAGATGCCGGGCCGCCTGGTCGGCGAGACCGTCGATGCCGACGGCAAGCGCGGCTTCGTGCTGACCTTGAGCACCCGCGAGCAGCATATCCGCCGCGAGAAAGCGACCTCCAACATTTGCACCAACGCGGGCCTTTGTGCGCTCGCCTTCACGGTTCACCTGACCTTGCTGGGCGAGGCTGGCTTCCGTCGTCTAGCCGAGCTCAACCATGCCAAGGCGAGCGAGCTTGCCGATCGCGTGGCTGCTGTGCCCGGCGTAAAGCTGTTGAACGACAGCTTCTTCAACGAATTCACCGTGCGCCTGCCCAAGCCGGCCGCGCCGGTCGTCGAGGCGCTGGCCGACCGCCGCATCCTGGCAGGCGTTCCGGTGTCTCGGCTGATCCCTGACGATCCCTCTGTCGCGAACCTTCTGCTGCTGGCCGCCACCGAGACAGCGACCGATGCGGGCATGGGCCCGCTGATCGCCGCCCTGAAGGAGGTGTTGTGATGGTCCAGTCGCTCGATCGCTCGCAGGGTCGCAGTGGTGGCATCGCCACTGCCGCCGCCAACGACTCGGCCACCTTCACCGGCAACCGCGCGCTGCAGATCGAGGAGCCGCTGATCTTCGAGATGGGCCAGCCCGGGCGATGTGGCGTCGACCTTCCCGAGCCGCCCAAGGTCAAGGACCGCCTGAACGGCCTGAAGCGCGCCGGCGAGATCGGCCTGCCGGGTCTCTCCGAGCCGCAGGTGGTGCAGCACTACACGCGGCTCAGCCAGAAGAACTACGCCATCGACATGGGCGTCTATCCATTGGGCTCGTGCACGATGAAGCACAATCCCAGGATCAACGAGAAGGTGGCGCGGCTGGCGGGCATCGGCGACCTTCACCCCCTGCAGCCGGTCTCGACCGTGCAGGGCGCACTCGAATTGATCGATCGGTTGGCGCACTGGCTGAAGACGCTGACCGGCATGCCGGCCGTGGCGATGTCGCCGGCCGCCGGCGCGCATGGCGAGATGTGCGGCATGATGGCGATCGCGGCCGCCCTCGAAGCGCGCGGCGAGCGGGCCAAGCGCAAGGTCGTGCTGGCGCCGGAATCGGCCCATGGCACCAACCCGGCGACGGCGGCGGCGCTCGGCTTCATCGTCAAGCCGATCCCGGCCAACGATCGCGGCCGCGTTGATCTGGGTGCGCTCAAGGCCGCGTTGGGTCCGGCCAATGGCTCGGAGGTTGCGGCGATCATGCTGACCAACCCCAACACCTGCGGCCTGTTCGAGAACGAGATCGTCGAGATTTCGCGGGCCGTGCACGATGCGGGCGCCTTCTTCTACTGTGACGGTGCCAACTTCAACGCCATCGTCGGCCGCGTGCGGCCGGGCGATCTCGGCATCGATTGCATGCACATCAACCTGCACAAGACGTTCTCGACGCCACATGGCGGCGGCGGGCCGGGCGCGGGGCCGGTGGTGCTGTCGGCGGCTCTGGCGCCTTACGCGCCCTATCCGTGGATCGTGAAGGACGGCGACACGTGGCGCGTCGCCGAGGACGGCACCCCTGTCGACGGCACGCCGTTGGGACGGCTGAAGGCGTTCCATGGCCAGATGGGCATGTTCACCCGGGCGCTCTCCTACATCATGAGCCACGGCGCCGACGGCCTGAAGCAGGCGTCCGAGGACGCCGTGCTCTCGGCCAACTACGTGATGGCGTCCCTGAAGGACGTCATGACGCCGTCCTTCGAAGGTCCGTGCATGCACGAGGCGCTGTTCGACGACAGCTTCCTCAAGGACACCGGGGTCAGCACGCTCGACTTCGCCAAGGCGATGATCGACGAGGGCTATCACCCGATGACCATGTACTTCCCGCTGGTCGTGCACGGCGCGCTGCTGATCGAGCCGACCGAGAGCCAGGCCAAGGAGGATCTCGACCTGTTCATCGGTGCGCTGCGCTCGCTGGCCGAACGGGCGAAGAGCGGAACCGCGGCCGAGGACTTCAAGGCGGCGCCGCGCTTCGCCCCGCGCCGTCGCCTTGACGAGACGCTGGCCGCCCGCAAGCCCGTGCTGCGCTGGCGCCCGTCGAACCATCCGCCGGAAGGCGACCCGATGAAGCAGGCGGCGGAGTAGGCTCCGCCGCCGTTCAGGGAGCCGCCGCGATATCCGTCGCGGTGAAGTCGTCGCCCTTGAACAGCAGAAGCAAGTTGTGACCGCGCGCCATGGCATAGGCGAAGCAGTCGCCGAGATTGAGGCGTGCAGGATGGCCGCCACCCTTGCCGTAGCGATCGAACGCGAGGAGCGCCGTGCGGGTCTCCTGCTCAGTGATATCGGCGCATCGGATGTCGGCGACCTGCAGGAATTCGGCGACATCGGCCGCCGCCTGCTCGATGGTCGTGCATGGCGGACCCGGCGAAGGCCCAGCGTCGCTTCGAAGACGGCGACGGGTGAGGTCAGGCGCATCCGCGCCCGTTCCAGCATGTCGGCGAACGTGCGGGCCTCGGGCTCGTCGTTCAGGATGGCGACGATGGCCGATGCATCGACGAACATCAGTCGATCCCGCTCAACTCGTCATAGAAAGCCTTGTCCGCCTCCAAGCCCGTGGCCGGTCTCTGCCTGATCCTGTCTTGCAGGGGCCGCAGGCGGTCCCGCAGCGGTGTGCGCCGGTCGCGCCGTTGGAGCTCGTTCTCGAGCGCCAATTTCACGGCCTCCGTCTTGGTCTTTCCTTGCGAAAGCGCCGCGCGTTCGGCGGTAGGCCGACGATTGGTCCTGCTTCAATATACGACGATCATCGAAGGGGGCGAATTTGCGCGTTTTCACCACACTGCCGCAGGAGAACCTGGCCACGGTTGGCCAGGCCGCGCAGGCCATCGAGGCAACCGGTTACACGGGCGTCAGCACCCAGGAGAACCGGCACGATCCGTTCCTGTCGCTGGCGGTCGCGGGTGCGGCGACGAAGAGAATCGAACTGCACACCGGCGTGGCCATCGCCTTCGCGCGCTCGCCCATGGCCGTGGCCAATGTCGGCTGGGACCTGGCGTCGAGCTTCGGCGCCGAGCGCGTGACCATCGGCATCGGCAGCCAGGTGCGTGCCCACAACGAGCGGCGCTTCTCGGTGCCGTGGTCGCCGCCGGCCCCGCGCATCCGCGAGTATGTCCAGGCGGTCCGGGCAATCTGGAAGTCGTGGAAGGACGGCAGCAAACTCGACTACGAGGGCAAGCACTATCGCTTCACGCTGATGACGCCCAACTTCGTGCCAGAGCCCTATGACGGCCCGTTGCCGCGGCTCGGCGTTGCCGCCGTCGGTCCGGTCATGCTGAAGGTCGCGGCGGAAGAGTCCGACGACGTGAAGCTCCATTCGTTCTGCACCAGGAAGTACCTCGAGCAGAACATCATGCCGATCATCAACGCGGGCCTCGCCGCGCGCGGCCGCGCTCGCGAGAGCTTCGAGATCTCCGGCGGCGGCTTCGTCGTCACCGGCAAGGATGACGAGGCGGTCGCCAGGCTGTTCGACTGGGTGCGCTATCGCGTGGCCTTCTATGGCTCGACGCCGGCCTACTGGCCGGTATTCGAGGTGCACGGGCTGGGCGATCTCGGCCGCAAGCTCAACGCAATGACCCGCGCCGGCCAGTGGGACCAGATGGCGAAGGAGGTGTCGGACGACGTCGTGCACCTGTTCGCCGCCGTTGGTCGTCACGACCAGATCGCCAGGGCGATCGAACATCGCTTCGGCGGCTTGGTCGATTCGATCGGCGCCAGCGCCAACTCGGCGAAGCCGTCCGACATGCCGCCCGACCTGTTGCAGGACCTGGCGAAGATCGCGACGGTCTACAGGCACGCCTGATCAGTCGAACAAATTCGCCAGCCGCTGCTTCATCTGGTCGGCGATGTAGAGCGCCACGGCCTGGATGGTCGAGGTCGGGTTCACGCCGCCGCCGGTGACGAAGACGCTGCCGTCGACGATGAACAGGTTCTTCACGTCGTGGCAGCGGCCCCATTCGTTGACCACCGAGCGCTCGGGATCGCGGCCCATGCGCGCCGTGCCCAGCAGGTGGCCGGGATAGTTCAGTGCGGTGCGCGAGCAGAACAGGCGCGTGGCGCCGGCCGCGGCCAGTATCTCCTCGGCGCGGGCGATGCCGTGCTCCATCATGCGGCGCGTGTTCTCGCCGATCGTGTAGTCGATCCTCGGCGCGGGGATGCCGTTGCTGTCCTTCAGCTCGGGATCGAGCGTGACGCGGTTGTGCGCCTCCGGCAGGTCGTCGCAGGCGACGCCGATGCCGACGCGATGGTCGAGCAACTCGCGAAAGGCGCTGTGATGATCCCGCCCCCAGGGAAGCTGGCCGGCCGCCGCGCCGATGATCGCCTGCGTCGCCGGTCCGGTGCCGCGGCCGAACTGCAGCGTGTAGCCGCGCACGAAGTCGCGGCCGGGATCGGTCTCGTAGAACTGCTTGCTCCACAGGCAGGTGATCGGGCCGCGCCCGCCGTCCAGCGGAGAATCGACATAGCCCGACACGATTGGCCAGGGATGCAGCATCAGGTTTCGGCCGACCAGGCCCGAGGAGTTGGCCAGGCCGTCGGGGAAGCGGCCCGACGCCGAGTTCAGCAGCAGGCGCGGCGTGCCGACGCCGTTGCAGGCCACGATCACCACCTCGGCCGGCTGGAAATGCTCCCTGCCGTCGGCATCGTAGTAGATTGCGCCGGATGCCATGCCGTGTTTGTCGGTGGTGATCTCGCGCACCCGCGACCGCGTCCGCAGTTCGACACCGCCGCGCAGCGCCAGCGGCCAGTAGGTGATGTCGGTGCTGGCCTTGGCGCCCTGCGCGCAGCCCGGCGTGCAGTGACCGATATTGATGCAGGCGGCTCGGCCGTCATAGGCGGTGGTGGCGATGGTCGTGTCCGACGGCCACCAATGCCAGCCGAGCTTGTTCATCGCCGTGGCGTAGCGTGTGCCGGTACGGCCGAGCGGGATCGGCGGCATCGGCGGATGGCGCGGCGGCACGCCGGGATCGCCGGCGAGGCCCGACACGCCCATCATGCGGTCGTTCTCCTCGTAGAACCTCTCGAGCGCCCAGTAGTCGATCGGCCAGTCATCGGCCACGCCATCGAGCGACTTCACCCTGAAGTCGGAGGGATGCAGGCGCGGCCAGTGCGCCGTGTAGATCAGCGTGCCGCCGCCGACCCCGTTGAAGTTGGCGACCTTCATCGGCGAGGCGTCGTCGTTGACCGGATAGTCGGTGTCGCGGCCGCGCCGGTTGGGGCTGATGTCGAAGTCGGTGTAGCGCCGGGCCTCCCAGTCGCGGCCGTTGCTGGGGAAGTCGGTCGACTTCATCCAGTCGCCCTGCTCGAGGCAGAGGATGCGCATCCTGGTCTCGGCGAGACTCCAGGCGACGGCGGCGCCCGAGGCGCCGGAGCCGATGATGAGGACATCGACCCGTTCGTTGCCGCTCATTTGGCCTGCTCCTCGCGATCGTCGCGCCACAGCTTCGGTCGGTGGCGCACCGTCTCGAGCAGCGACCAGTCGCCCTGTTCCACCGTATAGCCGCGCGGGAAGGGCGGCCCGGCCTCGTGGCCCAACGACCGCAGCACGCGGTCGTCGCGGTAGTAGGCACCGAGGATCACCCGGCCGAGCGCGCCGGCCGCCGCGCCCCCCGAGGCATACCAGTCGCCGATCAGCGCTTCCCGGCGAGCGCGATCGAGCGCCGCGAAGCCGCCATCCGCGCGTCCGGCGATCGCCGCCAGCGCGGCGCGGACCATCGGCAGGTCGCGGCCGATCGACGTCACGATGTCGTCGAGGATGGCGGGATCGTCGGCGCCGGGCACGCCGAGCGTGGCGTCGGCGGGGATCATGGTGCCTGCGACGTCGCACAGGCCGCGGAGTTCATCGCTGGAGAGGCTGGCGTCGGCGGAGCTGTCCATCCGCCGACGCTATCATCCCGCGATGGTCGGCGGCACTGCTCGTGGGCGGCGATCACGGCCTCGAGGCCCTTCTACTGGTTGGCGGACGATCCCTGCCGGCACTCGGTGTCGCGCTCCCTCCTGCCGCGGCAAAGAAAAGCCCCCGCCTTGCGACGGGGGCTCCAGGTAGCCCGCGATTGTTGTTTGCGGGAAACCGGTTCAGTGCAGCTTGCGCGGCAACTCGGCGATCGCCTCGTCGATCAGCGCCTGCGTGCGGCCCTGGCCGACCTGCTCCTTGAGCAGGCTGCGGGTGGCAGCGAGCGCCACGTCGACGGTCATGTTGCGGACCTCGCGCGCCGCCTGGGCCTCGGCCTGGGCGATGCGGTCCTTGGCCTGCTGCTCGCGGCGCGCGATCAGCGCCTCGCGTTCCTCGGCGGCATGGCGGGCCATGCGCTCGGTCTCCTGGCGCGCCTGCGCCACGATCTCCTGAGCCAGCCGCGCCGAATCGGCGAGGCTCTTCTGGGCGTCGTCGCGCGCCTTCTGCGCCTCGGCCCGCAGCTTCTCGGCCTCTCCGAGGACGCGGGCGATCAGCGCACTGCGGTCGTCGAGCAGCTTGGTGATGCCCGCCGTCAGCTTCTTGCCGGTGATCGCCAGAAACAGCACGAAGGCGACGGCGACCCAGAAGGTCGGGTCGGAGAAGAGGCCGCCGCCCTGCGCGTCGGCCGCCCATGCGGTGCTGATCATCGGGTGCCTGCCTTTGCCGCGGCCTCGACGGCGCGCCCGACCTGGCCGGCGTCGGCCGGACCCACGAGCTTGCCGAGCACGGCCGTGGCGATTTCCGCCGACATGCCGGTCAGGCCGGTCATCGCCTGGCTACGCTGATCGGCGATGCGCTTCTCGGCCGCAGTGATGTCGGCCGCGAGCTTGTCGCCGATCTCGTGCATCCTGGCCGTGGTCTCCTTGGCCGCCGTGTCGGCGGCCGCGCGGACGAGCTGCGAGGCCTCGCCGCGCGCGGCGGTCAGGGCCTTCTCCTGCTCGGCGGCGGCGACGCGCGCGGCGTCGTTGGCCTTCTGGGCCGCGTCGAGATCGCTCTGGATCTTGGCTTCACGGCTCTCGATGGTCTTGCCGATGCGCGGCAGCACCACCTTGGCCATCAGGAAGTAGAGCACCGCGAAACACACCACCAACCAGAAGATCTGGTTGGGGAAGTGGGCGGGATTGAACTGCGGCATGCCGGTCGAGCCCTGAGCGTCGGCCGCCAGGGCAGGACCGACGCCCGCCAGGCCGGCCCCGATGAGGCCGACCAGGAAAGCCGCCGCCGTCCGGATCCGGAATGCCGGAACGGGCACGACCGAACTCAGGCGAAGAGAGCGATCAGCGCGACGATCAGCGCGAACAGCGCGATGGCCTCGGTGACGGCGAAGCCGATCCATATGTTGGCGCCGATCTCGTTCTTCGAGGCCGGGTTGCGCGACAGCGCCGTGATGTAGCTCGCCCACACGTTGCCCACGCCGATGCCGGCGCCGATCATGCCGATGGCGGCGAGGCCTGCACCGATGAACTTGGCGGCTGAGGCGTCCATTGTCTGTCTCCTGTCTCGATGTTGACTGTTGGATGGATGGATACGGGCGCGGCGCTGCTCAGTGCAGGTGCAGCGCGTCGTTCAGGTAGATGCAGCAGAGGATGGTGAAGATGTAGGCCTGCAGCACCGCGACCAGCAGTTCGAGCGCGGTGATCGCCACCAGCACCACGAGCGGCACGACACCGAAGATGCCGAGCGCCACGACGAAGCCCGCCAGCACCTTCAGCAGCACGTGGCCGACCGTCATGTTGGCGAACAGTCGGACCGACAGGCTGATCGGACGGCTCAGATAGGAGACCAGCTCGATCGGGATCAGGATCGGCGCGGTGAACAGCGGCGCGCCGTGCGGGAAGAACAGCGAGAAGAAGTGCAGGCCGTGCTTGAACAGGCCGATCAGCGTCACGCCCAGGAAAACGACCATGGCCATGAAGAAGGTCACGGCAATGTGGCTGGTGAAGGTGAAGCCGTACGGGATCATGCCCAGCACGTTGCCGAACAGCGTGAAAACGAAGAGCGAGAAGATGAACGGAAAGTACTTCTTGCCGCCGCTGCCGACGTTGTCCCGTATCATGTTGGCGATGAATTCGTAGAACAGCTCGGCCATCGCCTGAATGCGGCCGGGGATCATCGCTCCCTTGCTGCCGCCGACGAGCAGCAGGGTGCTCGACAGCACGACGGCGGCCATCATGAAGACCGCGGAGTTGGTGACCGAGATGGGATGACCGCCGATGGTGAACAGCGGCGCGCTGACGCTCTGGATGGTGAACTGTTCAAGCGGACTGGCCACGATACTCTATCCCCACATCAGCTCTTCGTTTCGTCCTGGGAGGCCGCCTTGCTGCGCCGCTCCTCGGCCTGCGCAACCCGGTAGACGTTCAGGAACGCCGCACAACACCCCAGCACGAACCCCACGATCAGCAGCCAAGGCTTGGTGCCCAGCCACTGGTCGGCCATCAGGCCGATGAAGGCCCCCGCAACGACGCCGGCGACCATCTCGACGGCGATCCGCATCCCGACGCCCAGCTTCTCGCTGCCGGCGCCACGGCTGGCTGGCTTCGACGACCGTCCCGTCCCCTGCTCGTAGGCCTGCCGGACACCCTTGAGGCGCCGGTCGAGGTCATCGGAGGTCGACTTTCGATCATTCTCAGCCATCACCGGATGCTCCGCTCCGGGTTTTCCCGCCCCGAATGCCGCCTGGACAGACTGCGCTCGGACTGAAAAACGCGCCGGACCCTATTGGCCGGCGTTCGGGGTGTCAACCAGACGCGACGATGTGACAAGTTCCGGAAAAACAAGCCGGTTCTCCCACTCTACGACTTCAGCACGGAGAACCGCGAATCGCCGTCCCGGGCGACCTGCGGCACGAGGTCGACCTCCCAGTCGAGGTACTGTCGCATGGCGGCTTCGACGTTGTCCTTGAAGTCGTACGGCCTGTACCAGACGTCGGTCGGCGGATCGCCCATCCGCGTGTGCCCGGCCTCCTGCGGCAGGCCGGCATCGCGCCAGGCCTTCATCCCGCCGGCCAGGATGGCGACGGGCAGGCCGCCCGCGGCCTCGCGGGCCTCGGCCGCGGCCAAGGCGGCGATCTCGCCGTCGGGCGAGACAAGGACGAGACGGGTGACGCCCGGCTGTCTGGTCAGCATGTCCGGGATGGTCCGGGCCAGTCCGGCCCGAACTGCGAACCAGGCACCCGGCACATGGCCGTCGCGGTAGCGCAGGCTGGTGTCGAGATCGATCACCAGGGTCTGCGGCAGCGATTCGCGCAGCGCGGCCGGCGTGACGGTCGGCGGGGTCGGCACGACGAAGCCCGCCGGAAAGCGCGGTTCGGCCTCGGTGGTGAGCTCGCCGGCGGCCGGCACGTGGTCGAGGACGTAGACCTCGTTCCAGTTCATCTGCCTCAGCCAGTGCGCCGTCATGGTGGCGCGCACGCCGTCATTGTCGTGCAGCACGATGGTGGCGTTGCGCACGCCGACATATTGATCGGTCGCCTGCACGAGCTGCCCGCCCGCGGCATGGCGGAAGCCCTTCAGATGGCCCTGCGCGTACTCGGCGGGGTCGCGCACGTCGAGGCGATAGAGCGGGCCGCCTTTCGCCTCGAGCTCGGCAAGCCCTGCCTTGTCGATCTTCCTGATGTTCATCTTCTTCGCGATGTTCGCCGCTGCGGCCTGGGCGAATTTGGCAGCCTCCGGGCCCTGCGGCCCGAAGCTCTTGGTCTCGCCGCGAGCCACCTTCAGGCCGGCGAGATGCCAGCCCATGGTGCCGTTCTTGAGCGCAATCACCTTGTTGGGCAGGCCGGCATTGATCAGCGACTGTGCCCCGATGATCGAGCGCGTGCGGCCGGCGCAGTTCACCACCACCAGCGTCTCGGGCCGGGGCGCAAGATCCTTGACGCGGTAGACCAGCTCGGCGCCGGGGCAGTCGATGCCGCCCGGGATCGACATGTTGTTGAACTCCGGCATCGGCCGCGAATCCAGGATCACCAGGTCGGTCTTGGCGTCCAAAAGCTTCTGCAGGTCGGCGGCGTCGATGCGCGGCGTGTCGTTCTCGTGCTCGACCACCTCGCCGAACGCCTTGGACGGCACGTTGACGCCGGTGAAGACTTCGTAGCCCGCGTCGCGCCAGGCCTTCAGCCCGCCCTTCATGACGGCGACGTTGGTGTAGCCGAGCCGCGACAGCTTCGCCGCGGCCCGGTTGGCGCGGCCGCCCCATTGCGGATCCTGGGTCTCGTCGCCGCTGTCCATCAGGACGATGCGGGTGTGCGGATCGGGCAGCAGGGCGAGCACGCGCGGCTCCAGGCGCGACAGGGGCAGGGGCGTGGCGAAGAGCGGATGGCCCTGGATCGAGAACTCGCCCTCCTCGCGTACGTCGAAGAAGCCGAAGATCTCGCCCGACTTCAGCATCGCCTTGACCTGCCTCACGTCGATGAGCGGCGTCAGGATCTTCGCCTTGGCCATGAAGCGCCTGGCATTGCCCGTCGCCATGTCGACCGACACGCGGTCGGGCAGATGCTCCAGGCTCAGCCCATAGAAGTGAAGGTGCAGCGCGTCGCCCGAGCCCGACGGCGTCTCGATGTGATGGAAATCGTCGGGCAGGTAGGCGATGACGTCGCCGCGGCGCAGCGTCTTCTCCTTGGCCGGCGCCTCGCGCAGCTGCACGAAATCCTCGCGCGCGCCGTTGTCGAGCCGGTCGTAGACGACGTTGCGCTCGGCGCCGTGCACGCCGGCGATGATCGCCCAGGTCGTGTGATTGTGCGGCGGCACCTTCTTGCCGGGGCCGCCGGCCGAGGCGTAGAGCGCGAAGCGATGGTCGGGATCCTCGGCCAGGCGATAGATGCCGCCGTCGGCGCCCAGGGGAAATTCATCCTGTGGGAAAAGCTCGGCGCGGCCGGCGAGCGCGGCCAGCAGGCCGCCGATCTTCTCGAGGTTGGCGCGCGTCACGCCGGTCTTCTCGATGGCTCGTGTCTCGTCGACGAGGCGCCGCACGGCAGCGGCGCGTTCCTGATGTATGGTCATGGGTCCTCCGGGTCGGCCGCAGTATAGCCATCCTGCGCTGGCATGGGACGGCAAGTCCCATTACGGTATCGCTATGAAATACGTCGTCTCGATCTTGTTGCTGGGGGCCGCGGCGATGCTGGTGGCCGGGGCCCAGGCGCAGACCCAGACCAAGCCCAAGCCACCCGCCAAACCCGCTGCCGCCAAGTCGGCCGCCGCCAAGAAGCCCGCTGCCGCGCGCCCGGGCGCGCATCCCACCATCGTCCCGCGCCGTCCGGTGTTCGTGCCGCCGCCGCCCGTCATCGAGCTCGACGAGATGGCCGTGGTCGCCGATCTCCCGACGGTCCTCGATGCCGAGGAGCGCGATCGCTACCGCCGCATCTTCCAGGCTCAGGCCGGCGGCCAGTTCGCCCAGGCCGACGCCGACATCGCCCAGGTCAAGGACAAGACCCTGATGGGCTATGTCGGCGCCCAGCGTCTCCTGAGCCCGCAGTACCAGGCGAAGTTCTCCGAGCTCGCCCAATGGCTGCAGGACTACAACGACCATCCAGATGCGCCGGCGATCTACAAGCTCGCCGTGGCGCGGCGCACGCCAGGGGCGGGCGAGGTCACGCCGGCGAGCTTCGTCGGATTCGCCCAGACATCGCCCACCTTTGCCGCGGTGCGCACGACCCGGGGTGCTGACGCCGGCCAGGCCGCCGAGCTGCGCGCGCGCCTTCAGACCATGGCCGACGACGGCGGCTTCAATGCGGCCTTCGCCTTGCTCGACCGCAAGTCGACGGTCGACGTGCTGGGCCCGCAGGAGGTCGAGCTGTGGAGAGGCCGCATGCGCACCCGCGCGCTCGAAGCCGATTCGCAGCGCGGCGTGCAGGTGCCGATCGAGGTCTCGATGCCGCCCGACGCCAACTGGACGGCCGGCCTCGCGGCCTTCAAGGGCGGCAACTACGCCGAAGCCGCGCGCCGCTTCGAGGCGGTGGCCGATGCCGCGCCCGACCAGGCGTCGTCGTGGACGCTGTCGGCCGGTTCGTTCTGGGCCGGCCGGGCCAACCTGCTGGCCGGCAATCCGCAGAAGTTCGCGCCATATCTCAAGCGCGCTGCGCTGCATGGCCGCACCTTCCACGGCCTGATCGCCCAGAAAGCGCTCGGCATGCGGATCGAGCCCGATTGGAACGTGCCGGCGCTCGACCGCCGCCGCGGCGACGTGCTGAAGAACGACCGTGCCGGCCGGCGCGCGCTCGCGCTGTTCCAGCTCGGCGCCCAGACGGCGGCCGAGCGCGAGCTGTTCGCGGCCTCGATCGACGCCGACCCGCAATACATCGAGACGGTCATGTCGGTGGCGCAGAAGGCGAACCTGCCCGGCCTGTCGGTGCGGGTCGGCAATGCCAACTGGGACCAGCGCCACAACATCAAGGGCTATGACGGCGCCATGTATCCGGTGCCGCCGTGGCAGCCGGTCGGCGGCTGGTCGCTCGACCGCGCGCTGGTCTGGGGCTTCATGCGCCAGGAATCGGCCTTCAATCCCAAGGCGCGCTCGACCGTGGGCGCGATGGGGCTGATGCAGCTCATGCCGGGCACGGCGCGCCTGGTCTCGACCCGCTATGCGCCGGAGACGGCGGGAGGCAATCCCCACGATCCCACGACCAACGTGGCGCTGGGGCAGGCCTACATCGTCTCCCTGCTGGGCGAGGTCGACAACAACTTGGTGCGCACCGCGGCGGGCTACAACGGCGGGCCGGGCAACGTCATGCGCTGGGACAACGCCCTGAACGCAGGCCAGGATCCGCTGCTCTACATCGCCTCGATCCCGCTGCACGAGACCCGCGACTTCGTGCAGCGCGTGCTCAGCAACTATTGGGTCTACCAGATCAGGCTCGGCCAGCCGACGCCGTCGCTCGACCAGATCGCGGCGCACGAATGGCCGCGTTACTCGGGACAGGACACCGGACGGTGATTGCCAGGGGGAGAGGATGACCATCGACCGCCTGCGCCGCTTCATCGGAGACATGACCTCCCTGGTGGGAGGCGCGTGGCAGGACAAGGACGACGCGGCGATCGTCGAGGTCGGCCGGAAGCTCCTGGGCGAGCTGGTGTCGCGCGACGACTGGCTGCCGGAGTCGATGGCCGGGGTGCCGCCACACGGCTACGCCCAGAACCTGCTTTGGTGCGATCCGTTCGAGCGCTTCTGCGTCGTGAGCTTCGTGTGGGCGCCGGGGGCAGTGACCCCGGTGCACGACCATCAGATGTGGGGCATGGTCGGCATGCTGCGCGGGTCGGAGACGTCACTTCACTTCGAGCCCGATCCCGCAACCGGCGCGCTCAAGCCCGGCCTGCTGAACGCTCTCGGGCCGGGCGATGTCGAGGTCCTGCTGCCGGCCGAAGGCGACATCCACCAGGTGACCAACGCGCTCCTCGACCAGGGCTCGATCAGCATCCACGTCTATGGCGGCAACATCGGCGCGGTGCGCCGCCACACCTTCGACGTGAAGACGGGCGAGCCCAAGCTCTTCGTGTCGGGCTACACCAACAAGGAGCAGCCCAACCTGTGGGACCGCTCCGCCGAGGTGCGGGCGGCCGCCGGACGTTGACCCTTCGGACGATGTGACCTTATCACATGGTCACATTCGGAGCCGGTCGCATGGAGAGGAAGATCAACGGCCAGCCCAAAACCGTTACCAAGCGCGGCGAGGTGAAGGTGCAGATCGTCGCCGTGCGCGAGAAGCCGGAGACCTTGTGGGGCGCCACCAAAGGCACTTTCAGGATTTTGGGCGATATCGTCGGGCCGATCGACGACGACTATCACGAAGATCGCGAATGGCGGAACATCATGAAAGGATTCGACGAGCCTCCTGCTCGATACGCGCACAATCGTATGGTTGACGGAGCAAGTGCCAAAACGAAGCGCTAGGCGTCGGTGCGACGCCGCACTTGCAGCGGGTGAGCTGGCAATACCAACGAT